>JAFSCW010000128.1 GCA_017436605.1 Clostridia bacterium | reverse complement strand
GCAAAGAACTATTACTATAAGCCTTATATTTAAGAGGATCCGTATCAGCGCCTGTACATTTATCGCATGAGCACGGTAGAAAAATATGCGGGTTCGTACGGATACGAGGTGCCGGAGGACAAGACAAGGCTCTATGAAGAATCGAATATTCCGAATGAGAGCGCATTGGATTACGTCGGAGCGAACTGAATGAGAGGCGCAGGCGGATGTCCAATGACATCGGTTTGAGACGCAGACTATAATTATCACGAACCAGAACGAGAAATGAATCTTGTTCTGGTTTTTCTTTTATACAAAGAAAAAGTGCTGAAATCACAATGATTTCAGCACCTTTGGTGTACCCGGCAGGATTCGAACCTGTGGCCTTCAGAGTCGGAGTCTGACGCTCTATCCAACTGAGCTACGGGTACATGGCTATCCCTTATTATACTATGCGCAAAAGCGAAAGTCAACCACCGTAAAGGAGAGGTTTTTCTGATCAGGAGTGTATTTGATAGATCTTAAAAATTTTTTTTAAAAGATAAAAAATTTGTTGACATACGGGGTGCATGTGATATAATTATGACAGATTCATGGATAAGATGCTGGAAGACTTATCCAAATTATGCTATTTTTTCAAAAAGGAGGAAAGAGGAAGAATGCAGAAAAAAAAGCAGCTGATAACCAGCAATGCGCCTTCTCCCGCAGGGCCGTATTCTCAGGGAATCGACGCCGGTCAGTTTGTTTTTGTTGCCGGCCAGCGCCCTGTTGATGCGGCGACGGGCGAAATGAAGGAGGGCATCAAGGAACAGACGCGCCAGGTGCTCAAGAACATTGAGGCGGTTCTGCGCGAGGCGGGCTGTGGTCTGGGCGACATCGTCCGTACGACGGTGTATCTGTCCGACATCGGTCACTTTGCGGAGATGAATGAGGTCTATCGCGAAATGGTGCCGGCTCCGTATCCGGCGCGCACGACGTTTGGCTGCCAGCTTCGCGGCATTCTCGTTGAGATCGACGCGATTGCGCTTAAGCCTACGAAAGAATAACAGAAAGAGGGAATTCTTTGAAATCTATCGATGAAATGCTTCCGCTGCTGGAGACGCTGATCAAGGGTTTGTCCCGTCATTTTGGCGAGAAGGTTGAATTTGTCGTGCACGATTATTCCAGGGAATACGCGCAGACGATTGTCGCGATCGAAAACGGACACGTGACGGGCCGCAGCATCGGAAAAGGCGGAACGAATGTGGGCCTGAAGATCATGCAGGGCGAACCGGACAACGACGGTCGTTTCTGCTATACAACGCAGACCGTCGACGGCAGGCAGCTGCGGTCGAGCACGATCTATCTCAAGGATGACGACGGCAGGCTGCTGGGGACGCTTTGCATCAATACGGACATCACCGATATGGTCAACATGAGAAACGGCCTTTCTCAGATGTTTGCGGATCTGATGGGCGTCCCGGAAGAGCACGAGACGGACGAGACAGTCGTCTATCATGATGTGGAAGACATGCTCTATTCGATGATCAAGGAATCCCTGGAAAAAATCGGCACGCCTGTCGCCCTGATGACCCGCGAACAGAAGATCGAGGGCATCCGTTACCTGCAGCGCAGGGGCGTATTCTCCATCAAAAACGCCGCCAATATCGTAGCCAGGTATTACGACGTATCCAAGTATACGATCTACAATTACCTGAACGAGGGCGAAGCAAAGAATGAGGAATAAGCGCTGGGGAATGCCGGAAAAGGAGGATGTATTCTTTTGCTGAATCAGGAACTGATCCGTGAGGAGTTCGGCTTCCTTGACGGAGAGATTTTTCTGAACGTGTCGCAGGTCTGCATGCCGCCCAAGCGCGTGCAGGAAGCCTACGGCAGCTTTATGGATAACTATGTGAAGTGCTTTGGCGAGGGCGTTGTGGATACGGCGTGGGGAATCGTACACGGCTGCCGCCCGAAGCTGGCCAAGCTCATCGGCGCGAAGCACGAGCACGAGATCGGCTTTGTGAAGAACACGGCCGAGGGCATGGGCATTCTCGCGGCGGGCTATCCGCTGGGCCCGGGCGACAACATCGTCATCGCGGACCAGGAGCATCAGTCCACGCTCTTCCCGTGGATCAATGCGCATCAGACCCGCGGTATCACGCTGAACGTCGTGCATCACGAGGACAACGAGATTCCGACGCAGAAGCTGATTGACGCGATGGACGAGAACACGAAGATCCTCGTCGTATCGAGCGCGCAGTTCTCTACCGGCTTCATGGCCGACCTGCAGGCGCTGGGCGATGCATGCCACGAAAAGGGCGTCGTATTCGCCGTGGACGGCATCCAGACGCTGGGCCGCATCGTGATGGATGTGGAGAAGATGCACATCGATTACCTGTGCGCCGGATCCAACAAGGGCCTGCTCGCGTCTCTGGGCTGCGGCTTTGTGTACTGCAGCGACCGCATCGTGCACAAGGTCATCCCGCCGTACGCGGGCTACCAGAGCACGGTCAGCCATGTATCCCCGCCGAGCGTGACGAGCAACTTCGACGAGCTGGAGTGGTATCCGCATGCGCGCCGCTTTGAGAGCGGCAACCTGAGCTACAACTGCATCCTCGCCGTGGACAAGGGCGTGGAGCTGCTGCTGGAGCTGGGCATGGACAACATTGAAAAGCATGTGCTGGAGCTGGAATGCCACCTGCGCGAGAAGATCGCCGATCTGCCGCTGCACATCGTGCAGGCGAAGGACAAGAAGCACTGGTCCGGCATCGTGTGCATCTACTATCCGAAGGAGCACGAGAAGGAAGTCACCGACATCCTGAAGAGCTATCACATTCACTGCACGATGCGCGGCGGTTACATCCGCCTGGGCATCGACTTCTACAACACCATCGAGCAGATGGATCTGGTGAGCGAAGCGCTGCACAAGGTTGGCGCGCTTGCCGGCTGAACAAAACGACAAAGCAAACATACAGAAGGAGATAAGCATTATGTGGGAAAAGTATAAGAAGATTCCGCTGCTTCACAAGCTGCTGGTCGCCATGATTATCGGCGCGATCCTTGGTGCGATCTTTGGTCAGAGCATTACCGTGATCAAGCCGCTGGGCACGATCTTCCTGAACCTGCTGAAGATGGCGGCGCTCCCGCTGATCGTTGTCAACCTGATCGCCGGCATCTCCGCGCTGGATGATCCCAAGAACTTCGGCCGCATCGGCGGCAAGATCATGGTCTACTACTTCGCCACGACCGCTGTGGCGATCTGCCTGGGCCTGTTCATGGGCAACCTGATCAAGCCGGGCGTCGGCTTTGAGCTCCAGGGCGAATATACCGGTGCGGTTTCCGAGATCCCGAGCCTTGGACAGACCATCGTCAACCTGATCCCGTCCAACATCTTCGCTGCGCTGTCCAACGGCACGTTCGACCAGATCGTCGTGTTCTCTGCGTTCGTGGGTATCGCGATCCTGTTCCTGCCCAAGGAGCAGCGTGAGCCGCTGGCCCATGGCGTTTCTCTGCTGGCTGCGCTGTTCAACAAGCTCGTCGGCCTCATCATGGTTTATGCCCCGATCGGTATCTGCGCTCTGATCGCCTGCACCGTCGGCACCTACGGCGCGCAGCTGTTCGGCTTCCTGGCCAAGTACCTCGGCGCGAGCTACCTGTCCGTGCTGGTGCATATCTGCTTCTACTGCCTGGTGCTGTTCATCTTCACCCGCATGAATCCGCTGCACTTCCTCAAGAAGGCTTCTCCGCTGATCGTGACCGCGCTGGGCACCAGCTCTTCTCTGGCCTGCGTTCCGGTCAACCTGCAGTGCGCTGACGACCTGGAGTGCCCGCGCTCCATCTCCAGCTTCACCCTCCCGCTGGGCAGCCAGATCAACAAGGACGGCAACGGCATCATGCTGGCCATCACCTTCCTGTTCGCTGCGCAGTGCGTGAACGCGCCGCTGTCCCTGGGTATCCTGCTGCGCGTCATCCTCATCTCCCTGATCCTGACCACCGGCGCGGGCGGCGTCCCGGGCGGCGGCATCGTCTCCATCGCCATCGTCGTCGAAGCTTTCGGCCTGCCGCTGGAAGTTGTCGCGCTGGTCTCCGGTATCTTCTCTCTGATCGACATGGGCTACACCATGATGAACTGCCTGGGCGACCTGGTCGGTACCGTCATCGTTTCCCACTCCGAGAAGAAGAGGGCTGCCTGATCTTCCTTTGAGGATTTACAGTCACAATCTTAAGATGATTCCTCCAATCTTCATCTTTTGACACACACCCCCCTTCTGAAGCGGCGTCCGGCCTTTGGGCCGGGCGCCGCTTCGCGCTTCAACGGAGTTGATTGTTGAATCTGTGAGTGATATACTGTACTCATAGTTAGAAAAATGACAATGAGCTGTGAAATGCGAGATCATGGGGGGAAGAGTATGCACAGAGGAATAAAAGCGTTGACAGCGTTGGCGTTGACATTTGTATGCATAACGAATGCTGCGGCGGCAGCAGGGATATTGAAACTGCCCGAGAGCCTTAAGTCGCTTGGTGCTGAAGCCTTTTCCGGCGTGAATACGCCGACGGAGATCGTGTTGCCTGAAGGCGTGGCAACGATTGAAAGCCGCGCTCTGGCGGATATGACAATTACGGGCATTAACCTGCCGGAAAGCCTTACATATATTGCGCCGGATGCGTTTGAAGGCGCAGAGTTGAGCGGCGTTGAAGTTGCATGGGGGAGCTATGCCAAGGCATGGTGTGACGAAAATGGCGTGGAGTATACCACGAACGGTATACAGGAGGAAACACCTGCGTCCAGCTTTATCTATACGCTTGCGGATGGGGAAGTGTCGATTACGAGATTTATCGGCAGCGAAAAGGAAGTCGTCATTCCGTCTGAAATTGATAGCTGCCCTGTCGTGATGCTGGGTAACAGCGCATTCAGCTCCGCTGGGGTGACGGGAGTTGTGGTGCCGGACACTGTAACCCAAATCGGCAGCTATTGCTTTTCCGGATGCACAGAGCTGGTGCGCGTGGAGATTCAGACGGCGGTACTGGGGAACAGGGTGTTCCAGGAGTGTTCGAGCAGTCTGGTGATTGTCGGCAATGCGGATTCGGCAACAGAAGCGTATGCCCGTGAGAATGGCATAGGCTTTGTTGATCGTGCGACAGGAGAGCTGCTCTTTGATTATGATTATGGTTATAGAATTGAAAACAACCGAGCGATCGTTACGGCATATACGGGCAAGGAGACGGAACTCGTTTTCCCGAAGATGATCGATGGTTATCCGGTTACAGCGATCGACAGATATACCGCAGCAAACAACAGCAGAATAAAGAGCGTTACAATCCCGCAGGGCGTGGCGGAAATTGGCGTGTATGCATTTCAGAACAATACGAATCTGACGACGGTTCATATTGCGCAGAGTGTCAGACGGATATACAGTTATGCGTTCAGCGGATGCACAAGCCTGTCAGAAATCATAATTCCTGCGGGTGTTGGGCAATTTGGTGTGGATGTATTCAGCAATTGCAGCGATGGATTCATAATCAAAGGCTATGCCGAAAGTGAAGCGCAGCGATATGCGGAACAGTATGGGCATGTATTTGCGGAGCTGGAAGACGAAACGACAGGGACAGAAAAGGCGGTTTTCAGCGTCGTAGATGGTGAAGCGTGGATTACAGAATACGCCTGCACTGCGGTTCAGGAAGAGATTCCGGATGAATTGGACGGCTATCCAGTAACGAGGATCTGGGATCATGCGTTTGCAGAAGAGACATATTTGAAAGAACTGAAGCTCCCGGATTTATTGACGTATATCGGTGAAGGGGCTTTTGCGGGTTGCAAGAACTTACATACCGTACATGCGGGCGGAAGCATTATGAGTGTCGGCCCAGATACGTTTAAGGATTGCAGCGCTGATTTGAAGATCTATGGACACAGCGGAGCGCTGGAGGAGTATGCGCTGGAAAACGGTATTGCCTTTGAAGCGGTAGATATGGTCATGATTATCGACTACGAGTACACAATCTCAGGATTTGAGGCTGTGATTGATCGATATGTTGGATCGGCCAGGGAGATTACGCTGCCGTCGAGACTGGATGGGTATCCTGTGACGGCAATCGGAGAGGGTGCGTTCCGGGACTGCACATTGCTTGAGGCTATCAAGTTGGCTGATACGATCAATAAGGTGAACGAGAACGCATTCGCGGGCTGCTCGAATCTCAAGCGCATTGATATTCCTGGGGATATAAGTTCCATGCCTGTGACTGTATTTGATGAAGCACACGAGGATTTGGTCGTATACGGTAAGAACAGTTCTGTCGTTTACGGGGTGATGCAGGACAATCCGGAGATTACATTCTGGCCGATCGATGCAGGTGAAGCGCCGGTGCTGGACTATAAGTATCAGGTTTTTGACGGCGAGGTACGGATCACGGATTATCGGGGCAATGCTGCGGCGCTGGAGGTTCCGGTGATGGTTGGCGATTATCCGGTGACGGAGATTTATGACTATGCGCTGAGTGAACTGGAAGGTGTTGTCAGTATTACATTGCCGCAGGGAATAGAATCGATTGGGCGGTCAAGCTTTTATTCCAGCCGTCAGCTGACGGAGATGACGATACCGGGCAGTATCGAAGCGATCGGAGACTCCGCATTTCAGGCGTGTACAGGGTTGAAAAACGTAACGATTTGTGAGGGCGTGAATTCGATTGGAGGCTATGCTTTTACGAATTGCTCTGCACTGGAATACATCAGCATTCCCGAGAGCGTAAATGAGATTGCAGACGACGCGTTTTTGTGGTGCGACGTGCTGACGATCATCGGTTTGGCGGAAAGCTATGCCCAGGCCTATGCGCAGGAGAAGGGCGTGGCGTTTGAAGCGATTGAAGGAGGCTTGTCTGGGGATTTCGAATATGTCATTGAGAACAACGAGGCTGTGATTACACGATATACCGGAGCGGGCGGAGCGGTAAATATACCTCAGACGATTGCGGGATGTGCTGTGACGGCAGTTGGTTCTCAGGCTTTCTGGGGAACTCAAGTGACGAAGATTACCGTACCGGAGGGGATTCTCCATATTGAATCCGGTGCATTTGGCAATTGCGCTGCGCTAACAGAGGTTGTATTGCCTGAAACGGCGATTCAATGGGGGGATTCGCTGTTTGCAGGAGACGCAAAGCTGGCAAGCGTAAACATTCCTGCGGGCGTAACGACAATCAGAGGTGCAACGTTTATTGGCTGTCAGAGTCTGACAGATATTGAAATGCCGGAAGAGATCACGACGATTGGCCCGAACGCGTTCTATGGATGTACGGGACTTATGCGTGTGGAGATTCCGGAAAGCGTTGTAAGCATTGGCAGCGGCGCTTTTACAGGATGCGGCGATGGTCTTGTGCTGATTTGTCCGGAGGGCAGCGCTTCTCATGCCTATGCCGAGGCGGAGGGGATTGCGTACGAGATCATTTATAAAGGGCCCGTTGTGCAGTTCGCGCAGACTGAAGTAACCTATGCTGAAAACCTTGCGTTTAAGCTGAAAGTTGAGGCGAAAAACTACACAGCGGATACTTCACTAAAAATCCAGCTGAAGACAAGCGACGCCGGACTGGATATCATCAATACAAAATTTGAATCCGCCGAGCAAACGCTTGAGGAATTGGGCGCGTCCGGAGTGATCTATGCGACGATTAAAAATGGAAATAACAACATATACACAAATACGACAAAAGCAAGCAATAGCATGAATCGAAGCTTTTTCATGAACGTTCTCAATGAGGCGACGGTGGAAAGCGATGGAAAGCTGGTTACGACGCTGTATATCGGCGGCAACTATAAGGCGGGCGCGAATGCAGACGTTGAGCTCGAGCTTGTGGCAGGGGAAGGATACAGCGTTGGAGCGAACCGTACGTGTACGATTCACTATACGGATGTGGACAAGAAGAAGCCGGCAGGTAAGAGCGGTACGAAGGAAGAATACGTGGCGTCCTGCCTTGACTGGCTGGAGGAAAAGTATCCGAGCGGCAAGTACTGGAATCATTGGATTGGCACGGTGCATAACCCGCATCACATCACAGGAGGAAAATGTCATTTAGACGTCCATGAGTCGAACAATTCAATCCGATCCTCGAGCTGGTATAAGGCGGATGAGAATCATCTTGACATCGATGTTAAGCTGAATGCGAAAATATGCAACGCATATCCTCAATGGCCTTCGGCGCAATGCTGTGGATTCGCCATGCAGGTTACATCAGATATGTTTGGTACCTGCGCGCAGGACGCCGATCAATGGACGACATATTACGGTTATCCTTCCGGCGGCCTTCAGCCGGGCGATTGTGTCTACATAAACGACGGCGGCTCTCACTATTTCGTTGTGACAGCCGTACACGATACGTATGTCGAAACGATGGAATGCAACCAGAGGAGTTCGGGCAATCCCTGTGTAATCTTCCGTTCCAGCGGAGACCGGAACGATAGAAAGGTCAGCTATCTGAAGAACAATGGGATTGTAAAGGAAGTATACCGCTACAAATGGTGATACGGACTGAATGAATATGGAAGCGTATGCGGCGCGGATGGATTAATGAAAAAGAAAAAAGTACGGCGCGGTGATTTGGGGCTTGATTTGGCGGAAAATGCAGGTATAATAATTCTGTATGGATGTTACTACATGGGCGGAAACGCCCGTTTATGACGGAGGGAACTGACTTATGGAAAGAACGTATGCGGCGAACGTCCGCGGCGCGGAGGAGATCAAGGTCTGCGGCTTTGTGGACACCATCCGCAATAAGAGCAAGATGGCGTTCATCGTGCTCAAGGATATTACCGGCAGGGTACAGGTGACCGTCGAGAAGAACGAGGATCCGGAGCTGGATGCTGCGGTGAACTCTCTGACCCCGGACTCCGTGATCACCGTCATCGGCAAGGCCGTGGAGAGCGAATACGTGAAGCTCGGCGGCGTGGAGATCTATCCCAAGCAGATTATCGTCGAGTCCATCGCGGCGCCGCTGCCGATCGACCGCGAGGCGCGCAAGGGCCACGAGCGTTCCTCCATCGACCAGCGCATTGACTACCGCTGGGTCGACCTGCGCACCGAGAAGAACCAGATGCTCTTCAAGGTTCAGACCTGTCTGGTTGCGGCGATGCGCGAATACCTGCTTTCGAAGAACTTTATGGAGATTCACACGCCCAAGCTGATCGGCGCGGCGAGCGAATCCGGCAGCGACGTGTTCGAGGTCAAGTACTTCGACCGCAACGCCTACCTCGCCCAGAGCCCGCAGTTCTACAAGCAGATGGCGATGGCCTCCGGCTTTGAGCGCATCTTCGAGGTGGGCCCGGTCTTCCGCGCGGAGAAGAGCTTCACCAGCAAGCACACCACCGAGTTCTCCGGCTTCGACCTTGAGTTCAGCTTCATCGAGTCCTATCAGGACGTGATGGCGCTGGAGGCCGAGCTGCTGACCTATGCGCTGGGCAAGGTGAAGGAGGCCTACGGCGAGGAGATCGAAAGGCTCTTCGGCATTCCGCTGGAGGTTCCGACGCTGCCGTTCCCGCAGATGAAGCTGGCTGATCTGTACGACGAGCTCGAGAAGGAGTTCGGCTACAAGGTGCCGGAGGAGGAGAAGGGCGACCTGACCACCGAAGCTGAGCATCTGTCCTACGACCTGGTGAAGAAGAAGTTTGGTCACGAGTTCCTGCTGGTCACCGACTTCAAGGCGGACAAGCGCGCGTTCTACCACATGCGCGACGAGAACGGCGTGCCGCAGGGCTACGACCTGATCTGGCGCGGCGTGGAGATCACCACCGGCGCGCAGCGCGAGCACCGCTATGACGTCCTCTGCGCGCAGGCGGCGGAGAAGGGCCTGGAGGAGGACGTGAAGTTCTACACCGAGTTCTTCAAGTACGGCTGCCCGCCGCACGGCGGCTTCGGCCTGGGCATCGACCGTCTGACCATGCTGCTGCTGGGCATGACGATCAAGGAAGCGATGTTCCTCTTCCGCGGCCCGACCCGTCTCACCCCGTAATACCATGGGGCCTCCCGCGCGGAGGCCCCGTTTGCATGATGCGCAGAATATGCGCGGCGGGGGGAAGCGCGGAGCGGACAGGCAGACGGAGCTTATAGCGATCATGCTGCTTATGATAAGGAAACCCGAAAGGGTTTCCTTTTTTGCGTTCCTTTTTGTGTTTGCGTTTGCGCCCGGGCGCATGCATGGGAGAAGGAAGAAGAGGGGCAGAATTAACCGAGAATTTACATTCCCTTCTTGACGGCTTTACAGTTGATTGCTAATATGGACATACTGGCGAGTATCGTCGGCAAGCAAAACAAGGAAAATCAAGGTTCAAAGGAAGCGATACACGATGGATATTTTCGGCGTATTGGATATGATCTGCGGCTTGGCGCTGTTCCTGTATGGCATGCACATCATGGGAGAGGGCCTGACCCGTACCTCCGGCGGCAAGCTGGAAAGCATTCTGGAAAAGCTGACAAATAACAAAATCAAGGCGGTGCTGCTGGGCGCGCTGGTGACGGCGGTGATCCAGTCGTCCTCCGCGACAACGGTCATGGTCGTGGGCTTTGTCAACTCGGGCATCATGAAGCTGACCCAGGCGGCCGGCATCATCATGGGCGCGAACATCGGTACGACGATCACGAGCTGGATTCTTTCTCTGACGGGCATTGAGAGCGGCAGCATTTTCATGAAGCTGCTCAAGCCGTCCAGCTTTACGCCGATCATGGCGATTATCGGCGTGGCGTTCATCATGTTCACCAAGTCCGAGAAGAAGCACTCCGTGGGTTCGATTCTGGTCGGCTTCACGGTGCTGATGTGCGGCATGAGCATGATGAGCGATGCGGTCAAGCCGCTGGCGGACGTGCCGGAATTCACGAATATCCTGCTGATGTTCACCAACCCGATCATGGGCATGCTGGCCGGTATGCTGCTGACGGCGATCATCCAGTCCTCCTCGGCGTCTGTCGGTATTCTGCAGGCGCTGTGCGTGACGGGCGCGGTAAAATATTCCGCGGCGCTGCCGATCATCATGGGTCAGAACATCGGTACCTGCGTGACGGCGCTGCTTTCCGGTATCGGCGCGAGCAAGAACGCGCGCAGGGCGTCTTTGATCCACCTGTACTTCAACCTGATCGGCACGATTCTGTTCATGGTCGTGTTCTATGCGGTCAACGCGGTATTCCCGTTCGCGTTCCTTGACGACAGCGCGAATGCGGCGGGCATCGCTGTGATCCACACGGCGTTCAACGTCATGGCGACGCTGGTGCTGCTGCCCTTCAGCCAGATGCTGGAGAAGCTGGCGATGCTCACCATCCGCGACGACGAGGAAACCGAGAAGGTCGACGACTTCCAGCTGCTCGACGAGCGCTTCCTGCAGACCCCGGCGTTTGCCGTGGAGCAGTGCCGTGTGGTCACCGAGCGCATGGCGCAGCTGACGCTTGAGGCGATTTACAGCGCCATTGATCTCATCGACGGCGGCGAATATACCGAGGAAAAGGCGGAGCGCATCAAGGCGCTGGAGACGAAGATCGACCATTACGAAGACAACCTGGGCACGTACATGGTGAAGCTGAGCCACGCCAAGCTCGACCGCAGGGACGGCCAGATGGTCTCCATCCTGCTGCACTCCATCAGCGATATGGAGCGCATCTCTGACCACGCGGCAGCGATCATGCACCTGGCGCGGGAAATGAACGAGAAGAAGCTTTCCTTCTCCGAGATGGCGGCGAAGGAGATGCACGTGTTCTCCGAGGCTGTGCGCGATATCGTCAGGCGCACGATCAGCTGCTTTGAGACCGGTGACCAGGAACTGGCCGCCAGCGTCGAACCGCTGGAGAGCGCGATTGATTCGATCAACGCGAAGATCAAAAACCGCCATGTTGAGCGCCTGCAGAACGGTCAGTGCACCGTCGAGATGGGCTTCATTCTGCAGGATATCTGCGCGAGCTTTGAGCGCGTTTCCGATCACTGCTCCAACATCGCCGTATGCCAGATTCAGGTGCCGATGGACGAATTCGACGCGCACGAATACCTGCAGAGCATGCGCAGGGACAACGCCGAGGCATTTGAGGAGGCACGCCGCGAATACAAGTACAAGTACAGGCTGCCGGAGATGGCGTAAGGCGGGAAAGGCCGCGGAGGCAAGGCTATGATTTATATCGTCGAGGACGACCGCAACATTCAGGAGATTGAAATATTCGCGCTGCGGAACAGCGGATATCAGGTCATGGGATTTGAAACGGCGCGGGATTTTTTCCGCGCGATGGAGACAAGGCTGCCGGAGCTGATTATGCTGGACATCATGCTGCCCGACGAGGACGGCATGGAGATTCTCAAGAAGCTTCGCGCCAGACCGGATACCAAGCGGATTCCCGTGATGCTGGTGACGGCGAAGGGATCGGAGATCGACAAGGTGCGCGGTCTGGACGGCGGCGCAGACGATTATCTGGCCAAGCCCTTTGGCGTGATGGAGATGATCGCGCGGGTCAAGGCGCTGCTGCGCAGAAGCGGAAAGGACGGAGACAGCCAGATCACCTGTGGCAGCATCATGCTGGACAAGGAGAAGAGGCTGGTGACGGCCTGCGGCACGGCTGTCGAACTGACGTACAAGGAATTCGAGCTGCTGTATCTGCTGATGAAAAACTGCGGCATCGTCATATCGCGCGACGTCATTATGGAGCGCGTGTGGGATTCGAGTTTCGAAGGTGAGAGCCGGACGATCGACGTGCATGTGCGTTCTCTGCGGCAGAAGCTGGGCGAGGCAGGCGCGATGATCCGTACCGTGCGCAACGTGGGCTATGTGCTCGACGCGGCGAAATAAGGCGAAGAACCTTCCCGGCAGCGGGAAGGTTTTTTCTGTCCATGGCGAAGAAATGAGCGGAGCGGAAAGGAGGAATGCAGATGCGAAGGAAGATCATGATCAACTACGTTCAGGTGCTGACGGCGGCGATTGTGCTGACGATCGTGCTGATGACGCTGATGACGTACAACATGTTTGAGGAGCGCATGGTGGACGACCTTCGCGTGGATGCGCGCGTGCTGGCGACGATCGCGGGGACGGAGCGCGCAGAGCAGATTTTTTCCGAACTGGAAAAGGAACTGCGGGTGACGATCGTTGCGCCGAGCGGCGCGGTGATCTACGACAACAGGATGGAAGCGATCCGGATGGACAGCCACGCGGACAGGCCGGAGATTGTTTCGGCCATGACGCATGGTGAAGGACGGGACATCCGCGATTCCAAGACGTTGGACAGGAGCACGTTTTACTATGCGATGCGCCTTGAAAGCGGCTTTGTGCTGCGGGTGGCCAAGGAATCGACGAGCATATGGAGCGTGTATGCGCGCGCTGTGCCACTGATTCTGGTGCTGATGCTGGCGATGCTGGCGGTATGCGCGCTGATTGCGGAGCGGCTGACGCAGAAGCTGCTGGAGCCGGTTGTGGAGATGGCGCAGCACCTGAAAGAAGGAAACGAGGCGGCGGTGTATCCGGAGATGGAGCCGTTTATCAGCATGATTGCCCACCAGCATGAGGAGATCATCCGCAGCGCGAACATGCGCGTTGAATTCACGGCAAACGTCAGCCACGAGCTCAAGACGCCGCTGACGAGCATATCCGGCTATGCGGAGCTGATCGAAAGCGGCATGGCCGAGGGGGAAATGATCGGCAGGTTTGCCGGGGAAATCAAGCGGAACGCCAGCCGGCTGCTGACGCTGATCAACGATACGATCCGGCTGTCGCAGATGGATGCGACATCGTTCGAGGTGAGCATGGAAAGCGTCGATCTGGCGCAGATCGCTGGTCAGGTCGTCTCGCAGCTGCAGGTCAACGCGGCGAAGATGAAGGTCTCGCTGGAGCTTGAAACACAGCACGCTGTCATCGAGGCGGACAGGCAGATGATGGAGGAATTGATTTACAACCTGTGTGACAACGCGATCCGCTACAATGTACGGGGCGGCAGTGTGCGCGTGGAGATCCGGCCTGTGCGCGAGCGGGTGATGCTGATCGTACAGGATACGGGCATCGGCATCAGCAAGGAAAACCAGGAGCGCGTGTTTGAGCGGTTTTACCGCGTGGACAAGAGCCGATCGAAGGCGACGGGCGGCACGGGCCTGGGCCTGGCGATCGTCAAGCACATCGCGGCCAAGCACGGCGCGCAGATCAGCATGGACAGCGAGCTCGGACGGGGAACGTCCATCACGGTAAGCTTTGACAGAAAGGGCGCTCAGATGCGCCAGGAGGACAGCGATGATCACATTTGATGAAATCCGGGGAAACCGCGAGGTCTGCGCCTACATGCGCAAGGGCGACGCCAATCTGGGCGCGCTCGGATTCACGGAGCACGGCGGCGGCCACGCGATGAAGGTGGCGCATGACGCGGCGGCGATCCTGACGGCGCTGGGACATGATGCGCGCGAGATTGAGCTGGCACAGATCGCAGGCTATATGCACGATCTGGGCAACTGCATCAATCGGAACGACCACGCGCACACGGGCGCGCTGGTGGCGATGCAGATCCTGACGCGGATGGGCATGGAGCCGGAGGAGATCGCCGTTATTTGCGCGGCAATCGGCAACCACGACGAGAAGACGGGTGTGCCGGTGGATGCGGTGAGCGCGGCGGTGATTCTGGCGGACAAATGCGACGTACGCCGCAGCCGCGTGAGAGCGGATGCGGATTTTGACATCCACGACAGGGTGAATTACGCGGCGGAGAGCTCCGAACTGGAGGCGGACGGCGCGGCGCGCGGGATTACGCTTCTGCTTGAGCTGGACGACGGCATCTGTTCCGTGATGGACTATTTCCAGATTTTTACCGAGCGCATGCTGATGTGCCGCAGGGCGGCGGCGAAGCTCGGATGCGAATTCCGGATGATGGCCAACGGGAACCGGGTGGTATAAAACGGAAATCAGACGAAAAGCGAAAAAAGTTGTAAAAAAGGGTTGACAGGAACGGGCGGGTTTGGTATAATTATTTTCGTTGATGAGCTGAGCTCGTCCGTTGGGGAATTGTGTAACGGCAGCACCTACGACTCTGACTCGTATCGTCTAGGTTCGAATCCTAGTTCCCCAGCCATATGCCTCCATGGTCAAGCGGTTAAGACGTTGCCCTCTCAAGGCAAAATCAGGGGTTCGATTCCCCTTGGAGGTGCCACAAGCCACGGTGATGAGCCGTGGCTTTTTCTTTTTTTTCTGCACAGGGACAGACGGGCGCGGCGCGCTTGACATTCGCCATGGCGCAGGATACAATGAAGCAGGAAGAAGGCTTTTACCGGTTATACGGAAAGGATCAAAGACATGAAGATTGCAGTGGCTGGAACGGGTTATGTCGGGCTGTCGATTGCCGTACTGCTGGCGCAGAAGCACAGCGTGACGGCGGTGGACGTGATTGCCGAAAAGGTGGAGATGATCAACCGGCGCAAATCTCCGATTCAGGACAGCGAGATTGAGCGGTTTCTTGCGGAAAAGAAACTGGATCTGACTGCGACACTGGACGGAGAGCGCGCTTATCGCGACGCGGAATTTGTCGTGGTATCAACGCCGACGAACTACGATCCGAAGATGAACTATTTCGATACGTCCTCGGTGGAGAGCGTGATCCGGCAGGTGAACGCTGTCAACCCGCAGGCGGTGATCGTAATCAAGTCGACGATTCCCGTCGGCTATACGAAGAGCATCAGCGAGCAGCTCGGCGCGCAGAACGTCATCTTCTCGCCGGAATTCCTGCGCGAGGGCAAGGCGCTCTATGACAACCTCTATCCGAGCCGCATCATCGTCGGCGCGCCGAAGGGCAACGAGCGGCTTGAACGCGCGGCGAGAACCTTCGCGGGGCTGCTCTCCGAGGGCGCGCAGAAGAAGGACGTGCCGATGCTCTTCACCAGCACGACGGAGGCGGAGGCGGTCAAGCTCTTTGCCAACACGTATCTCGCGCTGCGCGTGAGTTTCTTCAACGAGCTGGACACCTATGCCGAGGTGCGCGATCTGGATACGAAGGCGATCATCGAGGGCGTGTGCCTGGATCCGCGCATCGGAGACCATTACAACAATCCGTCCTTCGGCTACGGCGGATACTGCCTGCCCAAGGACACCAAGCAGCTGCTGGCGAACTACGACGACGTGCCCAACAACATCATCGGCGCGATCGTCGACGCGAACCGCACGCGCAAGGACTTCATCGCCGAGCGGATTCTGGCGCGCGCCGGATTCCCGGAGAAGGAGAGGCCGATCGTGGGCGTATACCGGCTGACGATGAAGGCGGGCAGCGACAATTTCCGCCAGAGCAGCATACAGGGCGTGATGAAGCGGATCAAGGCCAAGGGCGTCGAGGTCGTGGTCTATGAGCCGACGATGAAGGAGGAACGCTTCTTTAACAGCCTGGTGATGCGCGATCTTGACGAATTCAAGGCAAAGTGCGACGTGATCATCGCCAACCGGTATCACGAGGATCTTATGGACGTGATGGACAAGGTCTATACGAGAGATTTGTACCGCAGGGATTGATACATTTCCCTCCCGGAAGGGCGGTCGGTCATAAACAGTTACAGGGACGGCAGAAGGATTTGCTGTCCCTGTTGTTGTAAAGGCTGATTCTATATGATCAAGCAAAGCGGCAAACCTGGATTGGACGGGGGTAAATATGGAAATAAGGATGAATACACTGACGCCTGAGATGTTTCTTGACCTGTACAAGTCGGTTGGCTGGGAGCCGCCATGTATCGAGCAGATAAGAACTGCGCTTGAGAATACGCTTGCGACGTTTACCTGCTATGACGGAGATATCCCTGTTGGCATGGTAAGGGTGATCGGCGATGGCGGGATGTCTTTTTATGTGAAGGACTTTGCAGTAGTCCCCTCCTGCCAGGGCAAAGGCGCAGGCAGGCGTCTTATGGAGGCATTGGAATGCTATGTGAAAGCATGCAAGCCGCTGGATTGGGCTGTAAGTCTTGAATTGATCAGTTCTAAAGAAGCGGTTGATTTCTACAAGAAATATGGATTTGAAGAACGGCCTTGTGATTGGGATGGCCCGGGAATGTTCAAGATGGTGAGATGAAGCCAAATTGATCGAACAGGGAAGGCCCTCTCAGTCGC
Source organism: Clostridia bacterium (assembly GCA_017436605.1). Classification (GTDB taxonomy): domain Bacteria; phylum Bacillota; class Clostridia; order Christensenellales; family Aristaeellaceae; genus Ventricola. The sequence continues at coordinate 780 of JAFSCW010000128.1, read as the reverse complement.
CTGCGGCGCCAGCTCCCCCGGAGGGGGAGCCAAGGGGATGCGAAGAGCTGTTGCGCGCGGGGAAAGCCCCTCTCAGGCGTCTGCGGAACCAGCTTCACCGGAGGGGGGGCCAAGGGGATGCGGAGAGCTGTAGTGAGTGGGGGAAGACCCTCTCAGTCGCCTACGGCGCCAGCTCCCCCAGAGGTGGAGCCAAGGGGATGCGAAGAGCCGTTGCGAGCGGGGAAAGCCCCTCTCAGTCGCCTGCGGCGCCAGCTCCCCCAGAGGTGGAGCCAAGGGGATGCGAAGAGCCGTAGTGAGTGGGGAAGGCCCTCTCAGTCGCCTGCGGCGCCAGCTCCCCCGGAGGGGGAGCCAAGGGGATGCGAAGAACTGTTGTGAGCGGGGGAAGGCCCTCTCAGTCGCCTGCGGCGCCAGCTCCCCCGGAGGGGGGAGCCAAGGGAATGCGAAGAGCCGTTGCGAGCGGGGAAAGCCCCTCTCAGGCGTCTGCGGAACCGGCTTCACCGGAGGGGGAGCCGGGAACGATTAGCGAGTATATAACAAGGATACAGCCCTTGAACTATTTTACGGGAACCCGTCTGAGGACGGGTTTTTCTTTTTTGGCGGATGTGAGAGCGAAGGGAAAAGGGGTTGACGAAATCGCTTGTTATGGATATAATGGGAACAAGTGTTCGCATTTAAAATGCAAACAGGAGAGAAAAAGGCGAAATACGAACGGAAAAAGGAGGAAAAAGGAAGGATGGCGTTTGCCTGTGTACTGTTTTTGAAGGAGGAATGCGACGGATG
>JAFSCW010000016.1 GCA_017436605.1 Clostridia bacterium | reverse complement strand
TGAAGCCCTTTTAAGGGCGGCTAAAGAGACAAGAGCAAAGTGGCTGGAGCGAAGCGAAAGCCAGCGTCTTTAGGCGCTGGCTTAGTGTTAGGGGGTTATACCCCCTGAGCGAGCCACCCGTTTTACGGGTGGGAGCGACTGTGGAAATCTGGGCGAGAATCGTGTCCGGGCAAGAAGGAATTCGCAGGGTGAAGCCGTTTGCGGGCGGAAGCGGCTGCAGGCTGCTTGCTCTGGCTTCTGTCGGCTGCCGCCGTGAACCGCGGCGGAATGGGCGTTTCTTTTGCAATGCCTCTTTTGCTTTTCTGCTTTTTGTGGTATAATATATCCCGCTTACTCGGAAAGAGAAGAATTTCCACGAAACAGCCCGGTTTTTGCAGGAATTTGAGGGTTTGTTTCGTCTGCTTTGTATGATACTGATTCAGGAGGCGATACAATGCGATCGAACAGGCCCAGCTACAGTGCTTCGCCTGCGGGCTCGGTCAAGGCTCTGCGGCAAAAGCCGAAGCCCCGTCGGCCCAAGCAGGAATGGAATCAGATGTTCCTGATGCTGTTTTTTGTTCTGCTGCCGGTCATAGGCGTGCTCGCAATTTTCTTCCAGCCGGTCCGCTGGGGCTTTATGATTCTGGCCGTGGCAAGCCTGGCCGCGATGTGGGTGATGCATGCATTCCTGTTCCCGGGACGCATGATTGTGACGGCGGTGTATGGCCTTTTGCTGGTTTTCACGCTCGTGACCGCGCTCAACACGCAGTCCAGCCGCGCGCAGATCAGGCAGCAGCAGCCCGGTTTTGTCACGATGAATGCGACGCCGATGCCGACGCAGGCGCCGCAGTTTGCCGTGATGTCCACAAGTGCTCCATCCTATTACTATTCCGACGGTACGGATGCCCTTTCCGGTATTCAGGGCGTCGGCCTTTCCGGCGGCAGCGGGGATGAGTCTCAGGCGGATCTGGGCATTACCGAAACCGGCGCAACCGGCTATGTATCAGACGTCAAGTCCGGTGCGGAAATTGCGCTGGAGAACTTCATGGAGAAATGGCGTAAGGGCATCATCGCGGATATGGTGGGCTATACCGCCAGAAGCTGGCGCGACGCGCAGGCGGAATCCGCAGAGAGGCAGCTTTTCTGGAAATTTGCGCAGCGTCCGCTGATTGACTGGCGCCAGATGGCTGCGCCGACCGGCACGGAAGAAAGCACTGCGCGTACGATTACCCTCGAGGCGGATGTCACCTACGGCGGAGAAGCGCGCACCTATCAGTATGATGCGATCGTTCTGCGCGAGGGAACGGAGTGGCTGGTCGATCCGGATTCCCTGCATAGCGGCGTGCTCGTGCCCAAGTCCACGGCGACGCCGGACCCGAATGCGACGCCGGAACCGACCGACGAGCCGACCCCGACGCCCACGCCGGGAAGCAAGACCAAGCTCTATTACAACAAGGACGGCGGCCGCAGGTATCATGCTGATCCGGAATGCTACACGGTCGATAAAAAATATCTGCCGCTGGACAGCTTCACCTATGGCAACATCAGCAAGAGCCCGTATAATAAGCTCGAGCCGTGCGATAAATGCGACGCGCCGGACAAGCCATAAGCCGAATGTCGATGAGAAAAGCCCCTCCGTGATGAGGGGCTTTTTCCTATGCGATTTGGAAATTCAGGCGGCCTGTTTCCAAGCTGCTTATGCGATGGACAGGAAGAACATCTCGTATGCGTCGTCGAAGCCAAAACAGTCATAGGGCATGGGGTTTCCGCCGTTTGTGGATTTCATCTGGTTGCAGCAGAATTCCTCGCCGTCGGAGATGATATCGCCGATGGAAAGGGGATATCCGTGCGCAACGGCAAAATCGCAAAGGGCAGAAAGCGGATCTTCTGCGGTTCTGGTGGCGAGCAGCGCGAGGCGGAAGCTTTCATCCCGCAGGGCGCGGTCGCGCAGGGCGATGAGAATATCGTTCATGCTCGTTCCTCCCTGGCCAGCATGCCGCTGGCGACAAAATGCTTGCTGCCGGTCTCGGAAGAGACGAGGAAGGAGAAGCGATCGCCGCTGCGGGCGAGGGAGAGGGTCAGCGGCAGTTCCTCGCGGATTTCCTTTTCATAGCTGGCAAACAGATCGCTGACGAAGGCGTCCTCAAGCGTTTTGGCGCCGAGCGCATCGCACAGCCAGGCGGTATACTTGGTATTGTTGACGTGGTTGTTCAGGTCAAATTCCGAAAAAACGGGCGTGCGCGTGAAGGTTTCTCCGTGCGCGTCCATCGGCGGCACGCGGACGGGAAGCTCGATGGGCGCGGGAATCTCCTTGTTGTCCGGCAGCCCCAGCACCAGCGTCTTCGGGCTGACGATTCTGCGGTTTGCGGCGTCGAGCACGACCCAGAGCGCGCCGGCGGAAAGAAGGGGCGTGCCGTCCTCGAGGGTGAAGACATGATAGCGCGGGCAGAAGAAGCGGTTGCTCTCGCCCGGCCATGTCGTGTGCACAACCTTGTCGCCCGGATGCGGCGGGCGATCGACATGAACGTGGATCCGCGCCAGAACGAAAAACAGGCCGCGCTGCATCATCGCATCATAGCCCACGCCCAGCCGGAACGCATGCTGCTCGCCGCCTTCCTGCATGGCCAGAAAGAGGGAATCCAGCCTCATTCTGCCGAAGCGATCGCAGTCGGTTCCCTTGACGGTAAAGGTTTCGCTATAGGTATTCATCATGAAAGAGGACGCCTCCGGTTAAAAACAGAGTATTTTCAAGCCTTGTCAGCATAACACAATTCGCCTTCCTTGACAAGTACCGCCATATCGATTAAAATTATTCGGATAGGCAGGATGTGCCGGCACGCTGCGGGCATGAATCCTGTCGGCTTAACCAAAGGAAAGACGAAGCGGCGGAAACGATGTCCGCGCAGCTTTTGTGTTCTGCGCTTGCGGAGGAGATATGTTGAATAAACGCTGGATGGCGAAGGGCATCGCTTTGTGTGCCTGCGTCTTGATGACGAATGGATTTGCGGCGGTCGCGGAGGAGAAGCGCCTTGGCGACTTCATTTACGTGCCTGCGATGCGCGTGGAAAGCATGGCCGGAACGATTTCGCTGCAGGTGGAAGGCGTGACGCTTGAACAGGAGAGCGATACTGCCGTGCTGACGGAAAGCCTCTCGGGCGCGGAGTTTGGCGTATATGTCATTTCCGGCGACGGCGAGGTCACCCCGTGGGCCAATCCGCTGTATCCTTCCGAGCCGATGCGCATCCGCACGGGGGAAGGCGAGACGCGGTTTTCTCTCCCGCAGGGCGTGGAGTTCTATCTGCGCCAGGAGAGCGCGCCGCAGGGATATCTCTTTGACAGCGACGCGCTGATTCCGGTTACGGGCGATGCGATCACCATCCGCAATGAGACGGCGGGCGAGCTGGTTCTTTGCGCGAGGGATTCGCTGGGCATGCCGCTTTCCGGGGTTGAAATGAGGATTACGGATGAGTCGGGGGCAGTGACAGTGCTGCATACCGATGAAGAGGGCGAAGCCGTTTATCTGTGCGACAGGGCTGCGGAGGTATCCGTATCCGAAGGCGCTCTTCCGGAGGGCGTCTTTGGCGCGCTCGGCGTTTCCGGCGCTATGCAGGATGAAACCGGCGCGCTGAGCGTGCAGGTGGCCCGTGCCTCCCGCGCGCGGGTGGTCTTTGAGCATCCAGCCTCCGGCACCGTTCAGCTTGCGATGACGCTGGAAGGCATCGACGCCAATGCGCAGGAGACAGCCCTGCCGCTGGCCGATGTGCGCCTTGACGTGCTCAGCGATCCGCCGGTATCCATCCTCACCGATGAAACCGGCACGGCGAGCGCTTCGCTGCTCGAGGGGCTTTACGATGTGCGCCTTTCCTATGAAGGCGGCAGCGATGTGATTCTTCCGATCAGCGAAGGGCAGATGATCGTCGAAAGCGGTTCGACGACGCTGATTGAGCTTTCCGCGCTCGAGGCGAAGGGCCGTGTTTCGCTGATCGCGCAGGCGGCCAAGCGCGTTTCCGGAGGTCTGATGACCCTGCAGGACGGCGAGGGCAGAACGTACGGCCCGTATGCGCTGGATGCAGAAGGCATGGCCGTCTCCGAAGCGCTGCCTGCAGGCGTATATCGCGTGAGCGAGTTCACGCTGCCGCAGGGCACGGAGCTCGCGGGCGCCAGTCTCGCGGGCAGTCAGGCTGCATCCGTGCAGGGCATGGAGTTTGCCATCGAACCCGGTCGTCTTGTGCAGATTGAAGCCCATCTGCTGACGCGCGAAAAGCAGACGTTCGGCTTGTACAGCGCGCAGGTTGACGAGCAGGGCGACGCGCAGTACGCCGTGATCGGGGAAGCGCTTGAGCTGACGCTGCTTGACGGCGAAGGAAAAGCGGCTGCGCAGCTGAATGCTGAGAACGGCCGGGCAGAAATCGAAGCGCTCAGCGGAAGCTATACGCTGGCAATGGAAGAGAAAATGGCTGCGAAGCTCGGCGTCCTGCCGGTTTCGGGCGTATTTGAGCTGCCCTCCGATGAGGAGAATGTGATCTTTAGCGGCGATCGGGCGAGACTGATGATTGCCGCCGTGGATGAAAACGGAAAGCCTGTCGCCGGCGGACGGTATGCTGTCACGGACAGCGAGGGAAGCCGGTATGAGATCCTTTGCGATGAGGACGGCCTTGCCGTGACGCCGCTGGCTGCCGCCGGCGAGGCGACGGTGGAAACGCTTCAGGCGCCGAAGGGATATGACGGAACCGGCAGCGTGATGACCGCGCAGCTCGCTGCGGGAAGCGCTGCGCATATGGAAATTGAGCATCCGAGCTTCGGCAGCGCGCGCTTCAGCGTCCGCGTGAAGAGCCTGGATGAGCGCGGACAGGAGATTCTCACGCCGCTGGCCGGCATGAGCGTGCATCTGCTGCGCGTATCCGAGGATGGACAGCAGGCGACGGATCTGGGCGTCGTGCTGACCTCCGACGAAGCGGGCAGCGCGGAAATCCGCCTTGAGAAGGGCGAGTACATCGCGCGGATCGATGCGCAGGATATGTCAAGCGGCTGGCGTGCGCCGCAGGCGCTGCGCTTTGTGGTGGAAAACACGAAGACCTTCGAGGGTGAACTGGTGTGCATGGACGCGCTGGGCGGCGTGCGCGCGAGGATCACAGGCGGCGAGCTGGACGATATGCAGCTTGCGCAGGTGCGCTTCGAACTCGAGGACAGCGAGGGCGGAATTCATGAGCTGACGATGCACGAGGGTACGTTCTATGCGGGCGGCCTGACTGCCGGCAATTACGTCCTGCGCCAGACGCAGATTCCGCAGGGGTATAACCTTGCGCAGGAACGCACGGTCAGCGTTGCGGGCGGCGAAGCGGTGATCGTCAATGTGCCGCTGGAAGAATATGCCGTGGTGGCGGTCTCCAAGACGGGCCTCACCTTTGATGATGCGTTCAGGACGTATGTTGTTCCGCTGACGGGCGAATACGGCGTGTATACGATGGAAGGCGGCGAGATGAAGCCGTATCCTTCTGCCGCGGAGCAGATGACCGTATGGGCAAACGTCACGCCTGAGCAGATCGCCGAAGGCCGCGCGGACAGCGCGAAGCTGCCGGCGTCGATGGAGGGAACGACCTATTATCTGCATGAGCTCGGCGGGGCGAAGGGCTTCGCGGGCGATGAAAATTATTACGAGATCGTGCTTCGCGCAGGCGAAGAGCGTGTTCTTGAGTGCGCCGTTTCCAGCGACAGGGGCTTCTTCAGCTTTGATATGACGGATGCGGCGGACGGAAGCCGCGTATCCGGCGGCGAGTATGAGCTGCTCGATGCAGGCGGCGAGACCATTCTTTCGTTCACGCTCGGCGAGGAAGCTTATCGCAATCAGATGGCTGTTGAGGTCGGCATGTACACCCTGCGCCAGAAGACGGCGGCAGAGGGCTATGCGCTCAGCAGCGAGCCGGAGATTGATCTGGAGATTACGCCGTATCTTGCGCAGGGCGGCACGATCACGACGGCTTCGATGACGTCTGCCAGAATTCCGCAGAATCAGGATGGCGGCGTGCTCGTGGATCTGTATGCGGCGAGCGAACAGGGTCTGACGCTTGTGACGGTTGACGGCGCGGCATTTGAGCGCGGTCATGCGCTTCATGCGCCGCAGATGACCATCCGCGTGTCCTCCAGGGAGACGGAGCGCACGGATATTGCCAGCGTCGTGCTTTCGGGCGTGAGCGATGACGAGGGCGGCGCGTATCAGGCGCGCGTGGAGTACTGCCTTGCCGGCGGCGGCTGGCAGCCGTCCGATGCGAGGCTGACGGGCGTGATTGCGGGCCCGACCGCCGTAAGCCTGGACGACGTGCAGGACGACATCAGCGCTGTCCGTGTGACCTATCTGAATGCGGAGACGGGCGAGGAGATTGCCGGCAGCGGCTTTATGCCGGGCCAGATGTCCATTGCCGTCGAGGCAAGCGCGCAGGGCGCTGTACAGATGCATGCCGAGGCGGAGTGGACGAGCCTGACCTGCTATCTGGAAGCTCATGGCGAGACGGAAGTTGAATTCGGGCGAAGGAGCAGCCTCGCGCTTGATTTTGAGATGCATAGCGGCAGTCCGTTCGAAACGGTCAGCGCCGGCCGCGACGGCCGCATCAGCGGCGTGGCGTTCTTTGATGAGGATGCGGACGGCCTGATGGACGCGGACGAAACCGGACGCTATGCGGGCATGACGGTTACGCTGATGACCCGCGCAGGCGACATCGTCGACAGCGTGCGCACCGGAACGGACGGAAGCTATGCGTTCAGTTCGATTTCCAGCGGCGAATATGAAGTGCAATTCGATGCGGGCGAGCAGGTTGTCTTCTCCCGCGGCAGGCGATACAGCGCGCATGGCATCAGCGCCGTCGAGGATACGCGCTATGGCATGAGCGGCACGCTGACGATTGACGGCGATCATACCGATCATCTTGTGAATGTCGGCTGCATTTATGCCGCCGGCATCTCGGGCGCTGTGCTGGAACAGACGGCGGAGGATGTTCAGGAGGGCTTTGGCGGGCTGAGCGTTGAAATGCGCATGGCGGGCGCCGCGCAGGAAGAGCCGATGGTCGTCATGACGGACGACATGGGCGCGTTTGGTTTCAGCCGCCTGCTTCCGGGCCGATATGATGTGACGGTGCATCTGCCGCAGGGCTATCTCTGCCGGGAGGCGGAGGATGGCGTTATCCGCAAGACGATCGAACTCCATGAGGGCGATACGTCTGTGTTCGGCGCGCCCGTGCTGCACAGGGCTGCTGCGCTGAGCGGCCGCGTGCGCATCGACGACGACGGCGACGGCGTCATGCCCGATGATGCGTCCGGTCTTTCCGGCGTGCGCGTGAGCCTGATCCGCGAGGACGGCGGTTATGCGGAGCGGATTGCCGATACGACGACGGATGAGCAGGGCGCGTACAGCTTTGCTAATCTGTATCCGGACGCCTACAGCGTGCTTTTTGAGTTGGATGGCGAATGGGCGTTCACGCGTTACGGCGAGGATTCCGGCGTGTATGGCGCGGTATCGCAGAGCGGCAGCACGAAGACCATTGCGCTCGCTCCGGGCGAAGAGGCGTCCGGCGTGGACGCCGGCGTGACCATCCCCGCTCAGATGTCGGTTACGGTCTTCAAGGATACGCAGTATGACGGCCAGAAGGGCGTATACGAAGAATATCTCGAGGATGTGAGCGTATCGCTGATCCGCCTTGAAAACGGCGAGGACGCGGAAGCCGTCACCTATACGACCGACGCGGAAGGCAACGTGTATTTCGCCGGCGTGAGCCCGGGCGAGTATGTGCTTGCCTATCAGATGCCGGGACAGTGGCGCGCAACGCGTCAGGTGGATCCGCAGACGACGAACTACCCGGTCAGCTGTGTCCCGCAGAGCGCGGAGGCGAGCGGCAGGAGCGAACCGTTTACCCTGACGATGGGACAGAGCGGCGTGAGAATGTACATCGGCGCGATGCTCTCCGGCTCCATTTCCGGTACGGTATATTATGACGACAATGCGGATGCGCAGATGGGCGAGGGCGAAAGCGCCGCTGCGGATATCGCGGTGGAGCTGCTGGACAGCAGCGATGCGGTTATCGCCAAAACGTATTCGGCGAGCAACGGCAGCTATGCGTTTGAAGGCCTTGCGCCTGCGCGCTATCGCGTCCGCTTCACGGCGCCGCAGGGCTGCGGCTTCTCCGGCACGGCCAGAACCCAGACGCGCGGCGGCGTCATGGCCAGCGATGAAAACGTATCGGCTACAAAGCTGATTTCTGCTGTCAGCGGAACGGCGACCGACACGGCCCATGCGGGTATCGTGCGTCTTGCGGCGATTTCCGGCGTGATCTGGGAAGACCGGAATGCGGACTGCATGCAGGATCCGGCCGAACGCGGCATGGAAGGCGTCATGGTGAACCTGATGGACGGCGCAGGCCGGATAATCAGGTCCGACGCGATGACGGACAGCAAAGGACGCTTTGCCTTCGAGGGCGTCAGGCCCGGCGATTATCTGATCCGTACGGTTGCGCCCGAGGGCTATGTCTTCTCCGGCGCGCTGGCGGGCAGCGCCCTGCCGCTTGCCGAGGAACGCGATGGACGTGGCTATTCCGCACCGTTTACGATGCTGGGCGGCGCGCATGCGCAGGGGATTGGTTTCGGTCTGCTGACGCAGGGCTCGATCAGCGGTCTTGTCTGGGAGGACGAGAGCTATGACGGCGTGATGGACGCCGATGAAGCGGGCCTGCGCGGCGTGATCGTATCCCTGATGGACGCCGAGGGCAGAGAGATTGCCAGCGAGAAAACCATCCGCAGCGGCGAATTCTCCTTCGAACGGCTGATGCCGGGCGAATACAGCCTGCGCGTCACGCTGGAAGACGGATATATGTTTACGGCCGAGGGCGCGCAGTCCATCGCGCCGCAGGACGGTCTGGTTGCCGAGGCGTCCATCGGCCTGCTTGAAATGGGCGGCACGATCTCCGATGTGCGTATCGGCGCGCTCAAGCCGGCGGTTGTCGGCGGCTTTGCCTGGCTGGATAAGGAAAATGACGGCAGGCGTACGGGCGATGGAGACGGCATGCAGGGCGTGCGCGCGATTCTGACCATGGAAAGCGGCGCAGACGCCGGCAAGGTTTATGCGGCGACGACGGGCGAGGACGGCATGTATCGCTTTGAAGGCATCATGCCGGGCGACGCCAGGATCGCCTTTGAACTGCCGCAGGGCTATGCCTTCGGCAGGAAGATTGCCGGCAGCAGGCGCGTCAGCGCCGTGGAAACGGCGGACAGCCTGACGGCGCAGACCGATTCGTTCTCGCTTTCCTCCGGTGAAAGCCGGATGGATATCGACGCCTGCGTGGTGGGCGTCGGTTCGGTGAACGGCATTGTCTGGGAGGACGGCGCGTACAACGGCAGACGCGACAATAGCGAGGGCGGCGTGCCCGGCGCGACGGTCGAGCTTGTGAACCTGCAGACGAAGCAGACTGCACAGACGGCGCAGACCGATGAGCACGGCGCGTTTGAAATCGGTTTTGTCCGCATGGGCGAATACAGCCTGCGCGTGACGCTGCCGGAGGGAATGATCTTCACCTGCGGCGGCGCGATTGCCGATGTGGATGCGGACATGGCACAGTCGGAAAGCTTTGCGCTGGCCATGGGTGAGAGCAGAACCGGCATGGAAATCGGCGCCATCATCCCTGCCAGGATGAGCGGCAGCGTCATCGTCGACAGCAACGAGAACGGCATGGCTGAAACCGGCGAAGCGGGACTTTCCGGCGCGGTCATCACCGCCATGCAGGGCGGTACCGCCGTAGCCAGCACGAGGACGGACGAAAACGGTGCATACAGCTTTGATATGCTGCGGCCGGGAACGTATCGCCTGCGCTTTGCCCTCGATGAGGATACGCTCTTTGCAAGGGGCGTTCAGCTGAAGCTGACCGAAGAGGACGCCATGGAAGGCGAAACCGGCGAATACACGCTGGCGATGGGCCAGCAGCAGCCGATGGATCCGGTGTCTGTCGTGCATGCAGCGGAGATTTCCGGACGGGCATGGATGGACGAGGATGTATCCGGCAGCATCGGCGAGGAAGAGGCGGCCATGCCGGGCGTCCTGATCGAGCTGATGGACGAAAACGGACGCGTAATCGACGCTGTGGACAGCGAAGAGGACGGCCGCTATGCCTTCCTGCGCCTGCGCAGCGGCCGCTATGCCCTGCGCTTCACGCTGGAGGACGGCGTCCTGCTGACGGACTGCACCGGCGATGAGGAAGGTTCCATCGCGCCGGTCGTCCCGGGCAGCGTGGGACAAACGGACGTCTTTGCCCTTGCGATGGGCGAAAGAAAGACGGCCAACATCGGCGGCATCCTGCCGGGCAGAATCGGCGATACGGTCTGGCTGGATACGAACGGAAACGGTCTTCAGGATTACAAGGAGCCGCTGATTCCGGGCGTGACGCTGACGCTTTTGACCATTCTCGAAGACGGCAGCTATGAGCCGGCAGAGACCCTGCAAAGCGACGAATACGGCTATTACAGCTTTGAGGCGCTTCGTCCCGGTCTGTATGCGCTGCGGGTGGAGCTTGCCGAGGGCGATGTGCTGACCTTCAGGTTCGGCGAGCCGCTGGGAGAAATCGACAGCGATACGGATCCTGAAACGGGCGTCAGCGAGCATTTCGCGCTCAGGTCCGGTCAGGCGCTCAGAAACATCGACGTGGGCTTCGTTGAAAAAGCGCAGTAAGTTCATCATCATAAAGAAAAGCACCCGCACAGACCGTCAGTCTGTGCGGGCGCTTTTGCGTACGCCTTCAGGCAGTTGAGCGAAGCGAAACAGAAACCCACCCGCTATGCGGGTGGAGACAAGAAGTTATACAAATAAAATCGCCTATCCGTTACAATAGAGGTGTCCAGCCACTAAAGTAAGAAAGGATAGGCGATTTT
>JAFSCW010000001.1 GCA_017436605.1 Clostridia bacterium | reverse complement strand
TCTACTGCTCTACCGACTGAGCTACCAAGGCAAAAAAATGGCGACGCGGAAGGGGCTCGAACCCTCGACCTCCAGCGTGACAGGCTGGCATTCTAACCGACTGAACTACCGCGCCGTATAAAATTGGTGGGCCTTCAGGGTTTCGAACCCCGGACCGAGCGGTTATGAGCCGCCTGCTCTGACCACTGAGCTAAAGGCCCCTGAAGAACACACACAAGAAAAGAAAATGGTGACCCCGAGGGGAATCGAACCCCTGTTATCGCCGTGAAAGGGCGGTGTCTTGACCTCTTGACCACGGGGCCATTCACCATAGGCCTAAGAGAAATGGTCGGAGTGACAGGATTCGAACCTGCGACCCCATGCTCCCAAAGCACGTGCGCTACCAAACTGCGCTACACTCCGCCGGAAACATCCGCTCATCTCAAGCACGAGACTTATTATACATGAACCCTCGCTTTCTGTCAACAGTTTTTTTCATTTTTTTCGCAGCTCACTTGACATCCCCTGTGTGTTTTGCTATGCTGTACCCCGCAGGTTTCAAGAACATATAATGAAGAAGAATTGAGGAATCACCCATGGCTGACAACATGCAGATGTTCGCTTCGCTCGGTATTTCGGAAAAGGTTTATCGCTTCGGCGAGGAAATCCTTTCCTCCCTGCGCGAACGCTTCGACGCGATTGATCAGGTCGCGGAATACAACCAGGCGAAGGTCATCGCCGCCATGCAGAAAAACCGCGTGAACGCGGGCTGCTTTGCCGGAACGACCGGCTACGGCTACAACGACGTCGGCCGTGATACGCTCGAGCGCGTCTATGCCGACTGCTTCCATACCGAGGCTGCGCTCGTCCGCCCGAATATCGTCTGCGGCACGCATGCGCTGGCCGTCGCGCTGAGCGCCAACCTCCTCCCCGGCGACGAGCTGCTCTCCCCCGTCGGCCGTCCGTATGATACCCTCGAGGAAGTCATCGGCATCCGCAAGAGCGCCTGTTCCCTGGCGGAATACGGCGTCACCTATGACGAGGTAGCGCTCCTGCCGGACGGCTCCATCGACTACGAGGGCGTCCGCGCGAAGATCAAGCCGCAGACCAAGATGGTCACCATCCAGCGCTCCAAGGGCTACGCCACCCGCCCAACGCTTTCCGTCGCGGAAATCGGCAAGCTGATCGCCTTCATCAAGGGTATCCGCAGCGACATCATCTGCATGGTCGACAACTGCTACGGCGAGTTCGTCGATATCATCGAGCCGAGCGATCTCGGCGCGGACATGATCGTCGGTTCCCTGATCAAAAATCCCGGCGGCGGCCTCGCGCCCATCGGCGGCTACATCTGCGGCACGCAGAAGTGCGTCGACCGCTGCGCCTATCGCCTCTCTGCACCGGGCCTTGGCCAGGAGGTCGGCGCCAATCTCGGCCTGATGACGTCCCTGTATCAGGGCTTCTTCCTCGCCCCGACCGTCGTCTCCGGCGCGCTTAAGGGCGCGATCTTCGCGGCGAACATTTACGAAAAGCTCGGCTTCCGCTGCGTGCCCAACGCCACCGAGCCGCGCCATGACATCATTCAGGCCGTGGAACTGGGCAGCGAGGCGGCGATGTGCGCCTTCTGCGAGGGCATTCAGGCCGCCGCGCCGGTGGACAGCTACGTCACCCCGGTGCCGTGGGACATGCCCGGCTACGACAATCAGGTCATCATGGCGGCCGGCGCGTTCATCCAGGGCAGCTCCATCGAACTCTCCGCCGACGGCCCCATCCGCGAGCCGTACGCCGTCTATTTCCAGGGCGGCCTGACGTGGGTGCACGCCAAGCTCGGCATCCTGATGAGCCTGCAGCGCCTCGTCGACGCCGGCATCGTCACGCTGTAATCCGGCCGATCTCCATCAAAATACACGACGCCTTCCACCCCGCGCGGGATGGAAGGCGTTTGTATTTACACAGAATGTTTTTGATCAATAAGACTTCAGCGTGCCGACCAGCTCCTGCGCATTGCCGACCTTCTGCGCATCGCAGTACGCATTCAGCTCCCCGGCAATCCTCGGGCAGGCAAACGGATCGGTGAAATTCGCGGTGCCGACCTGCACGGCCTTCGCGCCGCAGAGCATGAACGCCGCAGCGTCCTCGCCGGTTTCGATGCCGCCAAGACCGATGATCGGGATGCTGACCTTTTTGGCGCACTGCCAGACCATGCGCAGCGCCACAGGACGAACCGCCGGACCGGACAGGCCGCCGGTGTTGTTCGCCAGAATCATCTTGCGCTTATGCACGTCAACCGCAATGCCCGTCAGCGTGTTGATCAGGGAAATCGCATCCGCGCCGGCTTCCTGCGCGGCGATGGCATTCTCGGTGATGTCGGATACGTTCGGCGTGAGCTTGACGATCAGCGGCTGCTCGCTGACGCTCTTGACCGCCTTGGTGATCTCGTAGACGCTCTCCGGCTTCACGCCGAAGGCCACGCCGCCGTCGTGCACGTTCGGGCAGGAGATGTTCATCTCCAGCATATGCACGCCCGTGCCGGCAAACGCCTCCGCCGCACGGCAGTAATTCTCAATGGACGTACCGAAGAAATTGGCAATCACCGCAACGTCCTTTTCAAGCAGCCACGGCAGATCGTTCTCGATGAAGCTCTCGATGCCCGGGTTCTGCAGGCCGACGCAGTTGAGCATGCCGCTGGGCGTTTCGGTCAGGCGGGAGGGCGGGTTGCCCATGCGCCCGCCGAGGCACAGACCCTTGACGGAAATGCCGCCCAGCTGGGAGATGTCGTACAGCTCGTCGTATTCGCGGCCGAAACCGAACGTACCGCTCGCAGCGATGATCGGATTTTTCAGGTGCACGCCGCACAGATTGAGAGACAGATCAGCCACCGAAAGCCACCTCCTTGCTGTCAAACACAGGGCCGTCCTTGCATACGCGCTTATACGTCCAGCTGCCGTCCGGGCTGACGATCTTCACATTGCAGCCCAGGCACGCGCCGATGGCGCAGCCCATGCGCTCCTCCAGGGAGAGCTGGCAGGGAATATCCATGTCGTTTGCGATCTTCTGCACAGCGGCGAGCATCGGCGTCGGGCCGCAGGCCATGATCAGGTCCGGACGCTTTTCGGCAATCGCCTCCAGCAGCGGCTTGGTGACCAGCGCCTTCTCGCCGATGGAGCCGTCGTCGCTGACGGCAACCACCCGGCACGGAGCCTGCGTCATGCCGTAGACATGGTTCTTCGTACGGAAGCCGAAGAACGCGCAGGAAGACTCCGTCGCAAAGCCGTCCATCGCGCCGCAGATCGGCGCGACGCCCACGCCGCCGCCGACAAAGTAAATCGTCTCCGCGCCCTTTCCATCAAAGCCCGTACCCAGCGGGCCGAGGCACTTGACGCTTTCGCCCTCGCGAAGCGCGCAGATCAATTCCGTGCCGCGTCCCTTGGGCTGGATGGCCAGCGTCAGGGTGCCGGCTTCGGCGTCCATGGCCATCAGGCTGATCGGACGGCGGAGCACATGCGCATGATCCGGCACGAGCATATGGATGAACTGACCGGGCTTTGCGTCCTTTGCAATCTCCGGCGCATGGAGAATGATGCGGATCAACCCCTCGGCGAGCACATCCGAGGACAGAACCTTGGCGTCAATATCCTTCATAAGTATTCTCCTTTACACATATCGGCGGGCGGACACATGCCGCCCGCCGACGCAAAAGCCTTACTTGATTTCCTTGCCCATTTCCTTGAGGCTCGCGCAGAGATCCTCGCGCATGCGGATCGCTTCGTTGCGGGCAGCCGCATCGAAGGCCACGCCCTCCTGCTTCTTCCACGCGGTGAGGATGGAGCGGGAAGCGTTGACGATCGCGCCGTTGCCGTTCGCATCGAAGCAGCCGGCGATGTCCTTGCCGGTCGCGCCCTGCGCGCCATAGCCCGGCACGAGGAAGAAGGTATGCGGCATGCGCGCACGCAGGCTGGTGCCCTGCTCCGGATAGGTCGCGCCGACGACAGCGCCGATCACGGAATAGCCGGTCTCGCCGCGGGTCTCCTCGCCCCACTCCTCGACCAGATCCGCCACGGCCTCATACAGCGTGCGGCCGTCCTCATAGCGCAGATCCTGGAGCTGACCGGAGGACTTGTTGCTCGTCTTCACCAGCGCATACACGCCGGTGCCATTCGCCGCGCAGGCGTCCACGAACGGCTTGATGCCGTCCACGCCCAGATACGGGTTGATGGTCGCGATATCGGAAGAGAAGGCCTGCTCCTCGCCATAGGGCATCGGCGTCTTGCCGACATAGGCGTTGGCATAGCAGGCGGCGGTCGCGCCGATGTCGTTGCGCTTCACGTCGGCCATGACGATCATGCCCTTCGACTTGGCATAGGCCATGGTCTTTTCAAAGGCGACCATGCCCGCCGCGCCGTACATCTCGTAATACGCAACCTGCACCTTAACCGCCGGCACGATGTCATACAGCGCATCGACCAGACGGACGTTGTACTGATAGACGGCCTCGGCGGCGTCCTCGAAGGACTTGATGCCCTCCGGCATGATCTCCGCCACAAAGCTCTCCGGCAGATACTCGATGCGGGTATCCAGACCGGCGACGGTCGGGTTCTTCAGTTCGCTGATGCGGTTATAGAGCTTGTCCATGATATTCATAGCGTTCTTCCTCCTGTTTTCTCTTGTTCATCTCTCATCAGATTGAATGAATCAGACTGAATGAAGCGGATCCTGCAAAATCAATACTGCTGGTCGATCACGCGGCCGCCGACGATCGTCGCCAGAACGGCGCCGTAATACGTCCTGCCGTGGAACGGCGTATTGTGGCCGCGGGAGACGAACTTCTCCGCGTCGACCGTGATTTCCTTCTCCGGATCGAGGATGACGATATCCGCCGCAGCGCCCACGGTCAGCTCGCCGCCGGGCACGCCGAGCAGCTGCGCCGGCTTCGTGCTCATCTTCTCAATCAGCTGGGGCAGGGTCATATGACCCGCACGCACAAGCTCCGTATAGCTCACGCAGAAGGCCGTCTCAAAGCCGCTGATGCCGCTGGCGGCGATATGGAATTCGACCTTCTTTTCATCCTGATGATGCGGCGCATGGTCGGTCGCAATGCAGTCGAGCGTGCCATCGACAAGACCGGCGATACAGGCCTGCCTGTCGCTCTCCTCGCGCAGCGGCGGATTGACGCGGCAGTTGCTGTCGTAGCCGATGACCCATTCGTCCGTCGCACCGATGTAATGCGGCGTGGTTTCCGCCGTCACGCGGACGCCGCGCTTCTTCGCCTCGCGCACCAGCTGCACGCCGCCCTTGGTGGAAACATGGCACAGGTGGATGCGCTTGCCCTCCGCCTCCGCGACGAGGATATCGCGCGCGATCATGACCTCCTCCGCCGCGCGGGTGATGCCCGGCAGGCCCAGCTTGGTGGAAATAAAGCCCTCGTTCATCACGCCGTCGCCCACGAGGTTCTTGTCCTCGCTGTGGCTCATGACGAACACATTGAAATAATCGGCATACTGCATCGCAAGGCGCAGCAGATTGGAATTGGCGACCGGCCTGCCGTCATCGGAGATCGCGATGATGCCCGCCTGCTTCATGCGGCCGATCTCCGCCATTTCCTTGCCCTCAAGGCCCTTTGAAATCGCGCCGACCGGATAGACATGCACGCCGCTGCCCTGCCACTGTGCCTTCTCGAGGATGTAGCGCGTCACGGCGGCGTTGTCGTTCACGGGATGGGTGTTGGGCATGCAGCACACGCCGGTGAAGCCGCCGCGCGCCGCCGCCTTCGTGCCGGAAATCAGGTCTTCCTTGTATTCCTGCCCCGGATCACGCAGATGGCAATGCATATCAATGAAGCCCGGCGCAACGACCCTGCCGGCTGCTTCGATCACCTGCATGCCTTCGGCGGAAATGTTTTCTTCAATCTTTGCAATCTTTCCGTTTTCCACGAGGACGTCCGCCACCATGTCGACGCCGTTCTTCGGATCGATCACGCGGCCGCCGCGGATAAGCATAGAACCCACCATCATTACGCCTCCCTCCTCGTGAGCATATACAGCAGCGCCATGCGCACGGCGACGCCGCTTTCAACCTGCTGATTGATGACGGACTGCGGGCTGTCCGCCGCGCTGGAAGCGATTTCCACGCCGCGGTTCATCGGGCCCGGGTGCATGACCAGCGCGTCCTTCTTCGCCAGCGCCACGCGCTCGGGCGTGATCTCCCAGTTGTCGCAGTATTCCGCGACGGACGGGAACAGGCCCTTCTGCTGGCGCTCGCGCTGGATGCGCAGGCCCATCACGACGTCGGCGCCCTCGCAGGCGTCCTCGATGGTCGGCGCGACGGTGCAGCCCAGCTTCTCGATATGCACCGGGATGAGCGTCGGCGGCGCGCAGAGGACGACCTTCGCGCCCATGGTCGTCAGACCGTAGATGTTGGAACGCGCGACGCGGGAATGCATGACGTCGCCGCAAATGGCGACCTTGATGCCGTCCAGGCTGCCGATATGATCCTGCATGGTCAGCATATCCAGCAGCGCCTGCGTCGGATGCTCGTTCATGCCGTCGCCGGCGTTGATGATGGAAGAGCGCACATGCTTGGCCAGCAGCGCGGGCGCGCCGGACATCGGATGGCGCAGGATGATGACGTCGGTGCCCATCTGGTCGAGCGTCACGCCGGTGTCGATCAGCGTCTCGCCCTTGGCGACGCTGGACGCGCTGGCGGAAATATTCGCCGCGGCGGCGGACATGTACTTGCTCGCCAGCTCGAAGGACATGCGGGTGCGGGTGGAATTTTCATAGAACAGGGTCACGATGGACTTGCCCTGCAGATGCGCGGTTTTCTTGTTGCTGGATCGCACGATCTGGCGCATCGTCATCGCGTTATCGAGGATTTCCTGAATCTCCTCGCGGCTGACGCCATCCAGACCGAGCAGGTCTTTTCTCTTGAAAATCACGGTATCACTCGCCTTTCTTCTTCTCGTAGAGGACGATGTTCAGCGCGCCGTCGATCTCCGGCACATTCACGCCGACCATCTCGCTTTTGCTCGTGGGCAGATTCTTGCCGACATAGTCCGCGCGGATGGGCAGTTCCCTGTGGCCGCGGTCGACCATCACCGCCAGCTGAATCAGCGCCGGGCGGCCCATGTCACAGATCGCGTCCATCGCCGCGCGCGCCGTGCGGCCGGAGAAGAGCACGTCGTCAACCATGATGATCCTGGCGTTCTGCACCTGGAAGGGCAGGTCGGTCGTGTTGACAACGGGATGCTCGGTGAGGATCGACAGATCGTCGCGATAGAACGTGATATCCAGCACGCCCATCGGCAGCCTGATGCCCTCGACCTCCTCGATCAGATCGCGCAGCATTTTCGCCAGCACGACGCCTCTGCGCTGAATGCCCACCAGCGTAAGGCCCTCCACGCCGCGGTTGTTCTCGATGATCTCATGGGCAATGCGGCGAAGCGCGCGCCTTACGCCCTGCTCGTCCATGATGTCCGCTTTGAATTCCAGCTTGACTGCCACGTATTCTCGCCCCTTTTCTTCATACAAAAATACCCTGTCCCAAAAGTCGGGACAGGGCAAATCACCGGCACGGGGCCGGAAACATCGTCTGATGCATGCAGTTATGCCATTTGCCGCCTTGCCGACCTCACGGGATCGAATTAAAGGCTCCTTGGATTTGATCCATTATACCATCATTTTTTCGCAAAGAAAAGAGGCGTTTGCTGATTTCATCGTATATTGACATTTTTGTCCTATCGATCTATAGTGAATGAAGCAACGCAAGGAGGTCTTTTCCATGGATCACGCCCAGAAAGCCCGCGAACTCTTTCTTTCCGGCTGCAGCTGCTCGCAGGCGGTTTTTGCTGCCTTTGCGGATGACTTTGGCATCGACCACGATACGGCGCTGCGCCTCGCCTCGTCCTTCGGCGGCGGCATGGGCGGCATGCGCGAAACCTGCGGCGCGGTTTCCGGCATGCTGATGGCCGCCGGCATGAAATGGGGCTACAGCGAGGTGGGCAATCTGGATGTGAAGACGGCGCACTATGCACGTACCCGAAAGCTCATTGATTCCTTCAAAGCCGAGCATACCACCATCGTCTGCCGGGAGCTGCTTGCGCATCTTGGTACGCTCAAAAAGGATCCCAGCGCGCGCACGGCGGAGTATTACAAGGTGCGCCCGTGCGTCATGTTTGTGGAGACGGCGGCAAGGCTGCTGGACGAGATGGACGCGCATGACGCATAGTTGCATCCCAATATATCCGGTATATCATCATTCTGCAAAGGGGAACCATCATGAACATAGGTTTTTACACATGCGGAGTTTTAGTTATTCCATTTGCACTTATAGGCGTGCTATTTGCGATATATAAAGAACGGGCTGCCAGATTTGTTTCAGGCTTTAATTCCTTATCCCGAAAAGAACAAGCATTGTACGATAAGGCTGGTATTTCTCGCGATGTAAGAAATCAGTGTTTTATATGGTCGGCTATTATGTTGATAGGAGCAGTTCTGTCTTTCATAACGCCATATATGGCTATCCCTGCCTATTTAATTTGGCTTGTTTTGTTTTTTAAGGATTTTCATTTTGATCCTCATAAAGCATTCGAAAAATATTTAACGTAATTCCGGTTTATCTGCCTATTTGTATGATGACATGTGTATCAGAGCAATCAATAAACTCTCCCGGACAAATCATTCGGGAGAGTTTTTCTGTAAATTGTTTATCGGGCCAGATAAGCCTTGAGCGCCTCCATGCATGCATTGCCGTCGGCAAGGCCGATGCCATGCACGCGCGCCAGCTCTGCCGGATCCTTTTCAAGCCGCTTGATATCAAGCGGTTCATCCGGCCTGATGACGAAGATCTTCCCTTCCTTTTCAAGGCGAATGACCTCCTCGACCTGCGCGTTGTAGCGCGCATGGCGCTCCTCCAGCGTTTTGCAGAGGTTCGGGTATTTGCGATAAAATGCGCGGATCAGCGCCTTGTTCATGGGCTTTTTGCGATAGGACAGCGGCTGGGTCAGCACGACGATCACCTTGTCGTAGCCCATCTCAAGCGCCCGCATAACGGGAATGCTGTCGGCAATGCCGCCGTCCAGATAGTTCCTGCCATCGATGGGCACAAATTTCGAGCAGAACGGCATCGACGCGCTGGCGCGCATCATCTCGATATCGGCAAGCAGATGATGCATCTGCATGTACTCCGCCTCGCCGGTTTCGACATTCGTCACGACGACCCAGTATTCGCCGCCGTGCGCTTCGAAGGCCGCTTCATCGAAGACGTCGTACTTCGTCGGTACGACATAGTATGCAAATTCCCTGTTGACGATATCGCCGGTCGTGATCAGCGAGCGGATGCTGACGTTTCGCGGATCGCCGGCAAAGCGCTGGTTATAGCGCAGCACCCTACCCCGCTGCCCGGAAAACAGATTGCAGCCGAAGCACGCACCGGCCGATACGCCGACGATGCCGTCCGCATCCACGCCGTGATCCATAAAGCTGTCGAGCACGCCGGCGGTATACATGCCGCGCATGGCGCCGCCCTCGAGCACCAGACCTACCTTCATATTATCCATTCCTCCGGACTTCCATCAAATCAGGTTTTATTGTAACACAATTTATGTCCATCAGCTACTGACCGGGACAAATTTAGGCCCCGGCCGACGCGCATATAAAAAGCGCCGGAATCTTCCGGCGCTGAAAATGCTCAAGCGTAGAATGCTCGGGGCAGAAAATTCCCACGGCACACACGATACAATGCTTAATGCTGCTGCCTTCCGGCCCTGACATGGTTCACACCCTCGCATTGCATGAGTTCCATCCGTCATCACATTCTACTCCGCGTATTATACCCGATCGCAGACGAAAATGCAACCCGCTTAACAAAGAATTCATAATTACAGGACGAACCGGCGCTTACATGCCCATGCGCGCGAGCAGGCGCTCCATCACCTTCGTTGCCAGATGGAGCATGTCCTCCTTATTGACCGTGCGGTCCGCGAGCACAAGGCGCACAGGCAGCGCAGCGTTGAGCGTCAGCCGCTTATCGAAACCCTGCAGGGCCTTAAAGAGCTTTTCGCCGTCAAGCTGGGCGTTGGCGGCAAAGCGCATCTCCATGCGGCCATCCGCCTGGATCACGCGATCCACGCCGATGCGCATGCACATCGCCTTGAGATAGGCGACAGCGACCAGATTCGCGACGCACCCCGGCTCGTCGCCGAAGCGGTCGATCAGCTCGTCCTCGATGTCGTCGCGCTGCTCCGCCGTGCGGATGGACGCGATGCGCTTATACACCTCAAGACGCTGCCTGTCGCCCGTAACGTATTCCGCCGGGAGATAGGCGTTGACATGCACGTCCATGCGCGTCTCAATGTCGCGGTTTTTGACAGGCTCTTGGCCCTGCGCCTCCAGGACGGCCTCCTCCAGCAGCTTGCAGTACAGGTCATAGCCGATGTTCGCCAGATGACCGCTCTGCTGCGGGCCGAGCAGGTTGCCCGCGCCGCGCAGCTCCAGATCGCGCATCGCGATACGGAAGCCGGAACCGAACTCCGTGAATTCGCGGATGGCGTCCAGACGCTTCTGCGCCGTTTCGGAGAGCACCTTGCCCGGGCGGACGGTGAAATACGCATAGGCCAGGCGGTTGCTGCGGCCGACGCGGCCGCGCGTCTGATACAGCTGCGACAGGCCGAAGTGATCGGCGTCGTAGATAATCAGCGTGTTGGCCATCGGAATATCCAGACCCGATTCGATGATCGTCGTGCACAGCAGGACGTCAAACTTCTGCTGGCTGAAGTCCATCATGACGTCCTCCAGCGCATTCTCGCGCATCTGTCCATGCGCGATGGCGATGCGCGCCTCGGGCACGAGCTTCTGCAGCTGCGCATAGCACCTGTCGATCGAGCCAACACGGTTATACAGGAAGAAGACCTGACCGCCGCGGCCCAGCTCGCGCAGGATGGCGTCGCGGATGACGCTGTCCTGATATTCCATGACGTAGGTCTGCACGGGATAGCGCGCCTGCGGCGGGGTCTCCAGCAGGCTCATATCGCGGATGCCGACCATGGACATGTGCAGCGTGCGCGGAATCGGCGTGGCGGACATGGTCAGCACGTCGACCGTCTTTTTCATGTTCTTGATCGTTTCCTTATGCCCAACGCCGAAGCGCTGTTCCTCGTCGACGATCAGAAGGCCCAGATCCCTGAACTTGACGTCCTTGCCCAGCAGCTTATGCGTGCCGACCACGATGTCGATCTCGCCTTCCTTGAGCCGGCGCAGCGTTTCCTTCTGCTCCTTGGGCGTGGCGAAGCGGCTGAGCACGTCCGCCTCCACAGGGAATCCCTCGAACCTGCGCATCAGCGTGTTGTAATGCTGCTGGGCGAGGATTGTCGTCGGCGCGAGGATGGCGACCTGCTTGCCGTCCATCACGGCCTTGAACGCAGCGCGCAGGGCGACCTCCGTTTTGCCGTATCCGACGTCGCCGCACAGCAGCCTGTCCATCGGCTCCTCGCGCTCCATGTCGCGCTTGATCTCCTCCGTCGCCTGCAGCTGGTCAGGGGTCTCCTCATAGGGGAAATTCTCTTCAAACTCCTGCTGCCAGAGGGTATCCCGGCCAAAGGCATGGCCGCGGTTTTTCTGGCGCTCGGCATAGAGCTTCACCAGATCGAACGCCAGCTCCTTGAGGCTTTCGCGAACCTTGCTCTTCTGCTTTTCCCAATCCTTGCCGCCCAGACGCGAGATCTTGGGCGCGGCGCCATCGCCGCCGCCGATGTACTTCTGGAGGCGGTCGAGATGATCCGCCGGAATATAGAGCTTATCGCTGCCCAGATACTGTACCAGCAGATAATCGCGCGAGGCGCCCTCGCTCGTCAGGCGCTTGGTGCCCTGATAGATGCCGATGCCGTGCGTTTCATGGACGACGTAATCGCCGACGTTCAGGTCGGTGAAGGAGGAAATCTTGCTGCCTTTTTTCTCTCTGGCGCGCTTGGCCGCTCTGCCCTTTGCGCCGTATACGTCGCCGCAGGCGATGACGGCCAGCTTCATCTGCGGATACTGGAATCCGCCGGAGAGTGTCAGCGGATAAATGCAGCATTCGCCTGCAAGCGGTGCCTTCGCGCCCAGCTCGTCAAACCGCGTCTCAATGCCCTCGTCCGCAAAGGACTGGCGAAGGCGCTCGCCGCGCGCGCTGCCACCCGAGAGCAGCATGATGCGCCAGCCGTCCGCCAGCCAGCGGCTGATGTCGGCGCACATATCCCGCGTCCTGCCGCCGTAACTGCCCGCGCCCATGCCGCCCATCTGGCAAAGGCATGTCGGGCGCAGCTCCTTCACAGGGCGCAGGATTGTCGTCAGAGCGAGCATCGTATGCGCATGGGCCGCATCCAGCGCCTTATCGCGCGCAAGAATCAGCCCCTCCTGCTCGGGGATGGCCTCGCCGCGCTCGAGCGCGCTTTGCAGCGCCTGATGGAATTCGCCGCTTCGGCTGTCCATGCGCGCAAAGAGCGCCTCCGGTTCGTCGAGCACGACGATCGGGCGCGTCATATAATCCAGTACGGTTTCTGTTCCGCCGTACAGCATGTGAATGTATTTTTCCAGCAACCTGCTGCTGACGCCGCGTTCCATCTGGGCAAGCGCATTCTGGATGTTCTCCTGATAGCGCTCCATCGTCCGGCTTTCGCGGGTGAACGCCGCAGGCGCGGCGATCTCGCCCTCCTCCAGCGGAAGATCCGCCAGCGTCGCCTCGTCCTGCTGCTCCTTGCCGCTGCTTAATGCACGGGTCTGGCGCTTCAGCGCAGCGCGCAGCCGCGCGGCAAACGCCGCCTCTCCCTCGCCGGGAACGGGCGCTTCGCTCGCAGGCGGAATCACGATCTCCGTCAGGTTCTGCTGGGACCGCTGGCTCATCACGTCGAACTGGCGGATGGAGTCGATCTCCTCATCGAAAAACTCCACGCGCACGGCGCTCAGGCTGTCCGCCGGATAGATATCCACGATGCCGCCGCGCACGGAGAATTGGCCTCTGCCCTCGACCATGTATTCGCGCGAATAGCCCGCCGCCAGCAGCCGTTCAATCAGCTCATCCGTGGGCAGAACATCGCCCACCTTCATGCGGATGGTATGCCTGCTGAACACGCTGCGCGGCATCACGCGGTGCAGAATCGAATCTGCGGAACAGACCACGGCGCGCGACTGACCGGTCACCAGGCGCTGCAGCGTCTCGATGCGCCTGCAGGCCACTTCGCGGCTGGCCGCAACTTCCTGATAGAACGTGATTTCCCTCGCCGGGAACAGGCTCACCCCGCCGGGCAGGAGCGCCTGAATATCCTCCACGACCGCCGCCGCCGCGCGTTCGCTTTCGCATAAATAAAGAAGCGGCCTGCCCATATGCCGGGAGAGCGCGCAGGCCAGATGCACCTTCTGCGCGCCGGCAAGACCGGAGGCGGCGATCACCGCGCCGGGGTCTTTTGCCGCTTTGAGCATCTGCGCAAACTGCGGATGCTCCGCCATCAGGTCAAACAGAAAATGGGTCTGCATGTCGTCTTAGCCTTTCTTGGGCGTGTTCGCCGTGCGCATCGCGCTGTCCATGCCGTGCTTCACCCAGTCGATCACCGTATCCGCCGCCAGCAGGAACGCCTCAAACTGAACCTTGCGGTCTTCCTCGGTCTGATAATGGGAAAGCACCCAGTCCGCCAGATCCCATCCCTCCGGCTTCCTGCCCACGCCCACGCGCAGACGCGGAAAATCCTGCCTGCCCAAAAGCCCGATGATCGAGCGCATGCCGTTATGCGTGCCGGCGCTGCCGTCCTTGCGCAGGCGCAGCTTGCCCAGCGGCAGATCAATGTCGTCGAAAATGACCATGACATCCGCAAGATCCGGCTTATAAAAGGAGACAAGCTCCGTGACGCACTGGCCGGACAGGTTCATATACGTCTGCGGCTTGACCAGCATGACCTTCTCCCCGCCGATGAAGCCTTCGCCGATGAGACCGTGCATCGCGTTTTTGGAAAGCGTGATATTCAGCTTCTCGCTGAGCACGTCGATCACGTCGAAGCCGACGTTGTGGCGCGACCGATGGTATTCCCTGCCCGGATTGCCCAGGCCGATGATGATATGCATCGCTATACTCCTTGCTTCCGCTTGATTCAAAAATTCGTGATAAACGCCATATGCGGGAACGCCCCCGGGGCGCTCCCGCTCAAATGCAATGGGATTGTTCGGTTTTTTTCAGCCCAGTCTGGCCCGCTCGGCCGCCTGCGCAAGCCATGCCGCCGGACGGATCGCCGCCGTACCGGAAGACTCGTCCACGCCATCCATCACCAGCAGGGATTTGACGCCCTCAAGGCGCTTCTTGGACGGCTCCTGCGTGGAGACCAGGACGCACACGCCCACAACCGTCACGGCGAATTCGCGCATCATATCGACCATGCCGCGCGCGGTGCCGCCTGCGCGCATGAAGTCATCCACGATCAGCGCGCGCTGACCCTCCTTCACGGCACGGCGGGAAAGGCTCATCGTCTCCACCCGTCCGCCGGAACCGGACAGATAATTGATATTCACCGCCGGTCCCTCGTAGACCTTGGAATCCCTGCGGACAATCACCAGCGGCACGTTCAGCGCCTTGGCAGCCATCATCGCGACCGGAATACCCTTGGTCTCCATCGTCAGCACAAAGTCCGGCTCAGAACGATAAAACTGGGAAGCGATGATCATGCCCATGCGCTCGACGATATCGGGCTGCGCAAGGATATCGGCCATGTAGATGAACCCGCCCGGCAGAATACGGCCCGGCACAGCCAGCTGCTGCGCAAGGTCCTTCACCGCGCGATAGGCGTCCTCCGGCTGAAGCACGGGACGATAGCGCACGCCGCCGGCCGCGCCGGTGACGGTATCGAGCTGGCCAAGCCGGAACTGCGCAAACACGCTGCGCAGGATATCAATATCCTCGCTGAGCGTAGATTTCGCCGCGCCGAACATTTCACAGAACGTTCCCAGCGTAAAAATTTTATTCGGGGATTCCACCAGAATCCTTGTCATGGCTGCCAGGCGCTCATTGCGTCGGATGCGGTCCATGTTCCATCCTCCCTGTATTCCCAAAATCCGAATGTTCGGTAAATGTCTTTCTATTATAATTCAGGATTTCCAAACCGTCCAGCCCTATTCCGCCTTTTTTCGCATTTTCTAAGCATTTTCAGCCGGACGTCCATCTTCACGCCGCTCCTCCCGGCGCTTTTTTTCGTTTTCCGGTTGATTGCCCCGTCTGCTTTGGCGTATAATATGGATACAAAGGATCAAGACGCGGTCTGATTCCGCGCACGAAGGAGGCAATTATGCCGCATATCAAGGATTACAAGGGCAAGCGGGCGCACATGATCGGCATCGGCGGCAGCTCGATGAGCGGACTGGCCGGCATGCTCCGTCAGGCGGGGCTGATCGTCACCGGCTCCGATTCCGCCGCTTCCTATATGACGCAGTCCCTGACCGAGCAGGGCATCGGCGTCCATATCGGCCATCACGCGCAAAACGTACACGGCGCAGATCTGATCATCTATTCCGCCGCCATCAGCGCAGAAAACCCTGAGCGCGCCGAAGCCGCGCGCCTGGGCATCCCGCAGATGGAACGCGCGACGCTGCTGGGGCAGCTGATGGAGGGCTATCGCCACGCCATCAACGTCTGCGGCACGCACGGCAAGACGAGCACCACGTCGATGATCGCCGAGGTGCTGCTCGACGCCGGCGTCGACCCGACCGTGCATATCGGCGGCCAGCTGGATTATATCGGCGGCAGCACGCGCGTGGGCAGCCATGAAACCTTTGTCGTGGAGGCCTGCGAATTCAACGCCAGCTTCCTGCAGTTCCATCCCTCCATCGCGGTGGTCACCAACATCGAGGAGGATCATCTGGACTTTTACAAGGATCTGGACGACATCTGCCATGCGTTCGATCGCTTCTTCGAGCTCCTGCCGGAGGACGGCGTGTGCATCGGCAACGGCGACGATCCCTGCGTGATGAAGGCGCTTGAAAAGCTTCCGGTCAAAACCGTGACCTACGGCTTCGGAAAGCATTGCCAGTGGCGGCCGATGAACCTCGTCTACAACGAGACCGGCTGCGCAGGATTCGATTTTGCCTTTGAGGGCAAGCCGCTTGCGCATGTGCAGCTGAGCGTGCCCGGCGAATACAACGCCATGCACGCCCTGGCAACGATGGCTGCCTGCGTCGAGGTCGGCGTTCCGGCCGGCGTCGCCGCCGAATCGCTCGGACGCTTTGCCGCGCCGCACAGGCGTTTCGAGTATACCGGTACGGTCTGCGGCGTCAAGCTCTACACCGACTACGGCCACAATCCGGCGGAGATGCGCAACGCGCTGGAAAACGCCAGCCATCAGCCGCACAAGCGCCTTTTCGCTGTCATGCAGCCGCACACCTATTCCCGCGTGAAGACGCTCTTTAAGGACTACATCCACTGCTGTGACCTCGCGGATGAAATCCTGATCACCGACATCTTCGCCGCGCGCGAAAAGGATCCCGGCGATATCCACGCGACGATGCTCGTGGACGCCATCGCCGCCACCGGCAAGAGCGTTCACTATACACCCACCTTTGACGACGCAGAAAAGTTCCTGCGCGAAAACTGGCAGCCGGGCGATCTGGTGATCACCATGAGCTGCGGCGATATCCACATGCTCAACGCGCAGATCCAGCGTCACGGCGACGATTATCGCGCCTGATTTTCCCCAAAAGCACAAGCGTCCTCTCTTCTCATTTTAAGAAGAAAGGACGCTTGTTTTTTTAATTCTGTCTCCAGGCCGATCAGCCGACCACAGCCGTATCGTCCTCTCCGGGCAGCTCGCCCTCGACGACGTCCATCGTGCTGATCATCTGCTGCACGCTCGCCTCGATCTGCGCTTCGCCCAGCGCGCTGGGATACACGGCCTCATACACGAGGGTCGCATCCCCGGCCTGAACGAGGATGATCGTGACGCTCAGCGCATCGCCGCCCTCTTCCTGATAGGAAAGGCGCACGCCGCCGGCCGGGAAGCCGCCGAGGCTGCCCAATTCCAGCCCGCGCACGTCCGTGCAGCCGACCCATTCGCTGTTCACGAGATCCTCGATCGTCATATCAAAGGCCTGATAGCGCAGAAGGCGCACGTTTGCGCCGCCGCTGAGCTGATAGGTTCTGATAAAATCACCGTCATCGAATACGACGTTTTCAATCGTCTGCGCATCCTGCGGCAGTTCAACCTGAAGCACAGGGCCGGAAGCCAGCGCAAGCGCCGGAATCATCATCGCCAGCATCAAAAGCGCGGCCATCATCTTCTTCATCTTGTCGTCCTCCTTGTCTTGTATATCCAAATGCACTGTTTCCTTCTCTTTCGGCCGTCTGGCCGCCGCCTATTATACCACCAGCTCCGTCATCCGTCAAAGTTCTTTTCTTTTCCATATCCTGCTTCCCCGCAGATATGGTATAATCAACGAAGACATTGCGGTCCCTGCGGCCGCCTGCGAAAGGATGCGCTTCCATGAAACAGATCCTGCTCATCGCCACCGGCGGCACCATCGCCAGCCGACCCACGGAAAACGGCCTCGCGCCCGAGCTCTGCGCGGAGGATATTCTCGGCTGCGTGCCCGCGCTGGCCAGCCTTTGCCATATCGACGCCCTGCAGCTGATGAACATTGATTCCACCAACATGACGCCGGAGCGATGGATCGCCATTGCGGACTGCGTGAAGGATCATTATTTCCGATACGACGGCTTTGTCATCACCCACGGCACGGATACCATGGCCTATACGGCCAGCGCGCTGTCCTATCTCATCCAGAACAGCGCCAAGCCCATCGTGCTCACCGGCTCGCAGAAATCCATTTACGACCAGGAGACGGACGCAAGGCGCAACCTCTTCGACGCCTGCCTCGCCGCGCAGGACGATACGCTGCACGGCGTTTTGCTCGTCTTCGACGGCAGGGTCATCAGCGGCACGCGCGCGCGAAAGACGCACACCAAATCCATGAACGCTTTCTCTTCGATTGATTATCCGGATCTGGCGCTGCTGCGCGAGGGAAAGATTCTTCACTACATTCGCCAGCAGAAGCCCGCAGGACTGCCTGCATTTTATGAAAAGCTCGACAGCCGCGTCTTCGTCCTGCGTCTGATTCCGGGCATGAACCCGGACGTACTGCTTTCCCTCCTGCCCGCGTTTGATGCGCTGGTCATCGAGAGTTTCGGCGTGGGCGGTCTGCCCTGCTATGAGCAGGAGGACTTCCTCGCCGCTGTGCATGCATGGACCCGGGAGGGCAAGCCCATCGTCATCACAACGCAGGTTCCCCACGAGGGCAGCGACATCGCAGTCTATCAGGTCGGCGCCCGCGCGGCCAGCCTGCCCGGCGTCCTGCAGGCGCATACGATGACGGTCGAATCGGTCGTCACCAAGCTGATGTGGATCCTTGCGCAGACGCACTGTCTGGAGCGCATCGAGCAGCTGTTTTATACGCCCGTCGCGCATGATCTGCTTCGCTTTGAGTAACGTCTGCCTATAAGACGGAGCAGCGTACCCATTTCTTCCCTGAAGATACGCAGCTGCGCGGTATTTCGCGCAAATTCTCCCTTGCACAAAAAGGATGCGTCCATATCGGACGCATCCTTTTGCGTTACAGCACCTTATTTAGGAAGTCCTGTGTGCGCGGATTCTGCGGATTGCCGAAGACCTGCTCCGGCGTGCCCTCCTCGAGGATATAGCCGCCATCCATGAACAGGACGCGGTCGGCCACCTCGCGCGCAAAGCCCATCTCATGGGTGACGATAACCATCGTCATGCCCTCGCGCGCAAGCTCCTTCATGACCTCGAGCACCTCGCCGACCATTTCAGGATCGAGCGCGGACGTCGGTTCGTCAAAGAGCATGATGTCGGGATTCATCGCCAGCGCGCGGGCAATCGCCACGCGCTGCTTCTGTCCGCCGGAGAGCTGGGACGGATAGGCCAGCGCCTTATCCGCAAGGCCCACGCGCGCGAGCAGCTTCATCGCGTTTTCCTCCGCAGCAGCCTTGTCCGCCTTCTTCAGATCCACCGGCGCGAGCGTCAGGTTGCGCAGGACGTTCATGTTGGCGAAGAGATTGAAATGCTGGAACACCATACCGACGTTCTCGCGAACCTTGTTGATATCAATCCGCTTGTCGGTGATGCGCATATCATCGACGATCACCTCGCCGCCGGTGATTTCCTCAAGCCTGTTCAGACAGCGCAGAAAGGTCGACTTGCCGCTGCCGGAGGGGCCGATAATGACGACGACCTCGCCCTCATAGATATCGGTCGAAACGTCTTTGAGCACCTCGAGCTTTCCGAAATTCTTCTTGAGATGCTCGACGTGGATCTTGACGCAGTCCTTGTTAACGGCCATAGCGGAGCCTCCTTTCCATGTGCTTGGCGACGCGGGAAAGCGTCGTGATCACGACCAGATACATCACCGCGACAATCGCCCAGGTCTGGAAGGACATGAACGTATTGGCGACGACGTTCTTGGCGGTGTTGACCAGCTCCGGGAAGCCGATGACCGAGAGAATCGACGTATCCTTGAGCGTGATGATGAACTGGTTGATGATGCTGGGGATCATCGTGCGGATCGCCTGCGGGAGGACGACGCGCTGCATCGCCCGCCAATACGGAAGGCCCACGCTGCGCGCCGCTTCCATCTGGCCGCGGTCGACGGATTCGATGCCTGCGCGGATGATCTCCGCCATGTACGCACCGCAGTTGAGCGCCAGACAGATCGTGCCGGCCTGCAGCGCCGTGAGCATCACGCCGCCGATACCCAGAATGGTATTGAGCAGATACGGCACGCCGAAATAGATAAAATATGCCAGAACGATCATCGGCACACCGCGGATCGCATCGACGAACACAGCTGCAATCAAATTGCAGACCTTGTTGCGCACGACGCTCAGCAAGCCAAAGATCAGGCCCAGAATACAGGCAAAGAACAAGCCGCACAGCGCCAGCAGCAGCGTCTGGCCCATGGCGGTCAGCAGCAGATCGCCGTAAACGTTCAGGATTTGAAGCACGGGCAGTTCTCCTTTCGTATTGCACGCGGGAAGCATCGCCCGCAGATTCACCATCGCGCTCCTGGCGCATCGGGATTATGAATCAGAAATTGAGGTCACGTGTGTGATTGGAAAAGAAAGGGGCACCTCTTCAGTGCCCCTCATGCTCAGCGATCCATCGAAATCAGTCGAGGTACTTGGCGATGATCTCGTCGTACTTGCCGTTTGCCTTGATGTTCGCCAGACCATCGTTGAACAGGTCGATCAGGTTCTGGTTGTCCGCGCTGAACACGGCGAAGCCGTAGGGCGCGCCCTCGTTCTCAGAGCCTTCGACGATCTTGAGCGGGAGACCGTTTTCCTTGATGGTCGCCGCCATGATCGGGGTGTCCTCGAAGCACGCCGCACACTGGCCGCCCAGCACTGCCTGATACATGGTCGGGGAATCCTCGAAGTAGGTGATGGTGAAGCCGTTGGCGTCCTTGAGGCTCTCGGCATAGGCCGCGCCCTGGGTGCCGGTCTTAACAGCGACGGGCTTGCCGGCAAGATCCGCGAAGGAAGCGATGTCCGCATTCGCCGCGACGGTCATGCACTGGGTCGCGTTGTAGTAGCCATCGGAGAAGATCCAGCCGCTGGCCTTACGCGCATCGGTGATGGACGCGCCGGCGATCATGCCGTTGGCCTGACCGGCCTGGCAGGCGGCGATGGCCGCATCCCAGCCGAGGCTGTTGAGGTCGTAGGTGAAGCCCTGGTCTTCCGCAATCGCGGCGAGAAGATCGACGTCGATGCCGACGAAGTTGCCCTTGGCATCGGTATACTCAAACGGCTTGAACACGGTATCCGTCGCAATCACGAAATGCTCCGCAAGGGCGCCGAAAGCGCACAGGCACAGGGTCATAGCGAGAACCGCAGCGATCATTTTCTTCATGGTTAAATCCTCCTTTAGCCTGCCGGGATTTAGCTCCCGGCGAATGAGCACATTATACAGGCCTTAAACCCTCCTGTCAAGCATATTTCATGTTTAAAGTTTCCATTTTTCACTTTTCCTGATTTTTAGACTAAAATCAGCCGATTTACGAAACAAAATGAAGTTTAGCTTTTGATTTTATGCAAAAATAAACCACATTTCACCATTCATTCTGTCAACCCACTTATGAAAACAAAAAGAAAAAGCCGGGAAAATGCTTCCCGGCTTCAAAAATATGCCGCCCTATCCTTGATTATGACACGGGCAAAACGCCCCGCAGGCAGCTTACAGCGGTCAATACCCCGCCTCGGTTTCCTGCACGCGCGCATACAGCCAATCGTTCACAGGAACCTCAACGCCGTGCTTTTTGCCAAGGCGAACCATCGTACCGGCAAAGAGCTCAACCTCGCTTTTGCGCCTGGCTTCGCCGTCCTGGCGCATGCTCGGCTTGCCCTCGGGCGAAAGGCCGTCCGCCATCGCCACCCAGGCGTCGAATTCCTCATCGCTGATGGGATACCCCTCCAGCCCCGCAATCATCTGCGCTTCGCGCATTGCGCCGAGCATGACCTCCCTCGGCCTGCCGGGCTTTTGAATGGTGCTGTAATCGCCTTCAAAAACCATGATCGACTGATTCAACCCGACGTTCAGCATGAGCTTGCCCCACTGGCGGCGCACCATATCCTCCACCGGCATGCAGGTCACGCCGTGCGCGTTCAGATAATCCGCCGTCATCTGCACGCGCCCGGAAATGGGGCCGGGTTCCTTTTCGCCCAGGACGATCTTGCCGCTGTGCGCGTAGGTCAGGCGGTTTCCCTCCTTGACCGCGTCCATGCCCTGCGCGACAGAATAAAGCACATTCTCCGGCCCGAAACGCTCACAGATCACGCCTTCGCTCGTCACGCCGTTGATCAGGCAGACGATCAGCGTATGCTGTCCGATGAAGTCCCGCGCCGTATCGAGCGCGGCACGCAGGCCGCCGTCCTTGGTCGCGACGATCAGAAGATCCACGGGCGCCGCATCCTTCGGCGTCACATAAGGGAAATCCACGCGCCTGCCATTGATATACACGCCCTCGGATTCATATCTTTCCCTGCGTCCCTCGTCCACGATCACGGAAAGCGCAGCGCCGGTTTCAAGCAGCCTGTCCGCATAGAGCGCGCCGACCGCGCCCAGACCGATCAGTCCTACGGTATTGATGCTCATTTGTCTTTCTCCTTTATCCCTGCGCATATGCGCCGCGCAGCAGCGCAATCTCCCGCGCATAGCCGTCCAGTTCATTCGGCGTTTCCAGATAGAACGGCAGGTTCTTCAGCGCCGGATGGTTGATCACCCGGGTCAGCGCATCCAGACCGATGCCGCCCTCGCCGATTTTTTCATGCCTGTCCTTGCGGCTGCCGAGCGTATTCTTGCTGTCGTTGAGATGAATGGCGCGCAGGCGGGAAAGCCCGACAATGCGATCGAATTCCTCCAGCACATCGTCCAGCCGGTTCACGATGTCGTATCCGCCGTCGAAAACGTGGCAGGTATCCAGACAGACGCCCAACCTGCCGCCCGCGCGGCTTGCATCCATGATCGCGCGGAGCTCCTCAAAATTCCTGCCGACCTCGCTGCCCTTGCCCGCCATGGTTTCCAGCAGCACGGTTGTGGGCAGATCGTCCGTATACACCTCGTCCAGCATCTGTGCAATCAGACGAATTCCTTCCTCCGCGCCCTGCTTCACATGGCTGCCCGGATGGAAATTGAGCATCGCCTGCGGGATATGCGCAAGGCGCTCAAGATCCTCGCGCATGGTCATCCGCGCGAATTCGCGCACGCGCGCATCGGCCGCAGCGGCGTTGAGCGTATAGGGCGCATGCGCCAGCACCGGCGCGAAATCATGCTCGCGCATGAAGTCGTTCAGCGCCGCCGCGTCCTCCGCGTCAAAGGGCTTCACCGAGCCCCCGCGCGGATTGCGCGTAAAAAACTGAAATGTATCCGCTCCGATGGATACCGCCTGCCGGCCCATGGCGAGATAGCCGTTTGAGCAGGAGAGATGGCAGCCAATATGCAGCATAGCGTTTATCCTTTCTTCCTTTTTGCATTCCAGGCCTTCAAAAGCCTTTTGGCGACCGGATGCTCAAAGCCGTAGGTCAGCACCGCGGCGACAATCAGCGATACCGCAAAGCAGGCAATCGTATATTTCACCTGCCAGGCATGATCGCCCTCCCAGTTCGGGTTTTCGAAGGGGCTTGGAATCAGCCTGTATTCAAGAATCCACACGGCGATCGTCTGATGCCAGATATAGAACTGCAGCGACACCGCCGCGAGGAATTTCGTCAGCCTGTTGCTCAGCAGCCTGCGCAGGATCAACCCCGCGTTCGCGCTGCACAAAAGCAGCGCCGCGCCCAGAAGGCCCATCGACAGGCGGTTGTTCATCTGCCCGAGGCGGATGGCCTCGACGCCCGGATTGCCCGCCTGCCGCCTGACCACCTGCCAAAACAGCGCTGCAATCACAAAGCAGAGCAGGGAGCATAGAATCCTTGTCAGAGCATTGGATCTGCGCTGCGCAATCCACGCATGCACAGCCGCCGCCATCATGCCCAGCGCGAAGGTATCCAGATAGGCCGGAAGCTGATTGAACCAGAGCGAAACATCCGGAATATGCACGCCGACCCAGCCCCTGAAGGCCAGCGCAATGCCGACCATCGCCGCAAACGTCGTCGCGGGAAGCTTATAAAACGCACGCGCAATCAGCGGAAAGAGCAGATACAGCTGCATCTCCAGCGCCAGCGTCCACAACGCGCCGCCGAGATTCGAGGCATAATACGCATCGTAAAAGAACATATGCGTATACGTCAGATGGGAAAGCACGTCGCGCAGCATATGCTCCCGGCTCCAGTAGGCGTCCGTCGCCAGCGCGACGGCAAACATCACCGCGATCGTCAGCAGATACGACGGATGGATGCGAGCCAGACGCTTGACATAAAAATCGACCGGCGAGGGCCTTTCCCCGCCCTCATAGCGCATCCGCGCCCAGGGCAGATACAGACAGAATCCGCTGATGAGGATCATCATATCGACCCAGATATAGCCCGAACGCACGAGCGGATCAAGGCTGATCTCACGCCCGAAAAGCGTCAGCCCCGGGAAGAGCCACGACTGCTGCCAGATATGAAACCATGCGACGAGCAGCACAGCCATCGCGCGCAGCCCGTCGCAGGTATCGACGTATTTGAGGCTCGGCGGCGTTTTCGCGTCGCTCAGCCATCGCTTGAGTGGGTTCATGAGGTTATCCTTTCACAAATCCGGCGCAACATGCCGTCACTGGATGATGATGTCCAGATCGCTGTCGCCGCTTTCCGGCAGATCGCCCTCCAGCTGCACGACAAGCCTGTGCGGCAGGCAGACGATCGTCTTGGCGGGGCTGCGCATCCTGCCCATCCCCTTGCACAGACCGTCCCGGCAGTTGGCCTCCTTCATATAGACCGCGCCGCCTTCGACGGCAATGACGTTGACGCTGCCGTCGTCCTGCCTGATTTCGTAGGTATTCTCCATCGCCAGCGGACGGCGGAGCATCTCCTTGCCATCGACCGTTACAACCACGCTGGACGCCTCGGCGCCCAGCGAAAGCTGCGATACGGCATACAGCACACCCGCGGCAAGCAGCGCGGCCACGATGATGATGATGTCTTTTCTTTTCATAAAAGCGTCCGGTTATTCTCCCTGCTTTTCGTCCTGCGCTTCCTCGCCGAGGTAGCTCAGGCGGAAATTGCTCTTGGTTTCAAGGTCCTTCAGCGTAAGCGTCGTGCCGCGCAGATTCACCACAGAATACGCCGGTTCCGTCGGATACTGCGTTTTGCCCACGCAGATTTCATAGCCGCTGCCGCCGAAATACAGTTCCTCGCCGGCGATGGAGCAGGTGCCGTCGCGGCGGAAGACATATTCCACCCCGCGCGAATCCTTCCATCTGCCGATGATTCTGTAGACGTACGCATCCAGCAGCTTATCCGCCTTCTTGCTCTCCTTTTCGATGGGCTCAAGCAGACGGAGCGCATCCAGCGGACGGTTCGTGTCGATCAGCTCCTGCGCGCGCGCAAGGCTCGCCTCGACAAACATCTCCGGAATCTCAGCATAGCGCGCCGGCAGCTCCTGCTGCCACAGGGGCGCAAGCGCAGCGACCACGCTGTCGTAATCGCCCAGCTCCATGTCCATCTTCGCGCCGCTCGCCGGCGCCTTCAGCCATGCATCCTCGCAGCGCTCCACGCGGAGCTTCGCGTCCTCATAGCTGCCCAGCGCCGCATAGGCCTTCGCCGCGGCGGGATAGTCCCCCTCGTCTTCCAGCGCCTGCGCCTTCTGATAGCGCATCTGCATGGTGCGATCCTCGGCGTCCAGATAGGCGCCGCAGCTTTCGAACTGCGCGGCGGCCTCGTCATACCTGAGATCTGCGGCCAGTTCATTGGCCAGCGCATAGCGGCTGCGCCTCGCCTGGCTTCCGGCGTCCTCGTATGCGCCCAGCGCCTCGAACTGCGCGGCGGCCTCCTCGAAATCGCCGCCGGCATAGCTCGCCCGCGCCATCCGATAGCGGCACTCGAGCACCTTCTCCTTCGAATCCTTATAGCTGCCAAGGCCCTCGAAACGGCCCAGCGCCATCTCGGGCGAGGCCTCCATTTCAGCGCAGGCCACGTCGTATTCCAGCGCCCTTGCGCGCTCGCGCGCATCCTCGTAATCGCCAAGGGACGCGTATTCCACCGCCGCTTCTTCCTTCATGCCGCGGTTTTCCAGCTCAAGCGCATACGCATAGGTCGCCTTGTCGAGCGCATCGGCCACATCGCCCTCGCGCGGGAGCTGCTCCAGCCATTCGATTGCAGATTCGAAATCGCCCGCCTCCAGCGCGGTAAAACCCAGCGTCATGGCGACGTCGTCGTAGCGCGCCTGCGCGTCCTCATAATCCTCCGCCTTGAACAGCTGTTCGGCGGCCAATTCAAGATTCCCGGATTCCAGCGCGTTCATGCCCGCCGTATACCGGCAAATCTTCGCTCGAGTCTCGGCCTCCTCATAAACGCCGAGACTTTCAAACGCCTGCGCCGCCGCGAAGAAATCGCCGTTTTCCTGTGCCTCAAGCGCAAGCTGATAGCGGCACTGGCGAATGAGCGCCAGCGCATCACGGCGCGCGGAAACCAGCAGAAGCTGCTCCTGCGCGCTGGCATACTCGCCCTCGCGCATCAGCTGACGGCCGTAATCGTAGATACATTCCTCCATCTGCTCGCGCGCATCGCCGTAATCGCCGAGCGACTCAAAGCGCGCAATCGCGGTGGGATAGCTGACCTTTTCCCGGGCCGTCATCGCGATGTCATAGATCAATTCACACAGCAGCTGCGCGGCTTCCTCGTTTTGCGGAATGCCGCCAAGCAGCGTTTCCGCGCTGTCCGTATCGCCCTGCTCGATCGCGAGCTTCGCCCTGTCGATCACAGCGCGATCGTAAAGCGCCTTCGCCGCTTCGCCCGGGAGCATGGAGGCGCGCTTGGCTGCTTCCTCCAGCTGAAGATCCGAGCCCGCCGTAATGAGCCCTTCAATAATTCCCTCTTCCGCCTTCTGCGCGCGCGCGCCGGCGTCCAGCATGCCGGGCCAGTACGCATCGACAAAGAGGAACACTTCCTTCGCGCCCGCGAGGTCGCCCTCGTCCATCCGGCGCTGCGCATACCAGCTCGCGCCGTAGGGCACGCCCCAGCGCGCCATTGCCAGCGCAAAGACGACAAGCGCCAGCAGCGCGACCGCAGCCTTCACCGCACGCAGACGCCTTTTGCTCTTTTTGCGGATCGCCGTCTGCTCCTTGACCGTCGCCTCGCTCGAGCGGCGCAGCGTATCCTTGGTCTGCTCCTCCAGAACGCGCTCCTTATGGCCCGCGGTCGAGTCGATCGCGGCAAAGGAATAATCCCTGAGTACCTGCTCCCTTTCCCGCTCGCAGCGCCAGCAGGTATCGTCGCTGGTGCGGTTTGCGCGGCCGCAGACGCACATCCAGACGATGTCGTCCTCGCGCGCATAGCCCGCCGCATCCGGGCCAGCAACAGCGCGGAGCCGATCCAGCTCGCGGCCCTCCGGCAGGGCGTTGGGCGTGTATTCGCGCACATTGCGGTCTTCTCTGCGCCAGATGACGCCGTCCTGATACCAGACCTTCTCGACCGACGCATTGACGCGGACGGCTCCATCCACATGTTCGGGCATGAATACGCCCGAAAAATGCGCGCGCGGCTCGCCCGCGGCGGCGGCGCGCACGAGCCTTCCGCCCAGGCGCGTGCCGTCCGCATCGAAGCAGATGATGTTCATCTGCAGGCTGTCAATCACCTTGTCGGACAGATTGAAAAACTCGATGAGACAGACAATCTGCTCATTTTCTTTGGTATCCTCAGTTTCCCGTTTGACGGTCACCTTTGTGATCTCTACCGGGCAGGTCAGATCGCTCTTCATCCTGTCACCTCGTATCTTTCCGCCTTTGGCAAAATGAATTCTTACATCCTGTGCAGCTGCTCGATTTCCTCCGCGCTGAGTTCGCGCCATTGTCCGCGGCGCAGGTCGCCCAGCTCCAGCGGACCAAAGCGCACCCGACGCAGCAGGAGCACCTTATGCCCGACCGCGTCGAACATCCTTCGAACCTGACGGTTGCGTCCCTCGTGGATCGTCACCAGAATATCCGAAAACAGGTTTTCATCGCGCACGACGCGAACCGCCGCCGGATAGGTTCTGCGCTCGTCGCCCTCCATGTATACGCCCCGGCGCAGCCTGTCGATCGCCTCGTTGCTCGGGTTGCCCGTCACGCGCGCGAGATAGACCTTATCCACCTCGCAGCTCGGATGCGTCAGCCGCTGGGCAAGCTCGCCGTCATTGGTCAACAGCAGCAGGCCCTCGCTGTCGTAATCCAGACGGCCGACGGGATAAACGCGAACCGGAAAGTCGCGGAAGCGATCCATGACCGTCTCCCGTCCCTTTTCGTCGCTGACCGTCGTCACCTCGCCCGCAGGCTTATGATAGAGAATATAGCGCTTTTCCTCTTCCGGGTGAATCGTCTGTCCGTCAACCGCGACGACGTCCCCCTCTTCCACCTGCGTGCCCATTTCCGTGACCAGCAGACCGTTCACCGTCACGCGGCCGGCGGCAATGATCTCCTCGCATTTACGCCTGGCGGCGACGCCGCACATGGCCATATATTTCTGCAGTCTCATCGTATTATGTTCCTTTCAGCACCCATCGCGCCACAATCCGGCGCACATCGAGCGTAATTCTGTCCGCATCCACGCGTTCCCCCGCGACGACCTCGCAGCTGGCATAGACCTTCCCGCCCAGAACGACCTGCGCCGTGCCCAGATGCATCCCCGGATACACCGGCGCGCTGACGCTCCCCGGAATATCGAGCACCACCTGCGCCGATTCCCCGCCAAGAAGCGGCAGACGGATCTCCTCCATCACGCACAGCCCGCAGGAATCCGCCTTGCCGCCTGTGACGGCGATGCGCCCGGCCGGCAGCGTCGGCGCAAGCACACGCGCCATCGTATAGGAATCAAAGCATCCGTCCATCAGCCGGGCCGCTTCGTCAAACCAGTCTCCGCAGGAAAGCACGCAGCCGACGACCTCAAGCCTGTCACGCACGGCGCCGAAGACAAGGCAGCGCCCGGCCTTGCTCGTATAGCCGGTCTTCACGCCCGTGGCGCCCTCGTAATCGCTGAGGAGCCTGTTTTTGTTGGTCAACTGCCGCTGATACGTCCTGCCCTGCCAGGGAATGCCCGCCTGTCTGGTCGAAACGAGCGCGCGGAAATCCTCGTTTTTCATCGCTTCCCGCGCAATCAGCGCCAGATCATACGCCGTGGTATAGTGCGCATCATCCGGCAGACCGTGCGGGTTGGCAAAATGCGTGTTCACCGCGCCGATTTCCCTCGCGCGGCTGTTCATCATCTCCACAAACTGTGCAAGGCTTCCGCCGATATGCTCGGCAATCGCGACCGCCGCGTCGTTTCCGCTCGCGAGCATGAGCCCCAAGAGCATCTGCTCAAGCGTAAGCGATTCGCCCTCCTGCAGATAGATCGACGTGCCGGGCACGCCGAAGGCATTCCCTGAGCAGACGACCCTGTCGCCGGGGTTTCCGCGTTCAATCGCCAGCAGCGCCGTCATGACCTTTGTCGTCGAGGCCATCGGCAGCCGTGCATGCATGTTGCTTGAAAAGAGCACGCGGCCTGTCTCCTGCTCCAGAATACACGCCGCTCTGGCGCTGGTCTCGCCCTGCGCCAAAGCTCCACCTTGATTATACATAAAAAAGAGGGCAATGAAAAGCCCCGCCATCCATCTTTTCGTCGCTTCCGCCTCCCTGTCAGGATTTCCCCGGGTGTTTTTTTCCATCTCCATCTTTTCTCAGCTTATCTGCAAAATACGCTCTGTTGATATGGGCATGCTCGTCCCCCGGGCGCAAGAGCAGCGCCTGCTCGTTCATCTGCGCAGCCAGCCGCGTCAGCCCCATCCGATCGTAGATCACACACAGCTGCATCAGCGGTATATAGCCGTACGCATCCGGGGACACAAACGCCCCCTTCTCCTTCGGCTTCGGACAAAGAAGCGCAGCGCGATACCACAGCGCGCTGCTGTCGAGCCGCCCCTCCTCCAGCAGGCATGCGCCCAGCGCGCACAGCGCCTCGGCCCTCGGTTCTCCTTCGTCCAGCGCGGCGAAATACGCCGCATGAGCCTGCGCATACCGCCCCAGCAGACGGCAGCATTCCCCCCGCTGGATGTGCGCGTCGATCCGGTTTTCGGCCCATCCGTCCTCCTGCAAAAACGCGCCGAACTCCTCCAGCGCACATTCGTATCTGCCCGCATTTTTCAGCTCCCGCGCATAGTAATACCGATCCCTTGGAAAAAGCGCCGCTCCGCGCGCCAGCGCCCGTTCATACAGCATCAGGTTTCTTCGGCTGCTGCTTTGGCCGTGCTCTCCCGTATGCCGGATGACGATGTCCTCCCGGACGACGTTCCCATGCACGGCGATCGCCTCATGCACCACGCCGGAAAACGAAAACCCCGCGTCCCGGCGGATGATGCGTTCCCGGTCGAACACAAGAGACGGCGTTCCATCGCGGTTGGAGCTGTACTGATAGGGCATCATCACCGCGTCGATCTCCCCGTTCAGCTCTCGCTTGAGCGCGATGAGCTTTTCGCGCTCCGGCGGATCGAGCACGTCGTCCGCATCCAGCCAAAGCAGATACGGCTTGCGCGCAAGGCTGAGCGACGCATTGCGCGCCGCGGAAAAATCGTCCTCCCAGACGTAGTCATAGACCCTGTCCGTATATTTTCGCGCAATGTCCTTTGTACCGTCCGTCGATCCCGTGTCCAGAATGACGATCTCATCCACCGCCCCGAGCACGCTCTGAAGACACGCATCCAGGCAGCCTTCTTCATTGCGTACGATCATGCACAGCGATATCTCCATCTTCTCTCCTCCCGGTTCTTTTCTCACACATCCTACCGCCGTCACGCATAGAGTATGCCAGGGAACCGCAAACAAGTTCCCCGCCTTTGTTCCATTTCCGATGAAAGCAGGTGTCGCTCTTGCCGTATTATGTCGCTGGCCAAAGCGGACAATCGCGCTTTGGCTGCTCCAGCTGCGAGCAAAACGGCTGCAGCCGTCCCAACCCCTGCATGCCCAATCCCATGCAGGGACCTGTCGGACCTCAGGGGCCGCAGGGTATTGCCGGCGCGACGGGCCCCGCCGGCCCGACCGGTCCTCAGGGGCCGCAGGGCGCTCAGGGCCCCATCGGCGCAGACGGACCAATGGGACCGACGGGACCAATCGGACCGACGGGCCTGACTGGACCGACGGGTCCGACTGGACCTGCTGGACCGGCTGGTCTGACCGGACCGACGGGACCAACCGGACCGACGGGCCTGACCGGACCGACCGGACCGGCGGGTCCGACTGGACCGGCTGGTCTGACCGGGCCGATAGGACCGACAGGACCGACGGGACCGACAGGCCTGACCGGACCGACGGGGCCGGCTGGTCCGACAGGTCTGACCGGACCGACGGGGCCGGCTGGTCCGACAGGTCTGACCGGACCGACGGGACCAACGGGACCGACCGGACCGACCGGACCGACCGGACCGACCGGCCCTGCCGGCGTGGTCGAGCCCGCCGCGCCCGTCGCCGATGCGACGGAAGAAACCGGCGTCCTTGCCCAGTTCAATCTGCTGCTGGCCAACCTTCGTGCGGCCGGTCTGCTGCAAGCCTGATCCCGCGCAAAAGGCCGGAGCTTTCCGCTCCGGCCTTTTTCCGATTTCAATCCATGCTTTTTCTACGCATTGGCGCCCTCAAGCGCCGCCCATGTCTTCGGCCCGACAATGCCATCCACAGCGAGCCCCTCCCGCCGCTGAAAAAGCCGGACGGCAGCCAGCGTCACCGCGCCGAAATGGCCATCCGCCCCATAGGGAGCAAGCGAGTATCCCTGTTCGATCAGCCTTTCCTGCATGGCCTTGACCGCTTCGCCCTGCATGCCATAAGAAAGCTGCCGCCGCGTTTCTCCGGTCGGCTCAGGGGCTGCCTGCGTCGGCGTGTCATCATCCACCGCCAGCCGCGCCCAATGCGTAAACGACGTATCGGCAATCCGGCGCTGCACCACCCCGTAGGCGTGTCCCCGGGCGTCGATTTCCTCACCGCCGCCGATGGTCACGCCGGTGTGCGTCATCCGCGTGCCGGTTCGCGTAAACAAAAACAGCCCCGCTTCATCCGGCAGGGTCTGTATCGTCCCCTTTTCCCGCCAGATGCCCTCCGCCATCCATTGGCTGTTTGAGCCGCTGGGCAGGCGGATTCCCGCTTCGCGCGCCACCGTGCGCGTCAGCTGTGCGCAGTCATAGCAGGGTCTGCCGATCCATCGCGGCCCATACCGGTAAATCAGATTTGCATACTCGGGATACTGCGCCGCCTGCTGATCCATTCTCGCGCGGGTGCAGATCCATCCCGTCGCGCCATAAATATAGCCGCAGCCCAGGAGCTCCTTTGCCCTGGCCGC
Organism: Clostridia bacterium; assembly: GCA_017436605.1. Lineage (GTDB taxonomy): Bacteria > Bacillota > Clostridia > Christensenellales > Aristaeellaceae > Ventricola. The sequence continues at coordinate 4,649 of JAFSCW010000001.1, read as the reverse complement.
CACAGCGTCTCGTTTTGACATCCCGGCCATAGAAAAAACCTCCCTTCGCTTCATCCTATGAAGCAAAGAGAGGCCCTGTGTGTATTCATCCCTGCCCGCGCAGCCATCCGCGCAGGGCGGCGAACATCGCGTCCTCGCCCTCGTCGCGCAGCTGCGTCAGAAAGCGGACCAGCGCGTCGAGCGTCTCGGGATGCATGTGATCCCGCATGCTGCCGCGCATCAGGTATTCCAGCGGCGCGCCGTCCGTATAGGCTGCGCCCTTATAGGTTTTGCTCGTCGCCATACGGTCGCAGATCATCTCCGCCAGATAGCGCCTTGGCATCGGCACCGCCGCATATCCCCGCTTTTCCACGCTGTAATCCGTCCAGTATTCCCAGTGGTGGCGGTTTCTGCCCTTGTGGTGCATCCACGCCAGCGAATATCCGTTTTCCCGGCGTTCGTCCTCCGTGGGCGAGTGCGTGCCGTCAAAGTATCTGGCGCCCTGCCTGAGCTCCGTCAGGCTGTATTTGGACAGGTCGTGCACAAGTCCCTGCCAGAGGATGCCGGCCTTCGCGCAGTGCACGACGACCAGACGCCGATGGCGCGAGACGGTGCGCAGATGTCCCAGCAGCTTGCTTCTCATCCGCCCACCTGCCCTGCATCCAGCACGCTTTCGCATACCGCGCCGCCCAGGCAGACGTCACCCTGATAGAGCACCATGCTCTGCCCGGGCGTGACGGCGCGCTGGCGCTCCTTCGCCGTGACATGCAGCCGCCCGCCATCCAGCACGCGCACATGCACCTGCTGATCCGGCTGACGATAGCGGTATTTGCACGTGCAGTCAAACTCCGTCGCCGGCGGCTCGCCCGCGATCCATGTCGCCTCCTCGCCGATGGCGTTTTTGCTGTAGAGCAGCGGATGATCCGCGCCGCAGGTGACGATCAGCTCGTTATGTTCCATGTCCTTGGCCAGCACAAACCAGCGTCCGCCGTCCGTGCCCGTGCCTTCGACGCCGCCGATGCCAAGCCCCCGACGCTGGCCGAGGGTATAGTACATCAGGCCGTCGTGCCTGCCGACGATCTGCCCTTCCAGCGTGCGCATATCGCCCGGCTGCGCGGGCAGGAACTGCTTGAGGAAGGGCTTGAAATGGCGTTCGCCGATGAAGCATACGCCGGTGGAGTCCTTTTTGAGCGAGGTCACAAGCCCCGCATCCCTGGCGATTTCCCGCACCTGCGCCTTGGTCAGCCCGCCGACAGGGAACATCGCCTTCTCCAGCGCGCGCTGGCCGAGCATATAGAGGAAATAGCTCTGATCCTTGTTCCCATCCAGACCGCGCAGCAGCTGACGCTTTCCATCCTGCGACATGCCGAGGTTGCAGAAATGCCCCGTGGCAAGATGATCCGCGCCGAGCTCCATGGCAAAATCGAGAAAGGCCTTGAATTTGATTTCCCGGTTGCACAGCACATCCGGATTGGGCGTGCGGCCGCGGCGGTATTCCTCCAGAAAATACGAAAAGACGCGGTCGTAGTATTCCTTCACGAAATTGACGGAGTAATACGGGATATCGATCTTATCGCAGACCTCACGCACATCCGCCCAGTCGCTTTCGCTGGTGCAGACGCCGCTTTCGTCCTTCTCCTCCCAGTTCTTCATGAATACGCCGATCACCTCGTGCCCCTGCCGCTTGAGCAGGAGCGCCGCGACGGACGAATCCACACCGCCGGACATGCCGACAACGATTCTTGCCATGTTGTTCCCCTTTGTGATTTGAATTACGCGCCGAGCACGCTGAGCCGCGCATCGACGGCGGCGAGCATATCGCGCGTCACCTCTTCGATCGACTGCGATGCATCGACCGTCACCACGCGCTCCATGCCCGGTTTTGCATACAGCGCCTCATAAGCCGCATGCGTGCGCTCGAAAAAGCTGGTCTTTTCCCGCTCGAGCCTGTCCGGTTCCGAGGTGCTCAGCCTGCGGGAAAGCGCCTTTTCGGGCTGCATGCGCAGATAAACCGTAAGATCCGGCGAGGCATTCTCCACCGCAAAGCGATTGATCGCCTCGATTTTTTCCGTGCCCAGCTGCCTTCCGCCGCCCTGATAGGCGATGGACGAATCGACAAACCGATCGCAGACCACCGCCCTGCCCGCATCCAGCGCAGGCCGGATCTTCGCGCGGACATTCTGCGCACGGGAAGCCGCATACAGGTACGCCTCCGTCAGATCGTCCATTGCGGTATTGACGGGATCGAGGATCAGATCGCGGATCTTTTCGGCGATCTCGTCGCCGCCCGGCTCGCGCGTCAGCTGAACCTCCCAGCCCATCTGTTCAAGATGCGCGATCAGCGCATTGCGCTGCGTCGTCTTGCCGCAGCCATCCACGCCCTCGATCGTAACAAAGATTCCGCGGGCGCGCGGGGCATCCTCAAGGAGAATATCCGTAAGCTCGCCAACCGTATCCGCGATATGCGTCGCGCCGGAAGATTCAAGCTCTTCCCGGCTGCCGTAGCCGTAGCACACGCCGATGGTGTCGATGCCGTTGGCCTTGCCGCCTTCCACATCATAGCAGCGGTCGCCGATCATGACCGGCACGCCGCCCAGCTGCTCCATCGCCCGGCGGACGATATCGGCCTTGCTGGCGTGCTTGTTGTCAAATCCCGGACCGATGATCGCATCCAGATACGGCATGAAGCCGAACTGCGCCGCGATCTTTTCCGCAAAGGCCTGCGGCTTCGCCGTGGCGATGGCGATCTTCGCGCCGTTTTTCCTGAGGCTGCGCAGCAGCGACGGAATACCGGTATAGACCTCGTTTTCGGCATAGCCCACCCGCGCAAAGCGCTCGCGGTAGATCTTCATCGCCTGTTCGGCCTGCTCGTCGTTCATGCCGATGACCTCTTTGAACGAGAGGAACAGCGGCGGGCCGATGAATACCTTGAGCTGCTCCGCCGTAAAGCCTGTGAACCCGAGCTGCTCCGCAGCATACAGCGCGGATCGGGTAATGCCTTTTTCGCTTCGGGTGAGCGTTCCGTCCAGATCAAAGAGAATCGTCGTATACTTCATCTGCTTCCCTGCTTCCTGCGGCGGCGGACGCGTCCACCTCCCCGCTCATCGGTTGGCTGTCTTCGGCTTTTTCCTGATTCAGGGCTTTCCCGTCTTTCCGGGGCGTCTTTTTGGCAGCCTGCTTTTCAGCCTTTTCGCGCTCGATTTCCGCCCGGGCCCATTCTACCTGTTCCTGCTTCACCAGCGGGTCGACATACGGATACAGCGCCGGGAACGCGCGCTCGAGCGCACGGGCCCAAACGCCCGTCAGCTTCGCGCGCGTCATTCGCTCGTCAAAGCCGTACGCATCGCCAAGCCTTGCTTCCAGCTCGGCGCGCAGCTTCTCCTGCGGGCAGAAGACGCAGGCCCGCGTCTGCCTGTCCTCCTCGAAGACCAGCACATAGCCGATCTGCTCCGCCGCGCGCCTGCCGGCCGCAAGACGGGCAAGCCTGGCAGAAACAAGGCTGACGGCAAAAGCGGCGCGCATGCGCGCAGAAGGCCTTCCCGCCGGATCAATCACCGTGACCTGGCGGTAAGTCGTATGCAGGCGCTCGCCCATATACACCGGACGCATGCTGATGATGTTGGCCAGCGGGATCTGCACGACGGAGGACGGACTGTCGCCCATACGCCGCTCCAGCACCAGCGTCTCGCGCTTGAGCGTATAGACGTAACTGGCGACCGTCCTGCGCATAAACGCAACCAGCAGCAACACGGCATAGCCGTAGAACGCCAGATTAAGAAGGCCCAGACCTGTCATGCTGATGAGGAGGTTTACGGCTATCTGGGCAATCGCCAGGCGAAGCAGTATGCCCGCAACGCCCAGCACAAAGCCCTTCCCCGTCAGGGGCTTGGCAGCGTCATGCTGCCGTACAATGATTTCTTCCATGCGTATTCCTGATCTGAATGTCGTCGATTTCTGCGTATTCCTGTCCGTTTATTCCATGAGACCGGAGGCTTCCATAAAATCCTGCTGGGCCTGCATATAGCTGTCCAGCAGCTGCGCGACGGCGCCGACGGCGTCCTCGTCCTCTTCATCGCCTGCGAGCATATCCAGCAGCGCCTCGAAGGCGTCGTCGTCGTCATACTCGCCCTCGCCCATCATGCCGTCCTCGTCGATAACGCCGGTCTCGAGCATGTACGCCATATCCGCCTCGATGGCTCGGCGGACAAACACCTCCAGCTCATCCTGCGGGTTTTTATGTCCCGCCTTGCGCATGGCCTTTGCGATAAACGGCACGGCAGCCGCAAGATCATAGCCCTGCATCATCACGCGTCGCCCTCCTGATTGAGGAGCTCGCGATACAGCAGCACCAGCTCAGCAAAATAATCCAGCGCCTCGCAGACCGGCTGCGGGGTGGACATATCGACGCCGGCCACCTTCAGCTCCTCAATCGGCGTCATGCTGCCGCCCAGCGTCAGGAACTTCCTGTAGCTTTCAAGCTTTTCCGCGTCGCCGCTGAGGATGCCGCGCGCCAGCGCAACCGCCGCGCAGAAGCCCGTCGCGTACTTGTAGACATAGAAGGAGCTGTAGAAATGCGGGATGCGCATCCACTCGTACTGCACCTCTTTGTCCACCTTGCAGGCCTTGCCGTAGTAGAGCTTGTTGAGGTCGTAGTACATCGCGCAGAGGTT
>JAFSCW010000127.1 GCA_017436605.1 Clostridia bacterium | reverse complement strand
CGTCCATCGTCGTCTGGGGCCTTTCCAACGAGATCACCATGAAGGGCGAAGCCGATCCGGATCTGATCGACAACCACAAGGTGCTCAACAGCCTGTGCCATGAGATGGACAAGACCCGCCTGACCACCATGGCGATCGTGTCCATGTGCCCGATGAACGCCGAGTATATTCAGATTCCGGATACCGTGTCCTGGAACCACTACTTCGGCTGGTACGGCGGCGACACGAGCATGAACGGTCCGTGGTTTGACAAGTTCCATGCGATGTATCCGAATATCCCGGTCGGCTGCTCCGAATACGGCTGCGAGGCGCTGAACTGGCATACCTCCAAGCCGACGCAGGGCGACTATACTGAGGAATACCAGGCGTACTACCACGAGGAGCTCATCAAGCAGCTCTTCACCCGCAAGTACATGTGGGCGACCCACGTGTGGAACATGTTCGACTTCGGCGCGGACAACCGCGCGGAGGGCGGCGAGAACGGCCAGAACCACAAGGGTCTGGTAACCTTCGACCGCAAGTACAAGAAGGACTCCTTCTATGCCTACAAGGCATGGCTCTCCGACGATCCGTTCGTGCATCTGTGCGGCAAGCGCTATGTCGACCGCGTCGAGGATGTGACCAAGGTGACCGTCTATTCCAACCAGCCGGAGGTCGAGCTGTTTGCCAACGGCGAATCCCTGGGCAAGAAGACCGCTGAGGACCACTTCTTCTACTTCGACGTCCCGAACAAGGGCAAGACCAAGCTCGTTGCCGTTGCCGGCGATCTGAAGGACGAGGGCATGATCCGCAAGGTCGAGAACCCGAACGAGAGCTACCGCCTGCGCGAGAAGGGCGCGATCCTCAACTGGTTCGACATCACCGAGGTCGACGGCTGCTTCTCCCTGAACGACAAGCTCAGCGACATCATGGCCTGCCCGGAGGGCCAGCAGCTCTTCGCGGGCATGATGAAGCAGATGATGTCCAGCGGCGGCAAGGACTCCATGATGGGCGCCGGCTTTGAAATGACCCCGGCTCTGATGCAGATGATGGGCGGCTTCACCGTCGTTCGTCTGATGAGCCTGATGGGCGCGGCGAACGTGAAGGTGACCAAGGAGCAGCTCCTGGGCCTCAACGCGATGCTCAACAAGATCAAGAAGCCGCAGTAAGCGGACAATCAGTCCCCCTTCGAAAGAAGGGGGATTTTTTGCATAGGAACGAAACCGGACGGGACGAAAGACTTCGGCGCCCGATGGCTCCCTCAGTCAGCTTCGCTGACAGCTCCCTCCGGGAAGGCACCTGCGGGCGCTGGCGCAAGACAAATAAAAAACCGCTGGCTTTTGCCAACGGTTTGTTGCGGATAAGGCGTTTCGGCACGGCCCGATTACACGCCCAGCAGGCGGACGCGCTTCATGCCCGGAATCTCGCTGACCTTGTCGCACAGGGCCTCATGCGCGCGGGCCGGAATCTCGTCCATATCCACGACGGAGACGGCCATCGCGCCGCGGGAGCGGTTGACGAGGTCGGAGATGTTCAGGCCGAAGCCCGCGACGGCGGAGGTGATGGAGCCCAGCACGTTCGGGACGTTCTCATGGATGCACAGAAGGCGCGGCTTGGAAACCGGGGCGACGTCGATCGCCGGCAGGTTCACGCTGTTGCGGATGATGCCGGATTCGAGGAAGTCGCGGGTCTGCGCGGCGGCCATCACGGCGCAGTTCTCTTCGCTTTCCGGGGTGGAGGCGCCCAGATGCGGGATCGCGATCACGCCGTCCAGGCCGATGAGCGCATCGGAGGGGAAGTCGGTCACATAGCAGGAGACGCGGCCGTCGCCCAGCGCGTCGATCAGCGCGGCGTCGTCCACCAGACCGCCGCGCGCGAAGTTCATGATGCGCACGCCCTTGCGGCAGATGGAAAGGCTGCGGGTGCCGATCATGCCGCGGGTCTTTTCGTTCAGCGGCACGTGCAGGGTCACGAAATCACAGGAGGAGAACAGCGCGTCCAGCGAGTTCTCGCGCTTGACCTGGCGGGAGAGCTTCCATGCATGCTCGACGGAGATCATCGGATCGTAGCCCACGACGTTCATGCCCAGATGCACGGCGGCATTGGCGACCAGCACGCCGATCGCGCCGAGGCCCACGACGCCCAGCGTCTTGCCGCGCAGCTCGGGGCCGACAAAGGCCTTCTTGCCCTTCTCGACGGCCTTTTCGACCGCGGCGCCCTGGCCCTTGAGGGTGCGGGTCCATTCGATGCCGCCCACGATGTTGCGGCAGGAGAGCAGCATGCCGGCCAGCACCATCTCGGCGACGGCGTTGGCGTTGGCGCCCGGGGTATTGAATACGCAGATGCCCTTGGCGGAGCACAGATCGACCGGGATGTTGTTATAGCCCGCGCCGGCACGCGCGATGCACAGCACGCTGTCGTCGATCGGCGTGTCGTGCATGGACGCGGAGCGCACGAGCACGGCCTGCGGATTGGAAACGTCGTCGGCGACCTTGTACTTGCTGTCCAGCTGGGTGTAGATCGCGGAGGAAATCGCGTTCAGCGTTTTAATCTTATATTCCATGGAAATAATCCTTCTCTCTGTTGATTGATCATATCGGGCAAGGGCGGAGCAGAGCCCCGCCCCTACAGGCATGAAGATAAGCGAGTCATCAGCGGCCGCTTATTTGTTCTTGGCTTCGAAGTCCTTCATGAATTCGACGAGCGCCTTCACGCCCTCGATCGGCATGGCGTTGTAGATGCTGGCGCGCATGCCGCCGACGATGCGGTGGCCCTTGAGGTTCACCAGGCCCTTGGCCGCCGCCTCCTTGACGAACGCCGCGTCCAGATCCGCGTCGCCGGTGACGAAGGTCACGTTCATGCGGCTGCGGTCCTTGGCCTTGGCCGTGCCCTTGAAGAGCTTGCTGTTATCCAGGAAATCATACAGCAGGTTCGCCTTCTCGATGTTGACCTTCTCGATGGCCGCGACGCCGCCCTGCTTCTTGAGCCATTCAAAGGTCAGGCCCGCGACATAGATGCCGAAGCAGTTCGGGGTGTTGAGCATGCTGTCCGCGTCGGCCATCTTCTTGAGGCTCATGACCTTCGGGGTATAGGCCGCTTCCTTGCCCAGCAGATCCTCGCGCACGATCACGATGGTCACGCCCGCGGGGGCGACGTTCTTCTGCGCGCCGGCATAGATCAGGCCGAACTTCGAAACGTCGTACACCTCGGAGAGGATGTTGGAGGACATATCCGCCACCAGCGGGATATCACCGGTCTCGGGCACGTGATCATAGCGCGTGCCGTAGATGGTGTTGTTGGTGGTGATGTGGACATACTTCGCGTCCGGGGAGAGGGTGTACTCGGGGATATAGGTATAGTTGTCATCGCGGGAGGAGCCGGCGACGACGACCTCGCCGTACTTTCCGGCCTCGACCAGCGCGTTGTGCGCGAAGTTGCCGGAGTCGATATAGTCGGCCTTGCCGCCCTGCATGAGGTTCATCGGGACGGTGGCGAACATCTGCGTCGCGCCGCCCTGCAGGAACATCACCTTATAGCCCTCGGGAATGCCCATCACGTCCTTGAGATCTGCGACGGTTTTATTGAAGATCTCCAGGTACATTTTAGATCGATGACTCATCTCCATGACGGACATGCCGGTACTGCCGTAGCAGAGCAGGTCCTTCTGTACCTTTTCGAGCACTTCAGTGGCGAGCGTGGACGGGCCGGGCGCGAAATTGTAGACGCGGTTCATAGAAATAAGCCTCCTCAAATATTGCCGAAACTTGCAGGATGAAGCCTGATATAAATCATTTTCGGCATGTAGTTGTCACATTTTAACACAAAAACGAATCAATTGCAATGCTGGAAATAAAATTATATGAAACATTTCGAAAGTATTCTCATGAAGTTTTATGTTTGAGGGAGATGAAAGGCTTTCATCAAATCATACTTGACGAATCTCTTGCGTGCGTGATATCATTTATCTATATGGGAAAAGCCTTTTTGTGCTTCCATACAGTGGTATGACTGACGGAAGTGGGATGACCCACAGGAAGTATCACGGCGCGAGAGCGTTTCATGCCGACCGTCTGGGCGCACTGAGAACATCGGTGCGCCTTTTTGTTTGCAAGAGAGGAGTTTAATGATGGCTTATCTTTCTGACATTGAAATCGCACAGGCGTGTGAAATGAAGAACATCCGCGAGATCGCGAAGACTGCGGGTGTGGACGAGAAGTATCTGGAGCTCTACGGCAATTACAAGGCCAAGATCGACTATAATCTGCTGAATGAAGTGGAGGGTGAGGACGGCAAGCTGATTCTGGTCACCGCCATCTCCCCGACCCCGGCGGGCGAGGGAAAGACCACCACGTCCGTGGGCTTTGCCGACGGTCTGCGCAAGATCGGCAAGAACGCGATTCTCGCCCTGCGCGAGCCGAGCCTTGGCCCGGTCTTCGGCGTTAAGGGCGGCGCGGCCGGCGGCGGCTATGCGCAGGTCGTGCCGATGGAGGACATCAACCTGCACTTCACCGGCGACTTCCACGCCATCGGCGCAGCGAACAATCTGCTTGCCGCGATGCTGGACAACCATATCCAGCAGGGCAACAAGCTGGGCATCGACGTCAAGAAGATTACCTGGAAGCGCTGCGTGGACATGAACGACCGCCAGCTGCGCAACGTGATCGACGGCCTGGGCGGCAGGATGCAGGGCGTTCCGCGCGAGGACGGCTTCGACATCACCGTCGCCTCCGAGGTCATGGCCGTGTTCTGCATGTCCTCGAGCATTACCGATCTGAAGGAGCGCCTGTCCCGCATCATCGTCGCCTACACCTACGACGATAAGCCCGTCACCGCGGGCGACCTCAAGGCTGCCGGCGCGATGGCCGCGCTGCTCAAGGATGCGCTCAAGCCGAACCTCGTCCAGACGCTGGAGGGCACCCCGGCGTTCATTCACGGCGGCCCGTTTGCCAACATCGCCCACGGCTGCAACTCCATCATGGCGACCCGCATGGCCCTGAAGCTTGGCGATTACTGCGTGACCGAGGCCGGCTTCGGCGCGGATCTGGGCGCGGAGAAGTTCCTGGATATCAAGTGCCGCAAGGCGAATTTGAAGCCTGCTGCCGTCGTCGTCGTGGCAACCGTGCGCGCGCTCAAGCATCACGGCGGCGTGGCGAAGGCCGATCTGAACAATGAGAATCTTGAGGCGCTCGGCAAGGGTCTGCCGAACCTGCTGCGCCATGTCAGCAATATCACCGAGACCTATCAGCTGCCCTGCGTGGTGGCGATCAACCGCTTCCCGATGGATACCGAGGCCGAGTTGGAGCTTGTGCGCGAGAAGTGCCGCGAGCTTCATGTGAACGTCGCGCTCTCCGAGGTCTGGGGCAAGGGCGGCGACGGCGGCGTCGAGCTGGCGCGTGAGGTTGTCCGCCTGTGCGAAGAGGGCGAGAACAACTTCCGCTATGCCTATGAGCTGGATACCACCATCGAGCAGAAGCTCGAGGCGATTGTGAAAAACGTCTACCGCGGTGCGGGCGTGGCGCTGACCCCGAACGCGAAGAAGCAGGTGAAGCAGCTCGAGGAGCTGGGCTTCGGCGGCTATCCGATCTGCATGGCCAAGACGCAGTATTCCTTCTCCGACGACCAGAAGCTGCTGGGCGCGCCGGAGGGCTTTACCGTCACCGTCCGCAACCTGAAGGTCTCCGCCGGCGCCGGCTTCATCGTCGCGCTCACCGGCGATATCATGACCATGCCGGGTCTGCCGAAGGTACCGGCAGCTGAGAATATCGACGTCGACGAAAACGGAAAAATCATCGGTCTGTTCTAAATCAGCAGGGCCTGCCGCAGGATTGCGGCAGGCCCTTGAAGAATTAAAAGAGAAACGCTGAGAAAAAGCATAGACAAACGGCGCGGATACGGCTCAGAATATGGCCCAGATCGAAAAGACGCGGCGAATCCGAAACGAGGAGGACAATTGCGGCATCATGAATAAAAGCGGAAAAAACAGAATCATCCGGTATGCTGCGCTGGCTGTCTTGCTGGCGCTGGTCGTGCTGGCCGGCGCGGCGGCCGCTGCGAAGGCGTATTCCATGTACATGAATCTGTGCAGGAAGATGGACTACAGCAACGAGACGGTCAGTGCGCTGGAGGTGCGGATCGGCGAAGTCGAGGGCTCGCTCCATAAGCGGATGGACGATGTGGAGCGTCTGGTCAATCAGGCGGTGAAGCATTATGATTTTGATTATTCCTGGGTGAGCAAGAGCCCGCTGATCGCGCACGCGATGGGCGGCATCGACGGGAAGATGTACACCAACTCGCGCGAGGCGTTCCTGTATAATTACGAAATCGGACACCGTGTGTTTGAGGTGGACTTTGACGTGACCGTGCCGGAGAATGCGCTCGTCGCCTCGCACGACGTGGACACCTGGCGCAAGAAGACGGGGACGGCTGCGGATGTGCCCTTCACCTACGATACCTTCCGGGCGACGAAGATCCACGGTGCGTATACGCCCATCGACTACCGCGACGTGATCGATCTGATGAGCGAGTATCCGGATATCTACGTCATTACAGATACGAAGTATACCGATCAGCCGACGGTGATGATGCAGTTTGCCCAGCTGGTCCGCTATGCGCTGGAGAAGGACGCCTCCGTCCTCGACCGCCTGATTCCCCAGATTTATCACGAAGCGATGCTGGAATACGTCATGGAGGTCTATCCGTTCCGTTCCGTGGTCTTCACGCTCTACGCGACCCAATGGACGAAGGAATCGGTGCTCGATTTTGCGCAGCGCACGGGCGTGAATTTCATCACTATTTCCCGCAAGCGGATCAAGGATGATTTCCTTCAGCTGATGAAGGACAACGGCATCTATGTCGGTTCGCATACCAGCAACGACCTGGAGGAAACGCAGGGTTGGTTTGACAAGGGACTGGATATGATGTACACGGATTACCTGACGCCGGCGGACGTGAAGCGATAAGGCGGGAGGAAAGAGCATGCTGCCCGAAGGCTTCGTTTACATTAAGGACGTGATCCCCTCTGTGCGCGAGGATATCCGCTACGCTGGATACCATAATTTTGTTGGCTGTCCGGTGGACGGTTACTTCGCCCCGCGCGGCGTACTGCGCGGGGAGGCGGCAAGGGCGCTGAAAGCGGCGGCGGATGCGTTTGAAAAGCAGGGGCTGTATCTGCTGATCTACGACGCCTACCGCCCCCAGCGCGCGGTGGATCACTTCGTCCGCTGGGCCAAGGATCCGGACGACGTCAAGGCGAAGGAAGAATTCTACCCGACGCTCGATAAATCCGAGCTCTTTCCCAAGGGCTATATCGCCGTGCGCTCGGGCCATTCGCGTGGTCTGACGGTCGATCTGACGCTCACCGACGCGCAGGGCGCGCCGCTGGACATGGGCGGGGAGTTCGACTGGTTCTCTAAAATCTCCTCGCACGAATACGAAGACCTGACCCTGCAGCAGAAGCAGAACCGCGCCCTACTCAAGGATGGCATGGAGGCTGCGGGCTTTAGCCCGTATGTCGAGGAATGGTGGCATTATACGCTGCGCGATGCGAACGATGCGCAGATATACTACGACTTTCCGATCGAATAAAGAGAATTCAGGCACAAAACATCAAGGATCCCGTTTCCTTTTTTGGGAAACGGGATCCTTGTTTGTTCAGAAAATCAGGCTTCTGCGCTGCAGTCCATAAAGAACTTTGCCGCGCCGAGCAGACCGGCGTCGTTGCCCAGCGTCGCGGCCTCGATCCTGACGCACTCCGCAAAGCGCGGCATGACGCAGCCGAGGATGCGCTCGCGCAGCGGCCTGATCAGCAGCTCCGTCTGGGCGGAGACGCCGCCGCCGATGAGCACCATCTGCGGGTTGAAAATATGGATCAGGCCGGAGACGCCCGCGGCGATATCGCCGATCCAGCGATCGAGCACGCCGAGCATGGTTTCATCGCCCTGCGCCGCGCGGGAGAAGATGATGCGGCCGTTCAGCTCCTCCTCGCCGGTCGCTTCCCTGGCAAGGCGCACGAGCGCCGTCGTCGCGGCGTAGCTTTCGAAGCAGCCGCGCTTGCCGCAGGGGCAGGGGACGCCGTCCTGATAGAGGGTGAAATGGCCCAGCTCGCCGGCGATGCCGCGCGTGCCGCCGAAGATTTTTCCGTTCAGGACGATGCCGCCGCCTACGCCCGTACCCAGCGTGATCATCAGGACATGGTCAAAGCCCCGGGCACGTCCGGCGAAGCATTCGCCCAGCGCCGCGGCGTTGGCGTCGTTGAGCGCATGGACGGGCACGCCGAATTCGGCCTCCATGTCCGCCTTGATCTGCGAACCCTCGTAGTGCGGAATCTTGCCGTTGGTGCCGATGACGACGCCGGCCGTATCGTCCACCTGACCGGTGGCGGAGACGCCGATGCCGGAGATGGCGGCCTTTTCGCGCGCGAGGAAGGTCTTCGCCTCGCGGATGACGGTGGTGAGGATGGGCGTGCGGTAGCCGTCGGAGCAGACGCTGGCTTCATGTCGGGCGTGGATCACGCCGCTTTCGTCGACAAGCCCCATTTTAACGGCGGTGCCGCCGATATCAATGCTCAGAATCATGGTGTGTTCCTTTCTGAAAAACCCTCCCCGTGAGGGAGGGTATGAACTCGTCAATTGAAATCCTTCACAGCGGCCATGAACCGGTTGGCGATCTCCAGCGGACGGGTGATCGCGCCGCCGACGACGACGGCATGCGCGCCGATCTCCAGCATTTTTCGCGCCTGTTCAGGCGTATGGACGCGGCCCTCGGCGATGACCGGGCAGGGGAGCGCGGCGACCATGTCGCGCACCAGCTGGTAGTTCGGTTCGCCCTTGCAGTGCTTGGTCTGCGGGGTGTAGCCGTTCATCGTGCTGCCGACCAGATCCGCGCCGGCTTCATAGGCCGCCACGGCTTCCTCGAGGGTCGCGCAGTCGGCCATGATGATGATGTTGGGGTATTTGGCCTTTACCTGGCGGAGGAATTCCGGCGGGGTGAGGCCGTCCGCGCGCTCGTTGAACGTGCAGTCGATGGAGACGATATCGGCCATCGCCTCCATGCACTCGTCGACCTCGCGCATGGTCATGGTGATGCGGCCGGTATAGCCCGGGTATTCGCGCTTGATCAGGCCGATGACGGGCAGGCCGGTTTCTTCCTTGATTTCGACGATATCACGCACGGAGCTGGTGCGGATCATCTTTGCGCCGGCCTGCTTGGCGGCGCGCGCCATCAGGTACATGATGGACTGATCCTTCATGTAGAGCGGCTCGCCGGGCGTGGCCTGACAGGAGACGACGATGGTGCCCTTGATCAGATCGAACAATTCCTGCTTCGTCATGGTGATATCCTCCTCGATGACAGCGGTTCATGATGGCCGGCAGCGCGCCGGCCGGTTGATCAGTATTCCTCGAAGGAATCGGAAGCGGTGTATTTGCCGGAGGAAAAATGCATTTCCATCGCGCGGGCAAATGCACGGTAGTCATAGTCCTCAAGCGCGCGGATGATGTCCTCGTGCTTGGAGATGGTGCTGGCCAGATGCGGGGATTTCTTCTCGAGCTCAAAGCCCGTATCGACCGCCCAGATGGCGTCCATGAGCGAATTGAGCACGCTGTTGCCCAGCGGGCGGAAGAGCGTCATGTGGAATTCGCGGTCCGCCTCGGTGAAGGCGAGGCTGTCGGTGTGGCAGGTCTCGTGCATCAGCCGGATGCAGTCGTGCAGCTTCATCACTTCGCTGCTGCCCAGCGCGCGGAAGGCCTGGCGCATATAGCTGAGCTCGAGCATCTTGCGGATGCCGAACATCTCGCGGACGGGTTCATCCTCGCCGGCGACATTGAAGAACAGGACGTTCTGGAAGACGAAGTCCAGACTGAATTCCTTGACCTCCGTGCCGCGGCCGGGACAGGCCTGCACCATGCCCATCAGCTCCATGCTTTTGATGGCCTCGCGCAGGACATTGCGGCTGACGCCGAGCGTCCGGCTCATCTCCTGCTCAGTCGGCAGAAGATCGCCTGGTTTCAGGCCGTTGCGGATAATATAGGAACGGATTTCGCGGAAGGCCTGAATATAGAGTTTGTCTTCTTTTTTGATGGGCTTCATTGTCCACCTCTGATTTCGCATAAGTTTGTATGATGATTGTACATGAATTATACCGGAAAAACAAAAATGTGTCAATCATAATTCCCGATCAAATGGCGCTGAATTTAGAAAAAATGACTGCTTTTGGCAAAAAAGTTGCCCAAAACTCTTGACATTAATATTGATTTGTAGTACATTTGGGTCAACGAGGGATGGTTGATCCCAAAAGAAAAATCATCAAGGAGGATTTCCCGCATGAAGAAACTGTTTGCTGCTCTGCTGTGTCTGGTTCTCATGATCCCGGTTCTCGCCGTTGCCGAGACCGAAATCACCCTGTGGACCTATCCGATCGGCAGCTGGTCTCAGTCTGCTGTGGTCGACGAGATCGTCGCCAACTTCAACGCTGTTTATCCGGACATCAAGGTCAAGGTTGAATACCTCGACTACACCTCCGGCGATGACCAGGTGACCGCCGCCATCGAGGCCGGCACCACCCCGGACATCATCTTCGAAGGTCCGGAACGTCTGGTTGCCAACTGGGGCGCCGCGGGCAAGATGATGGACATCTCTGACCTGTGGACCGAGGAGACCTCCGCCGATATCGCTGCTGCGGGCGAGTCCATCAAGACCATCTGCACCGGCACCGACGGCAACATCTACCTCTACCCGCTGTGCATGACCACCCACTGCATGGTTATCGACAAGGCCGCCTTTGAGGCTGCCGGCGCGATGCAGTACCTCAACGAGGACCGCACCTGGAACCTCGAGCAGT
>JAFSCW010000126.1 GCA_017436605.1 Clostridia bacterium | reverse complement strand
GGGGACGGATGTATAATAAGTCTCGCTGATTGAGCAACAGCCAAGCAGATGGAGAGTTGGCTGAGTGGTCTAAGGCGCACGACTGGAAATCGTGTGTGGGCTGATACCCCACCTAGGGTTCAAATCCCTAACTCTCCGCCATCAGGAACCTAGTTATTACTAGGTTCCTTTTTTTATGTCTCATAACTGATAGAAAATCGTGTGCCGGGCAAATACGCCCAGTCGTGTTAAATGGTTATGCCGCTAATCGTGTGTTCTCCTTGTGATTTGAACCGATAAGGCCGCGCGCTGAAACGCAGCTGCGTTGCTGAAAATGCGGCATGTGTGCGCCTTGTTTTCTCCGCCTGCGATCATCGGCCTGCATACCGCGGCGATAGCGAGGCCATTGCAATCTTCGGATGCAGGGTAAAGGGAAGCAAAGAGAGACGGATATATGTATTTCTTGACAATATCTGCTGTATTTTTCTTGACAACCTGACCATTTTGCGCGAGAATGAAATCAACAAGTATAATAACGCGGAAAATCCACCGGCGGGTTTTTCGTATACTGCTATTGACAAGGAGTGAACGTATGGATATCAAAAGCGTAATTGCGCAGATGACGCTGGAGGAAAAGGCGTCCCTGCTGTCCGGTCTGGATTTCTGGCATACCAAGCCCGTTGAGCGTCTGGGTATTCCGAGCGTGATGGTTTCCGATGGACCGCATGGCCTGCGCAAGCAGGACGATCAGGCGGATCATCTTGGCGTGAACGAGAGCATCAAGGCCGTATGCATGCCGACGGCCTGCGCTTCGGCGGCCAGCTTCGACCGCGATGTGCTCCGCCAGATTGGCGAGGCCGTCGGCGACGCCTGTCAGCATGAGCGCGTAGCCGTGAACCTCGGTCCGGCGGTCAACATCAAGCGCTCTCCGCTCTGCGGCCGCAATTTTGAATACTTCAGCGAGGATCCGTATCTGGCTGCGGAGCTGGCGACCAGCATCGTCAAGGGCATCCAGAGCCGCAATATCGGCGTGAGCGTCAAGCATTTTGCCGCCAACAGCCAGGAAAACCGCCGCATGTCCTCGGACAGCATTGTCGACGAGCGTACCCTGCGCGAGATCTATTATCCGGCGTTTGAAAGCGCTGTCAAGGATGGCAGGGCATGGACGGTGATGTGTTCGTATAACCGTCTGAACGGCGAATATGCCTCGCAGCACAGGCAGCTGCTGACCGATCTTCTGCGCGGCGAATGGGGCTTTGACGGCTATGTCGTCAGCGACTGGGGTGCGGTGAGCGATCGCGTGAAGGGCGTGCATGCCGGCCTCGATCTGGAAATGCCGGCCTCCGGCGGCACCAACGACAAGCGCGTGGTGGACGCCGTGCGCGCGGGCCAGCTCGATGAAAAGGACGTCGATCTGGCAGTCGAGCGTATTCTGACCATCCATCAGCGCTATCTGGACAACGCCAGGCCCGATACGCCGTGGGATATGGAGGCGCAGCATCAGCTTTCCCGCAGGCTTGCGGCGGAGTGCATGGTGCTGCTCAAGAATGAGGACGGCGTGCTGCCGATCCGCAGCGGCGAGAAGATTGCCGTGATCGGCAAGTTCGCCAGGGAGCCGCGCTTCCAGGGCGGCGGAAGCAGCCACATCAATTGCTTCAGGATCGAAAGCCTGATGGATGCGCTGGAGGGAACGGAAGGCGTCGCCTACGCGCAGGGCTATGATATCGTCACCGAGGAGCCGGACGAGGCGCTGATTGCCGAGGCTGTCGAGGCCGCACGCAAGGCGGACAAGGCCGTGATTATCGCCGGTCTGCCGGATGCGTTTGAATCCGAGGGCTATGACCGTACGCATATGCGCATGCCGAAATGTCAGGTGGAGCTGATCCGCCGCGTTTCCCAGGCGAATGAAAATACGATCGTCGTGCTGTACAATGGTTCTCCGGTTGAAATGCCGTGGATCGGCTGCGCGAAGGCTGTGATCGAGGGATACCTCGGCGGTCAGGCAGTGGGCGGAGCGACGAAGGACGTGCTCTTTGGCGATGTGAACCCCTGCGGCAGGCTGCCCGAAAGCTTCCCGCATCAGCTGGAGGACAATCCGAGCTACCTGACCTATGGCGGCGAAGGCGACGTTGCGGTTTACAGCGAGGGCGTGTTCGTCGGCTATCGCTATTACGACAGAAAGAAGATGGACGTGCTCTTCCCGTTCGGTTACGGCCTGAGCTATACGACCTTTGCCTACAGCAATCTTCGCCTGAGCGCGCAGTCCATCACGGATCAGGACGAACTGACCGTGAGCGTCGATGTGACCAACACGGGCGCTGCGGCGGGCAAGGAGGTCGTTCAGCTGTATGTGGGCGATCGCGAGAGCACGGTGTTCCGTCCTGTCCGCGAGCTCAAGGGATTTGAAAAGATCTTCCTGGAGCCGGGCGAGACGAAGACCGTAACCTTCACGCTTGGCAAGCGGGCGTTTGCCTATTGGAATGTTCAGCTGCACGACTGGCATGTGGAAAGCGGCGTCTTTGCCATTGAGATCGGCCGCTCCAGCCGCGATATCGCGCTTTCCTGCGAGGTCAGCGTCAGCAGCACGACGGAGATTCCCGTCAGGTTTACCGTCGATTCCATCTTTGACGATCTGATGAAGAGCCCGAAGGCGATGGCAAAGCTGGCTCCGCTGATCGACAGCGTGAAGCGCAGCATGGGCTTTGGCGGCGAATCCGAGGCGGCTTCCGCTGCGATTTCGAATGAGATGATGGAAGCGATGATCCGCTACATGCCCCTGCGCACGGTCGGCAGCTTCTCGGGCGGCGCGATGTCCTATGATCAGCTCAGCGCGCTGGTCGATGCGATCAACGAGGCCTGAATCCGGTTCGGCATGGGGACTCAAAACGGTTAAATGACGTATATAGCATTGCCCTTTCCCTCGGGGAGAGGGCAATGTCTTTTTGCTGCTGAGGCAGAAAAGCAGCACATATTTGGCCGAAAGACAGGAAAAATACCCTCTGTGAGCAAAAAATCCCGAGAATTGGAGTAAGTTTTGTTTTACAAGAGGGCGGTTACGTTGTATAATATCTGAGTGAAATCAACAAACCGTCAAAAGCGAATCAGAATAGGAGTGTTGATATATGAGCCGCATGATCGGTACTGTTTCCATGGGTGTCCGTGCGCCTATCATCCGCGAGGGCGATAACCTGACCGAGATCGTCGTCGGATGTATCCGTGATGCGATGAAGGAAGACGGTCTCAAGCCGCGTGACCGCGATGTTGTGTGCATGACCGAGGCGATTGTCGCCCGTGCGCAGGGCAACTACTGCAGCGTTGACAATATCGCCGAGGACGTCCGCGCAAAGCTGGGCGGCGAGACTGTCGGCGTGATCTTCCCGATTCTCAGCCGCAATCGCTTCGCTATCTGCCTGCGCGGCATTGCCAAGGGCGCCAAGAAAATCATCCTGATGCTCAGCTATCCGTCCGACGAGGTGGGCAACCATCTGCTGGATCTGGATATGCTCGATGAGAAGGGCGTCAATCCCTACAGCGACGTGCTCACCCTTGAGCGCTATCATGAGCTGTTCGGCGCGCCGAAGCATACCTTCACTGGCGTTGACTACGTTGAATACTACTCCAATCTCATTCGCGAGATGGGTGCTGACGTCGAGGTGATCTTCGCCAACGACCCGCGCGCCATCCTCAAGTACACCAAGAATGTCCTGAACTGCGATATTCATACCCGTGCGCGTACCAAGCGCCTGCTGAAGGCCGCCGGCGCGGAGCGTGTGTTCGGCCTGGACGACATCATGAACGCGCCGGTGAACGGCAGCGGATGCAACGAGCGCTACGGCCTGCTGGGCTCCAACAAGTCCACGGAGGAGAAGGTGAAGCTCTTCCCGCGCGAGTGCCAGAGCCTGGTCGAGGATATTCAGGCGGAGCTGCTCCGCCTGACCGGCAAGCACATCGAAGTCATGGTCTATGGCGACGGCGCGTTCAAGGATCCCGTCGGCAAGATCTGGGAGCTGGCCGATCCGGTTGTTTCCCCGGCGTATACGTCCGGTCTGGAGGGAACGCCCAACGAGCTCAAGCTCAAGTATCTGGCGGATAACGACTTCGCGAATCTCTCCGGCGAGGCGCTGCGCGATGCGATCAAGAACAAGATCCAGCAGAAGGACGGTTCCAGCCTCGTGGGCAACATGGCTGCCCAGGGCACGACGCCGCGCCGCCCGACCGACCTGATCGGTTCCCTGTGCGACCTGACCTCCGGCTCCGGCGATAAGGGCACCCCGATCGTGTACATCCAGGGTTATTTCGACAACTACACCAACGACTGATTTGGCGATATCCCGGCCCCTGAGCAATCAGGGGCTTTTTTCTGCAGAAAAAAGATGGTATAATATGATATCAATATACATTCGGGAGGTGCGCATATGCAGCACGAAATTACAAAAGCAATTCCTCTGCTCGATGAGCGCGGCAACCTTACCGAACCGGGCTATGCCAGAAAGCTTCTTCCGGTTTACGACAGAGCGAAGGTCAAAGGCGGTTTTGCCCGCTTGAAGGAATGGGATTACTACTATGTGGGCAATGAACGCTTCGGCGTCGCGCTGACGATTGCCGACAACAGCTATATGGGACTGGATTCGATTTCGTTTCTGTCCTTTGCGGGCGAGCCGTGGGAGATCACCAAATCGCCGATGCGCATTTTCCCGATGGGCAAAACCAACCTCCCGCCGACTTCGGCGCAGGGCGTATCGGAGATTTCCGGCAAGGGTTATTTCCTGAAGTTTGACGTCCGGGCGGGACAGCGTATTCTCACGGCGCATATGGATGATTTCAAGGATGGGCAGCCGATTGACATCGACATCACGCTGACCGGCGAACCGGAGGAGTCGATGGTGATCTGCACGCCGTTTGAAAAGGACGGCCACTTCTATTATAATCAGAAGATCAACTGCATGCGCGCCAAAGGCCTTGTCCGCCTCGGCAGCGAAGCGCATACGCTGGAACCCGACAGCGCATTCGGCGTGCTGGACTGGGGACGCGGCGTATGGACATATCACAATACGTGGTACTGGGGCTCGGCCTCGGGACTTGCGGACGGTGTGGATTTCGGCTTCAACATCGGCTATGGCTTCGGCGACACGAGCGCGGCGAGCGAGAATATGCTCTTTTACGCCGGCAAGGCGCATAAGCTTTCTCAGGTCACATTTAACATCCCCATGAAGGACGGCAAAGAGGATTATCTGAAGCCGTGGACCTTCACAAGCGACGACGGGCGGTTTGAAATGGACTTTGTGCCGATCATCAACCGGGCTTCGTGCACGGATGTAAAGCTTATCAAGAGCGACCAGAACCAGGTGTTCGGCCATTTCAGCGGCACGGCAGTGCTCGACGACGGCACGAAGCTTCACATCCGCAGCCTGCTTGGCTTTGCTGAAAAGGTTGAAAACAAGTGGTAAACTCAAGCACAGCGCGGGTTTGCGCGATGTTCTGTTTCATAAAAAGCGGCCAGTGGCCACTCCCACTTCCGAACAACTTAGTAATATGAAGTCATTTCGTGCTCGCAGCACGTAATTTTGCGCAATTCCCTATAAAGTAATAAAGACGCGGGAGTGATGCCCGCGTCTTTTGATGTTTTGGATGAAGAATCAGCGTTTGCCAAACCGCGTGAAGAAGGGAAAGGTCATCGGCCAGAGACAGCCGGCGAAGATGACAATCAGGAAATAGCGAACAGCATCCGCAGCGTGATGGCCGTCCAGCAGCGCGTAGAGCGGCTGCTTCAGAAGGGCTTTCAGTGCGAGGAGAAGAAGAAGGCCGGGAATAAGCTTGAGCGCCTGAACAAGGAGCGGCGCGCGGGTCTCAAAGCGCAGATGCTTGCGGTCGAATTCATACACGGCGATCAGGCCGAATACGCAGCCGAGCATGGTATAGGCGTTCTTGGCGCCGCTTTGCAGGTTTGCGGCGTCCGTGTCCGCGGGGAAGGTATAACCTTCGACGAAGAGGACGAGCGTCAGCGCGAAAAGAACCATGCCGCCCAGGAACATGTGGATGCTGCGCGGCTTGTCGAATTCGTTTCTCATGATGGGATGGATCATAAAGATGAGCAGCAGGGCGATCAGAACCGAGACGCCGACGTCCGACGGCGTATGGACGCCCAGATACATCCTCGAAAGGGGAACCAGCACGCACAGCACGGTGCACAGGATACGCAGCCACATCGGGCCGCTCCAGCGCGCTACGCCGCCGTATACGCCGACGCTCGTCTGGGTATGTCCGCTGGGGAAGGAGTAACCGGTCGCCTCAGCGCGCGCGCTTTCGACGATGGTAAACTGCGGGTCGCGGACCCAGGGACGCGGGATGCGGAAATAGAGCTTGAGGAATTGATTGACAATGGTGCCCATCAGGCCGACGCACAGGAGATAAAAACCCTCTTTTTTATCCACACACCAGAAAAAAGCAAGGCCGATGATGATAAAAAGCGTTTCCTCGCCAAAGTGGGTGATCAGCGAGAAAAAAGCATCGAGCGCAGGCGTACGAATGGATTCAAGGGCATACAGCAGTTCCATGCGGGCGTCATTCCTTCCTGTCCGTCCGGCTGCTGGGCAGGCGGCAGACAACGTCATATT
Source organism: Clostridia bacterium (assembly GCA_017436605.1). Classification (GTDB taxonomy): domain Bacteria; phylum Bacillota; class Clostridia; order Christensenellales; family Aristaeellaceae; genus Ventricola. The sequence goes on along the minus strand of JAFSCW010000126.1, from coordinate 4,800 downwards.
TGTGCTCCTATCATAGCATGCTTGCAAATAAATTGTCAATTCCGGTTAGAATTTGCTTGACAGGGAAATGGCGGCATCGTACAATAGATATAACCATATGGAATGGTTTTCCGGATTCGAAAGGGAAAATCGTTCACAAATCAAAGGAGGATATTCTCATGAAAAAGTTCTTTGCGCTTGTCCTCGCTGCGATGATGATCGCCGTGGCTGCGACCTCTATGGCCGCCGGCAGTGTCGTCGTCTATTCTCCCCATGATGCGGATCCGCTGAACGCGGGCGTCGCGATGTTCCAGGCTGCTTATCCGGATATTGAGGTGCAGGTGATCGCCGCCGGTACCGGCGAACTCGCGCAGCGCGTTGTCGCGGAGAGCGAGAATCCGCAGGGCGACGTGTTCTGGGGCGGCGGCGCGGATACGCTGGCCGGCTATGTGGACTATTTTGAGCCGTACGTCTGCGCGAACGACGACGTGATCGGCGATGCGTACAAGGATGCTGCCGACCTGTGGATCGGCGAGTCCCCGCTGCCGATGGTGATTATCTACAACAAGACCCTGATCGCTGAAGAAGACGTTCCCAAGACCTGGGACGACCTGTGCAACGAGAACCTCAAGGGCAGGATTGCGTATGCGTCCCCGGCGAAGTCTGGCTCTGCGTATACCCAGCTGTGCACCATGCTCTTCTCCAAGCCGACGATCGACGAAGGCTGGGAGATGGTCTTCAACTTCATCAAGAACCTCGACGGCAAGGTGCAGGATTCTTCCGGCAACTGCCATAAGCTCGTCGCTTCCGGCGAATATGCCATCGGCGTGACCATCGAGAAGTCCGCTGTCCTGTACAACGACAACCCGGACATCGGCTACATCTACCCGGCGAAGAACTCCGCTGTGCCGGATGGCGTCGCGCTCATCAAGAACTGCCCGAACCCGGACAATGCGAAGCTGTTCATCGACTTCGTGACCGGCCTGGAATGCCAGACTGCCCAGAATAAGGATTGGGCCCGCCGTCCGGTCCGCAGCGACCTGGTTCCGGAAGGCCTCGTCGGCCTGGATACCCTCGACCTGGGCAACTACGACTTCGCGTATGCTGCCACCAACAAGGCCGAGATCGTTGAAAAGTGGAACGACCTGACCATCGAAGCCGAGGAGTAATCTGCTTTACCGCACAAGGGGGACACTCGGTGTCCCCCTTGATTTGATTTCAGGCGGCTTTCCGCCCTTGGAGAAATGAGGAACGACCATTATGAGCAATGAAGTCATCATCAAAAATGCTGTCAAGCGCTATGGCGATTTTACTGCGCTTTCCGATGTGTCCCTGCATATCCGGGAAGGCGAATTCTTCACCCTGCTGGGTCCGTCCGGCTGCGGCAAGACGACGCTTCTGCGCATGATCGCCGGCTTTAACTCCATCGAGGGCGGCGAGTTTTATTTCGGAAGCAACCTGATCAACGATGTGCCGGCGCATAAGCGCGACATCGGCATGGTTTTCCAGAACTATGCGATTTTCCCGCACCTGACGGTCGAAGAAAACGTCGCCTATGGCCTCAAGGCGCGAAAGGTGCCCAAGGCGGAGATCGAGCGCAGGGTGAAGGAAGCGCTCGATCTGGTGCAGATCCTGCCGCTGAAGGGACGCAAGCCCAGCGAGCTTTCCGGCGGCCAGCAGCAGCGCGTTGCGCTCGCCCGCGCGTTTGTCATCGAGCCGAGCGTCCTTTTGATGGACGAGCCGCTTTCCAACCTGGACGCCAAGCTGCGCGTCCAGATGCGCTCCATCATCAAAAAGCTCCAGCGCCGTCTGGGCATCACCACCATTTACGTGACCCATGACCAGGAGGAAGCGCTTGCGATCTCCGACCGCATCGCCGTCATGAATCAGGGCAAGGTCATGCAGATCGGCACGCCGCGTGAGATATACGCCAAGCCGGAGAATCCCTTTGTCGCCGGCTTTATCGGCGTGAGCAATTTCCTGAAGTGCGACGTGGTTTCCTGCGCAGGCGAAACCGCCAAGGTTTCTATCCGCGGCGAGCTCGATATCGACGTGCCCGTCCGCAGCGCCTATACCGGCAATGCGCAGCTTTCCGCCCGTCCGGAGCAGCTGTTCTTTGCGGAGAAGGGAATGCCGGGCAAGGTGCTGTTCTCGACCTTCCTGGGCGATTTCATCGAGTATGAGGTGGAGCTGGACGACGGCCAGCTGCTCATCATCAACGAATACACGAAGGACACGACGACCATGCATGAGGTTGGGGAGAAGGTCTTCATCAGCTTTGACGCGACGCGCATCAGCCTCTATAACGAGGCCGGGGAGGTGCTTTCCAAGTGACGGAACGCCCGCGCCGGAAAATCAAGCTTGATTTTTGGTTCTTCGTAAAGGCCTTTGTGCTGGTTGCGCTGTGCCTGTTCATCATCTATCCGTTCTATACGATTCTGACCAAGAGTATTTTCTCGGATAAAGTCGAGGGCATGACTCTCTACAATTTCCAGCGCTTTTTCACCAAGAAGTATTACTATCGCACGCTCATCCGTTCTCTTGTGATCTGTTCGCTGACGACGCTGTTTGCCTGCATCATCGGCGTGTTCATCGCGTACGTCATGACGCGCTATAACATCCCGGGCAAGAGCATTCTGCACGTCTTCATCATCCTGTCGCTGATGAGTCCGCCGTTTATCGGCGCGTATTCCTGGATCGTGCTCCTGGGCCGCAATGGTCTGATCACGCGGGCAATCACAGCGCTCGGGCTATCAGCGCCGACAATCTACGGAAGAAACGGCATTGTCTTTGTCTTCGTGCTGCATCTGTTCCCATATGTATATCTGTATACGTCCGGCGCGATGAACAGCATTGATTCCTCGCTGGAGGAAGCGGCGGAGAATCTGGGCATGAACAAGCTGCGCCGGATCTGGACGATCACGTTGCCGGTTGTTCTTCCGTCGATTCTGGCCGGCTGCATCATGGTCTTTATGACCTGCCTGGCGGACTTTGGCACCCCGATGCTGCTGGGCGAGGGCTATACGGTTCTGCCCGTGCTCGTGTACAATGAGTACATGTCCGAAAGCGCGACCAACCCGTACATGGCTTCGTGCCTGTCGGTCGTCATCGTCGCCTGTTCGATGATTCTGCTGGCAGTCCAGAAGCTGATTGTCGAAAAGAAGAACTATACCATGAGCACCCTGCGTCCGCCGCAGGAGACGAAGCTGCACGGCGTCAGGCGCTTTGCTGCGTCTGTGCCGGTGTATCTGGTCGTCTTCCTTGCGCTGCTGCCGCAGATCGTCGTCGTGTGCCAGTCGTTCGTGGAGCGCAGCTTCTCGGGCATGGTGCAGGGTATCAACCTCAACAACTATCGCGCGATCCTCAGCCGTCTCGGACAGAACATCTTCAACACCTACGCCTTCTCGCTGGTGGCGATTGTGTTCATTGTCATCTTCGGCATCCTGATTTCCTACGTGCTTGTCCGCAAGAAGGGCAAGGCGGCGAGCGTGATCGATACGCTGATCATGTTCCCGTATGTCATTCCGGGCAGTGTTCTGGGTATCGGCCTCATCGTCGCCTTCAACCGAAAGCCGATCGTTCTGGTCGGTACGGCGGCGATCATGATCATCTCCTACATCGTCCGCAAGCTGCCGTATACCGTCCGTTCGGGCAGCGCGTTCCTCTATCAGATGGATCCGTCCGTCGAGGAGGCGTCCATCAATCTCGGCGTGTCCCCGATGAAGACCTTCTTCACGATGACCGCGCGCATGATGCTGCCGGGTGTGATGTCCGGCGCTGTGCTCAGCTGGATTACCTGTATCAACGAGCTGTCCAGCTCGATCATGCTCTATTCCGGCAAGACCTCGACGATCGCCGTTGCGATCTATCAGGAGGTCGTCCGCATGAGCGACGGCACCGCAGCCGCGCTGGCGACGATCCTTTCCGTGACGACCGTGATTTCGATGCTGATTGTTTTCAGAGCCACGAAGGGCAAGGTCAAGATCGTCTGATTCTGAAACGCAGATTGGATTTGAGTATCTATGACAAAAGCCTCTCCGGTTATCGGAGAGGCTTTTGCTGTTCTTCGCTGTATTCTCAGCTTATTCACGGATACACTTGATTCTGCGGACGGCGCTTTCGTCCGGCGTGATGTAGAGTGTGCGCTGATGGGTGTAGATAACAAAGCCGGCCGGCGTGCCGCCGGGCTTTTTGATGTAGCGGCGCAGCGTCGCGTCGATGGGCACCTGCGCGGAGCGCACGCCCTTGGAATAATAGGCGGCCAGCATGGCGGCCTCTTCGAGCGTCGTCTCCGGCACATCGGCGCTGTGCACGAGCACATGCGAGCCGGGCATCTTCTGGGCATGCAGCCAGAGCTCGTCGCCCTTCGCGCCCATGGTCAGGCGCTCGTTCTGCAGCGCGTTTTTGCCGACTTCGATTTCGATGCCGTCGCAGGAAAGGAATTTCATCGGCTGAGACGGCGCTTCCTTGCGGGGCTTCATGCGCACGATGGCCTTGCGCACATGGCCGGATTTTTCCAGCATGGCGCGCAGTTCGGACAGGCCCTGCGCGTCTGTGCATTTGCGCAGGTCGTCTTCCATTTGTTCGAGGTATTCGAGCTCCTGCTCGGCCTTTTCTTTTTGCTCGGCTGCCAGCGTGCGCGCGCCGCGCGCTTTCTGGTAGAGCTTGAAATACCGCTGCGCGTTCTGCGCCGGGGAGAGGGAGACGTCCATCTGGATATCAATGGGCGCGCAGTCGTCCGTATAGAAGTTTTCAACCCGCGCGACGGCCTCGCCCTTTTTGAGCCGATAGAGATTGGCCTGAATCAGCTCGCCCTTCTGG
>JAFSCW010000125.1 GCA_017436605.1 Clostridia bacterium | reverse complement strand
TGGCGAAGTTCCGGATTCTCAAGGTCGCGGAAACCGTGCGCAAAAACGACGCGGGGCTCATGTATGAGCTGCTTGCCGGCGAGGAGGATCTGTGATGAACGCTGCTGTGATCGTCGCGGCGGGCCGCGGCTCGCGCATGGGACTGGACCGCAACAAGGTGCTCTATCCCCTGTGCGGCGAGCCGATTATCGTGCGCACGGTGCGCGCGTTTGAGGAAAGCGGATTGTTTTCGCAGATCGTCGTCGTTACCGGCGCATGCGATCTGGAGGAGATGCGCGCGATGTTCAGGCGCGCGGGCCTTGGCGTGCATGCCGTCGTCGAGGGCGGCGCGGACAGACAGGAGAGCGTCTGCCGGGGCATTGCGGCGGTCGGCGGGGATGCGGAGATCATCGCGATCCACGACGGCGCGCGCCCGCTGGTCACGCGCGAGGTCATGGAGCGGACGATTGAAAGCGCGAAGCGGCACGGCAGCGGCGTCGCGGCGGTTGCGCTCAAGGACACGATCAAGCGCGTGGACGAAAACGGCTGCGTCGTCGATACCCCGAGGCGAGATATGCTCTGCGCCGTGCAGACGCCGCAGACCTTCGATGCGGCGCTCATTCGCCGGGCGCATGCGCGCTATGCGCAGGGGAACGACCAGGGACTGCGCGCAACGGACGACGCGATGCTCGCCGAATGGATGGGGCATACGGTGTATCTGACCGCGGGCGACGTGGAGAACATCAAGCTGACGACCCCGGAGGACATGCTGCTGGCCGAGCAGGTGCTCTATCGCCGGGGACAGGCGAAGAAGAAGGAGGGCTGCGCGATGCGCATCGGACATGGTTACGACGTACACAGGCTGGTGGAGGGCAGAAAGCTGATCCTCTGCGGCGTGGAGATTCCGCATACGGTCGGCCTGCTGGGCCACAGCGACGCGGACGTCGCCTATCATGCGCTGACCGACGCCATTCTCGGCGCGGCGGCGATGGGCGACATCGGCCGGCATTTCCCGGATACCGATCCCAAGTACAAGGGCGCGGATTCCGGAAAGCTGCTCGATCACGTGATGGAGCTGGTCTGGGCGAAGGGCTATGTCGTGGGCAATGTCGATGTGACGATCATTGCGCAGAAGCCCAAGCTCAAGGATTACATCGAGACCATGCGCGAAAACATCGCGGCGCACCTGAAGGCGGACATCGACTGCGTGAACGTGAAGGCGACGACGACCGAGAAGCTGGGCTTCGAGGGCGAGATGCTGGGCATCTCCACGCATGCCGTGGCCTGCCTCGAAAGGGCATAAAGGAGGAAATTTCCGTGGTGACGCATAAGGGCACGCAGACGATTGAAACAGACCGGCTGATTCTGCGCCGGTTTCGCATAGAGGATGCGCAGGCGATGTACGACCGCTGGGCAAGCGATCCGGAGGTGACGCGCTTTCTGACGTGGCCTGTGCATGCAGACGCCAATGCGACAAGGCAGCTGCTGGCCGCATGGACGGACGCCTATCAAAAGCCGGACAACTATCAGTGGGCGATTACCGTCAAAGCGCAGGACGATCTGCCGATCGGAAGCATCGCTGTCGTTTTTCATGACAATGCTGTCAGGAAGGCGGAGGTGGGCTACTGCATCGGCCGCGCATGGTGGCGGCAGGGAATCACCTCCGAGGCGCTTGCCGGGGTCATCGGATTCCTGTTTGACGAGGTGGGCATGGAGCGCGTGGAAGCCAGGCATGACGTGAACAATCCGAATTCCGGCCTGGTGATGGAGAAATGCGGCATGCGCAAAGAAGGCGTGCATAGGCGCGCAGACCGGAATAATCAGGGGATTGTCGATGCCTGTGTGCATGCGGTTCTGAAAAGTGAATGGAAGCGGTGAGCGCGGAAGAACCCAGATTTGGCTGTGTGGAATTTCGGCAGAAACCGCAAAGGGGGAAATTGGCGATGAAAAGAATGAGCGTATGTTTTTGCCTGGGATGGATGGCGTTTATGATTTTGCTGCCTTTTTCCGCTATGGCCGAAAGGATGACTGTGTACGAATACACCCATAACGGTTATCAGGCGACGATGCTTGAAAAGCATTGGAACAGCTTTGATCATACACATTGCGGATATGATGCGCCCGAGGATTTTTTGCGGTATGCCGCAGAGGCGATGGAGCGCATCGTGCAGTGGGGCGGCGGCACAGAAAAGCTGAATGGATACCGTGAGGCAGGCAGCGACGTTGTTCTCAGCGTTCAGTTTGTCACGACGAGCGGCATGTCGCGCGTGGTCAGCAGCAGCTATGGCAAAGAAAAGCAGATGGCAGTTATCGCGCTGAAAGATGGTTATCTGGCATATCATCTGGCTCCGGTTATTCATGAGCTTACACACGTCGTGTATCAGCCCGTCTATTCGAGAACGCTTCGCGAGGGATTGGCTTCATATGTTCAGGACGAGCTGGGCGAATACGGCGTGGTGCATAATTACGGATTGAACCCGCACGAAATCTGTCAGAATGTGATAATGCCCATTGCGTCGAACCAGAATCTTTTCAGGGTTGTCGGTTCTGTGAATTCCGGAAAAACGACGGCAATGGAACAGCGCTCCGCCTTTTATATCGCTTCATATTCATTTATGGCATATCTGATTGAAACGTATGGAATTGAGACCTCTCTTGAAATCTGCTCGAGTATGGATGAAGATGTATATGCCGAGCAGACGGGCAAAACGCTGGCGGAGATCCGTGAGGACTGGATGCTCGATTTGAAACAGTATGAGAGTGATTTTTCTGTGGAGACAATTCGCGAGCATACCTATGCTTTAGCGCTCCGGCATGGTATACCCGAGGGCGAGGCGGAATCGTTCAGTGAAGCGGCCTGCCGAATGTATGGAAATTGAATCTGTTTCCGTTGTGGAGAGATAAATTGAAAAGAAGAAAGAAGAAAAAGGGCATACTGCTCTCTTTGCTGGATGGTTTTCTCTCGCTGATCGACTGGCTCTGCGAGAGTGTCGCGGGCGCATTTGTCGCGCTGTTCAGTGCGGTTTTCCGAGGCGCATGGGCGCTGCTTTGCGGCTTGGCGAAGCTGATGGCGAAGGCGGCAGGGGTTGTGCTGGCTGTGCCGGTGTGGGCGTTTCGCAGGGTTACCGCGCCAAGAAACGGTGCGGCGCGCTGCCTGAGGCTTGACGGGCCGGAGTTTGAAAGCTACGTTGCGCTGGTGCTGGAAGACAACGGCTTTCGGCATGTGGCGCTGACAAAGGGCAGCGGCGATCAGGGCGTGGATATTCTTGCCGAGCGCAACGGCAAAACCTACGCGATTCAATGCAAGAACTACGACGGCGCGGTGGGCAATTTCGCCGTGCAGGAGGCATACGCCGGCGCGCAGTTTTACGGCTGCGAGATTCCGGCGGTGATCTGTCCCGGAACGTTCACGCGCGGGGCGAAGGAGCTGGCGCAGTCGACGGGCGTGCTCCTGTGGGACGGGAAAAGGCTTTCGCATATGATGAAGATCAGCGGAAGAAGGCCGAGACACCGGGCCTGAAGGGGATACAGCCGTCCGGCTTTCCGGCTTCTCCTTTCGGGGAATGCGGTATGGCGGAAGCGATGACGGACAAGGCCCTGGCCGCAGGCGAAAAAAGCTTGACAAATCAGCGCTTCTTTAGTAAGATAACGGTGCTGTCGCGTTGATGGGGTTGGCAGCCCGGAGCGGCGCATGAAATGCATCAAAAAGTGGACGCGGAGGTCTCTGCGTCAACAAGGGTGGAACCGCGGAAGGCAACTTTCGTCCCTTGAATCCATGCATGGGCGAGGATTCGGGACAGGTCTTCGCGCGGTTCTTTTTGTCCCATATCGAGATAAAGGAGAGATTGTTATGGCGAACATCACGATGGACAAGGTTGTGGCGCTTTGTAAGGGCCGCGGCTTCATCTTCCCGGGCTCCGAAATCTACGGCGGCCTGGCCAACTCCTGGGACTACGGCCCGCTGGGCGTTGAGTTCAAGAACAACGTCAAGAAGGCCTGGTGGAAGAAGTTCGTTCAGGAGAACAAGTACAACGTCGGCCTGGACGCGGCGATCCTGATGAACCGCGAGGTCTGGGTGGCCTCCGGCCATGTCGGCGGCTTCAACGACCCGCTGATGGACTGCAAGGCCTGCAAGGCCCGCTTCCGCGCGGATAAGCTGATCGAGGATTACACGAACGGCGCGGAGACCGGCGACGGCTGGACCAACGCCGAGCTGGAGGCCTTCATCAACGACCATGCTGATCTCGTCTGCCCGACCTGCGGCAAGAAGGATTTTACCGGCATCCGTCAGTTCAACCTGATGTTCAAGACCCATGCGGGCGTGACCGAGAATTCCACCAACGAGATCTACCTGCGTCCGGAGACCGCGCAGGGCATCTTCGTCAATTTCAACAATGTCATGCGCTCCACCCGCAAGAAGCTGCCGGCCGGCATCGCGCAGATCGGCAAGTCCTTCCGCAACGAGATCACTCCGGGCAACTTCATCTTCCGCGTGCGCGAGTTCGAGCAGATGGAGCTGGAGTTCTTCTGCAAGCCGGGCACCGACCTCGAGTGGTTCGATTACTGGCGCTCCTTCTGCCGCGACTGGCTGCTGGGCCTGGGCATCAAGGAAGAATCCCTGCGCCTTCGCGACCATGAGCCGGAGAAGCTGGCGTTCTATTCCAAGGCGACGACCGACTTTGAGTTCCTCTTCCCGTTCGGCTGGGGCGAGCTCTGGGGCATCGCCGACCGCACCGACTACGACCTCAAGCAGCATCAGGAGCATTCCGGCAAGGGCATGGAATACATGGATCCGGTGACGAACGAGAAGTACATCCCGTACTGCATCGAGCCGTCCCTGGGCGTGGACCGCATGGTGCTCGCGTTCCTGTGCAACGCCTACGAGGAGCAGGAGCTCGAGGGCGGCGACGTGCGCAACGTGCTGCACTTCCATCCGGCGCTGGCGCCGTTCAAGTGCGCGGTGCTGCCGCTGCAGAAGAACAAGCTCGGCGGCCTGGCCACTGAGGTCTACGAGAAGCTGGCAAAGCACTTCATGGTTGACTACGACGAGACCGGCTCCATCGGCAAGCGCTATCGCCGACAGGACGAGATCGGCACGCCGTACTGCATCACCGTCGATTTCGACACGCAGGAGACCGGCATCGTGACCGTCCGCGACCGCGATACCATGCTTCAGGAAAAGGTGCATGTGGACGATCTGGTCGCCTACATCGCCAAGAAGATCGAGTACTGATTACACATGGGAAGCCGCTTTCCGGCGGCTTCCCATTTTTGCACGAATATGCGAACAAATGTTCTTGTATTTTTCGGAGAATGTGATATAATGGAGCCGCGCAGGGGGAATTTGGAGGAGTGACCTGCGCGGCTTCTTCTTGTATTTGCGGTTGCGCCATGCTACAATATAATTGTATATCTGTGTACATGTCCAAAACGACTGCATATAAAGGAGAACAGACTTTGGCGACGACAGTAGGACTTATTTCTCTGGGCTGCAGCAAAAACCGCGTCGATTCCGAGCAGGCGCTCGGCTTCCTGCGCAGCCGCGGCTACCAGATCGTATCCGACCCGGCGAAGGCCGAGGTCATTATCGTCAATACCTGCGGCTTCATTCAGCCGGCGAAGGAAGAGGCGATTTCCACCATCTTCGAGATGGCGGAATACAAGCAGACCGGCAGCTGCCGCCTGCTGGTGGCGACGGGCTGCTTTGCCCAGCGCTATCCGGAGGCGATCCGCGATGAGATGCCCGAGGTCGACGTGATCATGGGCGTCAACGAATACGAAAAGCTGGACAAGGCGATTCAGGAAGCGACGGCGGGCGCGCGTCCTGTGTATGTGGACGACGACGGCACGTTCTTTGAGTTCGGCCGCGTGCTGACCACGCCCAAGTACAGCGCTTATGTCCGCATCGGCGAGGGCTGCGACAACTGCTGCTCCTATTGCGCGATTCCGATGATCCGCGGCGGCTACCGCAGCCGCCCGAAGGCGGATATCATTGCGGAGGTGAAGCGTTTGGTTGCTGAGGGCGTGAAGGAATTCACGCTCATCGCGCAGGACACCACGCGATATGGCACGGACATGGGCGGGGAAAGCAGACTGCCGGAGCTGATTGAGGAGATCGCGGCGATTTCCGGCGTGGAATGGCTGCGCACGCTGTACTGCTATCCCGAACGCGTGGACGACAGGCTGCTGGATACCATCACCCGCCTGCCCAACGTCTGCAACTATCTCGATCTGCCGATGCAGCATATCGCCCAGCACGTGCTCGACGATATGAACCGCACCGATACGAGCGAGCATATCCGCGAGATTTGCAAAAAGTTCAAGCAGCGCGGCATGATGCTGCGCACGACCATGATGGTCGGCTTCCCGGGCGAGACGGACGAGGACTTTGCCGAGCTGATGGACTTTGTCCGCGAGACGAAGTTTGACCGCATGGGCGCGTTCACCTTCTCCCCGGAGGAGGGTACCGTCGCGGCGGAGATGGACGGCCAGATCGACGAGGAAATCAAGCAGGCGCGCTATGACGAGCTGATGACGGCGCAGCACAGGATTTCCCTCGCGCAGAACAAGGCGCGCATCGGTTCGGTCTGCCGCGTGCTGGTCGAAAGAAAGCGCGGCAGCCGCTATGTCGGCCGCAGCGAATACGAAGCGCCGGAGACCGACGGCAACATTTACTTCAACTCGGAGCGCCCGTGCGTGATCGGCGAGTTCGTGAACGTGCGCATCACCGGCGCGAAGGCTTATGACCTGATGGGAGAACGCGTATGAAAAAGATGATTACGTTTATTTCGGAACTGAACCTGCCCAACAAGCTCACCCTCCTGCGCATTGCGCTGGTGCCGGTGTATCTGTGTCTGCTGGCGGGCGGCAGCAATTTTCTGGCGCTGCTGGTGTTTGCCGCCGCGTCGATTACCGACGCTATGGACGGCAAGATCGCCCGCAAGCACAACCTGATCACCAACTTCGGCAAGTTTATGGATCCGATCGCCGATAAGCTGCTGACGCATACGGCGTTCATCATGCTGTGCAGCATGGGCCGTTTGAACGTCGTGGCCTGCATCATCTTCATCGCGCGTGAGTTTGTCGTCTCCGGCCTGCGCCTTTGCGCGGTGGAGCAGGGCCATGTCATCGCCGCGGGCATGAGCGGCAAGGTGAAGACTGTCCTGCAGATGGTCCTCGTGCTGATGCTGACGGTGATGAAGGGGAATTTCCTGACCGATCTGGTGATGCTGGCTGCGGCGGCGATGACGCTGTATTCCATGGTGGAATACGTGTGGCAGAACCGCGGAGTGCTTGGCGGCGCAAAGTAAGACTTGAAAGATATAAGAAATTGCCTGCGGCGCGGCTGCGCGTTCCGCTGAGGCCTAGGGGAGTAGGGGGGGATTCGGATTTCCCCCCTTAACTCCCCTAGGAACCCCATACCCCCCTTAAAACCGCCAAGGGTTGAGACCCTTGGATCCCGGGGCTGTATGAGGCAGCGGGCAAATCATTCTTTTCTTGTGGCAAGTGTAGCTTGCCATGATACGCGGCTTCAAGCCGCCGCGAAGCGAAGAAGGGGTCTGGGGATGAAATCCCCGGCCAGGGGTTCGGGGACGGCGTCCCCGAGAAAGGCGTATCATGATTGCAGAAATCGTCGCGATCGGCACGGAGCTGCTGATGGGGCAGATCCTGGATACCGATGCGCAGTACCTGTCGCGCAGGCTGCAGAGTCTGGGCATTTCGGTATACTATCATACGGTCGTGGGCGATAACCCGCAGCGCATGCGCGATACGCTTGCTCTGGCGCTCTCGCGCAGCGATATCGTGATCACCACCGGCGGACTCGGCCCGACACAGGACGATATCTCCAAGGAAATCGCGGCGGAGATCATGGGCCTTGCGATGCGCTTTGACGAGGCAAGCTGGCGGGAGATTCAGGACTACTTTGTCCGCCTCGGACGCGCGTGCCCGCAGAGCAACAGGCGGCAGGCGATGTTCGCCGAAGGCGCGAGGATCCTGCCCAACGCCTGCGGAACGGCGCCGGGCTGCATGCTCGAGCGGGAAGGGAAGATCGTCATTCAGCTTCCGGGCCCGCCGCATGAGCTGGCCGATATGTTCGAAAAGCAGGTTTACGGCCTGCTGGCCGCGCGCACGGGCGGGTGCATCGCCTCGCGTTATATCCGGATCTACGGCCTCGGCGAATCCGACGTGGCGCAGCGCTGCGCGAAATGGATCGAGGCGCAGGACGAGGTGACCGTCGCGCCGTACTGCCAGCTGGGCGAATGCCAGCTGCGCGTCACGGCGCGCGGGGAGAGCGAAGCGCAGGCGGTTGAAAAGCTCATGCCTGTCGTCGAGGCGATCTGCGCGCTGCTGGGCGATCATGTTTACGCCGTATTGCCCACGAGCGAGGGCTCGATGGAGGAGGCGGCGGGCAGGGCGCTGACGGAGCGGGGGCTCACGGTATCGACCGCGGAGAGCTGCACGGGCGGCCTTGTCGCGGCGAGGCTGGTCAATTATCCGGGGATTTCCGCGGCGCTTGGCGAGGCGCACGTGACCTATGCCAACGAGGCGAAGATCAGATACTGCGGCGTCAGCCCGCAGACGCTGGCGGCGCACGGCGCGGTCAGCGAGGAAACGGCGCGGGAGATGGCGCTGGGGCTGCGAGCAAGAAGCGGAGCGGATATCGCGCTGGCGACGACGGGTATCGCCGGCCCCGGCGGCGGAACAAAGGAAAAGCCGGTCGGGCTTGTGTATGTCGCCTGCGCGGACAGGCATGGCGTGCTCGTGGAGCGGCTTCAGCTGTCCGGCAGCCGCGAAAGAATCCGCAGCCTTGCGGCGCTGCGGGCGCTGGATATGATCCGGCGCGCAGCGATCCGGGCGTGAGAGCCGGATTTGCAGGGATTGCAGGTAAAATGGCTTTGCGTCATGCCTCCCGCCTGAGGGGGAACCGCCCGAAGGCCGGCGGAAGGCGTGCCGCACGGCGGCGTGATATACAGCGTCTAATTGGAACTTCAGATTATGACGAATAGGAGATAGACTATGGCAGCGAAGAAGACCACCAAGGCGGCTGCGGCCGCGGTTGAAACGGAAAGCAGCGAGAAGAAGCGCGCGCTGGAAATGGCGCTGGCGGGCATTGAAAAGCAGTTCGGCAAGGGCTCCATCATCCGCATGGGCGATCGTCCCGTGCAGGATATTCAGGTCATTCCGACCGGCTGTCTGGATCTGGATATTGCGCTGGGCGTTGGCGGCCTTCCGCGCGGCCGCGTGATTGAGATCTATGGACCGGAATCCTCCGGCAAGACGACGGTTGCGCTGCATGTCGTGGCCGAGGCGCAGCGCAGCGGCGGCGTGGCGGCGTTTATCGACGCGGAGCATGCGCTCGATCCGGTATATGCCAAAAAGCTTGGCGTGGACGTCGATCAGCTCTACGTCTCCCAGCCGGACACCGGCGAGCAGGCGCTGGAGATCTGCGAGGCGCTGGTGCGCTCCGGCGCGATTGATATCGTGGTCATCGACTCCGTCGCGGCACTGGTGCCGAAGGCGGAAATCGACGGCGAGATGGGCGATTCGTTCGTCGGCCTGCAGGCCAGGCTCATGAGCCAGGCGCTGCGCAAGCTGACCGGCATCGTCAACAAGACGAACTGCACCTGCATCTTTATCAACCAGCTGCGCGAGAAGGTCGGCGTGATGTACGGCAATCCGGAGACGACTCCGGGCGGCCGCGCGCTCAAATTCTATGCGTCCGTGCGCATTGATATCCGCCGCGGCGAGCAGCTCAAGGACGGTTCCACCGTCGTGGGCAACCGCACGAAGGCGAAGATCGTCAAGAACAAGGTGGCCCCGCCGTTCCGCGTGGCGGAGTTTGATATCCTCTATGGCGAGGGCATCAGCAAGGAAGGCAGCCTGCTGGACGCCGCTGTGACGCTGGATATCATCCATAAGTCCGGCGCGTGGTTCTCCTATGGCGATCAGCGCATCGGGCAGGGCCGCGAGAATACCCGCAAGTTCCTCAAGGAGAATCCGGAAATCGCCCGCGAGATCGACGCGCTTGTGCGCGCGGAGATGATGGGCAAGAGGGATCTGGAGGTTGAAATCCCCGCCGACGAGGCTGAGGACGATTTTGACGATCTGCCGCTGATGGGCGCGGAGGAGTAAGCCATGGAGCCGCAGAGCAATCTGCGGCTCTGTTCATATCCGGCCGGGCCGGATAAATCTTTGCCGGAAGGGGAATGGATATGCGCGAAAGCGAAGCGATGGCGGTGCTGGTGGCTGCGCAGGGCGTGGGCTATGCGGCCAGAGAAGCGGCGCTTCGGGCCGCGGGGAGCGCCATGGCGCTGCTGGCGGAGCCGAAGCATTACGCAAAGCAGCTCGGAGAAAAGGGACTTTCCGCCCTTCGAAGGAGCATGGCGGACGGGCAGGTGATGCTCGATACGCTCTATGCGCAGGACGTCCATCTGATCGTCCGCGGGAGCGAGGGCTATCCGCCGCTGCTTGCGCAGACCGCGCGGCCGCCGCATCTGCTCTTTGTGCTGGGCAAGGCGGATCTTTGCGACAGATTCCCCCTGGCCGTCGTCGGCACGCGGCGCGCGGGTGCATACGGCCTGCGGCATACGCGTATGCTCTGCCGGGAGCTGGCGGGCGCGGGCATGTGCATTGTCTCCGGGCTGGCCCTTGGCATTGACAGCGCGGCGCACGAAGGCGCGCTAGACGCCGGCGGCAGGACGATCGCCGTGCTGGGCGGCGCGCTGGATAGGCTGTATCCCGCCGGGAACCGGGGTCTGATGGAGCGTATTCTGGCCGGCGGCGGCAGCGTCGTGTCGGAATATGCGCCGGGCTTCGCGCCCACGCGCTATAGCTTTCTGGAGCGCAACCGGATCATCGCGGGGCTTTCGCTGGGCGTGATGGTCACCGAGGCGCCCGCGCGTTCGGGCGCGCTGTCCACGGCGCAGCGTGCGCTGGACGAGGGACGCGAGGTATTCGCCCTGCCCGGCGATATCGACAGGGAGAATTCCCGCCTGCCCAACAGGCTGATCGCGGAGGGCGCGCATCCCGTGACCTGCGCGGGGGATGTGCTTTCGCAGCTTGTCATCGAGCCGGACCGGGCGCCTGCGCATAAAAAAGAAAAGCGGAAAGCGTCTCCTGCCGGGAAAGTGCCCGCGCCCGAAAAAGAGAAAAAAGAGCCGGCTGCGCAGGCTTCTCTATTTGAGGCGGATATGGATCCGGGCGAAAAAAAGATCCTCGAGCTGCTGCTTTACGGCGATCTGGACTTTGATCAGCTGTGCGAGCGGACCGGCATGGAAAGCGACGAGCTGGGCGCGGCGCTGATGATGCTCGAGCTCGAGGGGAAAATCCTCGCCCTGCCGGGCTGCGTCTACAGGATCTGCTGACGCGCCCGCCCTCCGGACGAGGCCTGAATTTCGAAAGAAGACTGCCGAAGAAAAGTACTTAATTAGAAAGAAAATTCTTCATTTCATTTTGGAAACTTGCCGCCCGGGGTTGACAGAATCAAAAAGGGCTGGTATCCTTTTTGCGATATTTGTTAATCGGCGGCGCAGGCCGCGTATCTGGAGGAAAGCAATTTGAGTACCCGTAAACCGTCGCACAAGCTGGTCATCGTGGAATCGCCCGCCAAGGCGCGCACGATTTCCAAGTTCCTGGGCAGGACCTACAAGGTTGAGGCGTCCAACGGACACGTCCGCGATCTGCCCAAGTCCCAGCTGGGCGTCGATATCGAAAACGGCTTCGAGCCGAAATACATCACCATTCGCGGCAGGGGCGAAGTGCTCGAGCGCATCCGCAAGGAAGCCAAGAGCGCCAAGTCCGTCATCCTGGCGACCGACCCGGACCGCGAGGGCGAGGCCATCTCCTGGCATCTGGCGACCATTCTGGGCATTGATCCCCAGAGCGCATGCCGCGTGGAGTTCAACGAGATTACCGAAAAGACGGTCAAGAGCGCGATCAAGACCCCGAGGAAGATCGACATGGAGCTGGTCAACGCGCAGCAGGCGCGCCGCATGCTCGATCGTCTGGTCGGCTATAAGATCAGTCCGCTGCTGTGGGTGAAGATCAAGAAGGGCCTGTCTGCCGGGCGCGTGCAGTCTGTCGCCACGCGCATGATCTGCGACCGCGAGCAGGAGATCGAGACCTTTGAGCCGGAGGAATACTGGCATGTTTCGGCGAAGCTGACCGCAGGCAGCGCAAAGCTGGAAGCGAAGCTGCATAGCATCGACGGAGAGCGCGCATCCATCGCCAGCAGGGAGCAGGCGGAGGCGGCCAGGGCGCGGATTGCCGAGGGCGGCTTTGTGATCCGCAGCGTGAAGCGCGGCGAACGCCATAAGCATCCGGCTGCGCCGTTCACGACTTCGAACCTGCAGCAGGAAGCCAGCCGCAAGCTCGGATTCACCACGGCCAAGACCATGCAGATCGCTCAGCAGCTCTACGAGGGCGTCGACGTCGAAGGACGCGGCACGCTGGGCTTGATTTCCTATATCCGTACCGACAGCGTCCGCCTGTCCGACGAGGCTGTTTCCGGCGTCCGCGAGATGATTGCGGAGCGCTATGGCGCGGAGTTCGTGCCGGAGAAGCCGGTCGTCTATAAGGGCCGCAAGTCCGCGCAGGACGCGCATGAGGCGATCCGCCCCTCGAACATCGACCTGCGCCCGGAGGACATCAAGTCCTCGCTGACGCGCGATCAGTATAACCTCTATAAGCTGGTTTATCTGCGCTTTGTCGCCTGCCAGATGGAGGACGCTGTCTACGAGACGCAGCAGATCGAGATTGCATCCCAAAGCGGCGTCGTGCTGCGTTCGAGCGCGGAGCGGCTGAAGTTCGCCGGCTTTACCGCCGTCTATGAAGAGGGCAGCGACGAGCCCGGCGAGGACGCCGTTTCCCATGCGCTCAGCGACGTGGCGGAGGGCGCGCAGGCCGTGATCGAGGAGACCGAGGCCACGCAGCACTTCACGCAGGCGCCGCCGCGCTATACGGAAGCGTCGCTCGTGCGCGCGCTGGAGGAAAAGGGCATCGGCCGCCCGTCGACCTACGCCCCGACGATCTCCACGATCCTCGCGCGCGGCTACATCATGCGCGAGAAGAAGCAGCTCTATCCGACCGAGCTGGGCGTGATGACGACGGACATGATGAAGGAGCACTTTGCCGACATCGTCGATCTGGCGTTCACCGCCGGCATGGAGGAAAAGCTCGATGCGATCGAGGAGGGCAAGCTCACCTGGCGCGAGCTGATTGAGGAATTCTACGGCCCGTTCTCTGTGACGCTGGAGAAGGCCGAGAAGGAAATCGAGAAGATCGAAATCAAGGACGAGGTATCCGACGTCGTATGCGATAAGTGCGGCGCGATGATGGTCTACAAGCTCGGCCGCTTCGGCCGTTTCCTCGCCTGTCCGAATTTCCCGGACTGCCGCAACACGAAGGCGATTCAGGTCGAAATCGAGGCGCCCTGCCCGCAGTGCGGCGGCAAGCTCCTGGAAAAGACCTCCCGCAAGGGCCGCAAGTTCTATGGCTGCGAGCATTATCCGGAGTGCGAGTTCGTCTCCTGGGAGATGCCTGTCCGCGAGAAATGCCCCAAATGCGGCGGCTATATGGTCTTCAAGCGCGGCCGCAAGGGCGAGAATTACTATGTTTGTGCGAACGAGTCCTGCCGCGAGCGCATCGCCGCTCCGGTGAACGAGGAAAACGATGAATAAAGCAACGGTTATCGGCGCCGGTCTTGCCGGCTGCGAGGCCGCCTGGCAGCTTGCCAGCCGCGGCATCTGTGTCACGCTGATCGAAATGAAACCGGAAAAATATACGCCCGCGCATCACAGCGCGGGCTTTGCTGAACTGGTCTGCTCCAATTCGCTGCGCAGCGACCAGCTGACCAACGCGGTCGGCCTGCTCAAGGAGGAGATGCGCCAGCTCGGCAGCCTGATCATGCGCGCGGCGGATGCGACGCGCGTGCCCGCAGGCGGCGCGCTGGCGGTCGACAGGGAAGCCTTTTCCGCCTATGTGACAAAGGCCGTGGAGGAGCATGAAAACATCACCGTCGTGCGCGGGGAGGTCGCGGAGATTCCCGAAGGGAACGTGATCATCGCCACGGGTCCCCTGACCAGCGACGCCCTGGCGGAGAAAATTGCCGCGCTGCCCGGCCTTCAGACGCTCAATTTTTATGACGCGGCTGCGCCGATCGTCTCCGGCGAATCGCTGGATATGACCAGGGTCTTCCGCATGAGCCGCTACGGCAGGGGCGATGATTACCTCAACTGCCCCTTCACCCGCGAGGAGTACATGGCCTTTTATGAGGCGCTGCTCACCGCCGAAAAGGCGGAGGTGCATGGCTTTGACGGCACGCAGGTTTTCGAGGGCTGCATGCCCATCGAGGTCATGGCGTCGCGCGGCGAAATGGTCATGGCGTTCGGCCCGATGAAGCCGGTCGGCCTGACCGATCCGCGAACGGGACGCGAGCCCTTTGCCGCCGTGCAGCTGCGCGCGGAGAACAAAGAGGGCACGATGTATAACCTCGTCGGCTTCCAGACGAGGCTCAAATGGGGCGAACAGAAGCGCGTCTTTTCGATGATCCCCGGCCTTGAAAATGCGGAATTCCTGCGCTATGGCGTGATGCACCGCAACACGTTCCTGCATTCTCCGGGTTTCCTCGACGAGCATTACCAAATGATCGCCCGGCCGGGCACGTATTTTGCGGGCCAGATGACGGGCGTGGAGGGCTATGTGGAGAGCGCATCCAGCGGCATGGTCGCCGGCATTTCGCTTGCGCGGCAGATGCTGGGCCTTGAGCCGGTCGATTTTTCGGATCTGACGGCCATTGGCGGCCTTGGCCGCCATGTCGCGCAGGCGACGGGCGATTTCCAGCCGATGAACGCAAACTTCGGCCTGATCGCGCCGTATGAAAAGCGCATCCGCAGCAAGCAGGAGCGCTACGGCGCAATCGCGGCGAGGTCGCTCAACTACATCGAAGCGCTTCGCTCCAATCCGCTTGCGCGGGATTTTTATCCGGAATGCGCGCAGGACGATGAAAAATGATCTGACCGGAAAAAACAGGCTCTATATCATCGAATGACAGTATGGTATAATCATACTGTCATTCTTGACAATTTCGGATCGGACCGGACCTCTCCGGCCGGCCCGACGATCATGGAGGAAAAAAGCATGGCACTGAAAGGCACGACCATCTGTGCTGTTTTGAAGGATGGAAAAATCGCCGTGGCCGGCGATGGACAGGTGACGATGGGCGAGAGCACGATCTTCAAGGCGACTGCCCGCAAGGTGCGCCGCATTTACGGCGGCAGGGTCGTCACCGGCTTTGCAGGCTCCGTAGCGGATGCGTTCGCGCTTTGCGAGCGCTTTGAAGCGAAGCTCGAGCAGTACGCCGGCAATCTCGAGCGCGCGGCGGTGGAGCTGGCGCAGGACTGGCGCGCGGACAAGGCGATGCGCAAGCTGGAGGCGATGCTCATCGTCGCCAGCGGAGAGACGATCATGATCCTCTCCGGCACGGGCGAAGTGATCACCCCGGACGACGGCATCGCCGCTGTCGGCTCGGGCGGCAATTACGCGCTCGCCGCGGCGCGCGCGCTGAAGGCGAATACCGATCTGAGCGCGAAGGAGATCGCGGAGAAGGCGCTGCATATCGCGGCGGATATCTGCGTGTTCACCAACCACAACGTGATCGTTGAAGAGGTGTGATGCCTGCGATCGGGCAGGGATTATGTAGGGGCGGGGCTCTGCTCCGCCCGGAAAAGCGCTGACAAAGGGGAGCTGCAGAGCCCCTCCCCTACAGGATGGAAAAGGAGAAACTATGGAACTCACCCCCAAGCAGATCGTGCGCGAGCTCGATCGCTATATTATCGGCCAGGACGACGCCAAGCGCGCGGTCGCCGTGGCGCTGCGCAACCGCTATCGCCGTGCGCAGCTGCCCGAGGAAATCCGCGACGAGATCGTCCCCAAGAATATCCTGATGGTCGGCCCGACCGGCGTGGGCAAGACCGAGATCGCCCGCAGGCTGGCCAGGCTCGTGGACGCGCCCTTTGTGAAGGTCGAGGCGACGAAGTTCACCGAGGTCGGCTACGTCGGAAGAGACGTCGAGAGCATCATCCGCGATCTGGTCGAGGCCAGCGTGCGCATCTGCAAGGAGAAGGCCAGCCAGAAGGTGAAGGCGAGGGCGACGGTTCTTGCCGAGGAGAAGATCATCGACCTGATCCTGCACCCCGAGCGCAAGCCGGTCAACCCGATCGACGTGCTCCTTGGCAACAAGCCCAAGACGCCGGAACTGCCCGAGGGCGAGCGCCAGCGGCTCAGAACCCGCGCCGAGGAGCTGCGCGCGCAGCTGATGCGCGGCGAGCTGGAGGACATGGAGATCGAGGTCGAGGTCGAGGATGCGCCCAAGGACGTCGAGATCAACGGTGCGAGCGTGAACATCGGCTCGATGATGGGCGATATCATGCCGAAGAAGACCAAGATGCGCCGCATGAAGGTATCCGATGCGCGCAAGCTGCTCATCGCGCAGGAGGAAAGCAGCCTGATCGACATGGATGCCGTCACCGAGGAAGCGCTCCGCCGCGCCGAGCAGGATGGCATCGTCTTCATCGACGAGATCGACAAGGTCGCCGGCCGCTCGACGAACGGCCCGGACGTCTCCCGCGAGGGCGTGCAGCGCGATATCCTGCCGATCGTCGAGGGCAGCACGGTCAACACGAAGTACGGCGTGGTGAAGACGGATTACATGCTCTTCATCGCGGCGGGCGCTTTCCATGTGGCGAAGGTGACCGATCTGATTCCTGAACTGCAGGGACGCTTCCCGGTGCGCGTGCAGCTGAGGCCGCTCACCCGCGAGGATTTCAAGAAGATCCTGAGTCAGACGGACAACGCGCTGACCCGCCAGTACGAGGCGCTGCTTGCGGTCGATCATGTGCATCTGCACTTTGAGGAATCCGCGCTGGATGCGCTGGCGGAGGCCGCGCAGCGCGCGAACGAGACCAAGGAGGATATCGGCGCGCGCAGGCTGCATACGCTCTTTGAGCAGATGCTTGAGGAGATTTCCTTCCATGCCGGCGGCGATATGCCGGACGTGGACGTCGTGGTCAACGGCGACTATGTCCGCCAGCATCTGGGCGAGGATGGAAAAGTGATGGACATGAAGCGGTATATCCTGTAAAATAGGGATAGCCGAAAACGGAAAAACTTCGCAGGGGCGGCCGTCGGCTGCCCCTGTTTTGATTTCAGAAAGCTACGGAGGGAAGCGGCATGAAGCGGCATGCGTATCTGATCATCGCGCATCACCATTTTGATATGCTGAAAAACCTGATCCGCGCGCTGGATAGCGAGCACGCGGATTTCTATATCCATATCAACAGGAGCGTCAGGGATCTGGACGAGGCGGACATTCTGTCGGCCGCGAAGAAATCCCGCGCGAGGATCTTCCGCAGGTACAGAATTACATGGGGCGCAGATACGCAGATCCGCTGCGAGCTGTATCTGATGGAGCAGGCGGCAAAGGAGCGTTACGACTATTACCATCTGCTCTCCGGCGTGGACATCCCGCTGAAGACGGGAAGCGAAATCGAAGCGTTCTTTGAGGCGCAGGACAAGAGCTTCCTGGAGGTCAAGCAGGAAAAGGACCTGGGGGCGACGCTGGATCGCGTGCGCCGGTATGCTTTTTTCCAGCCGCTCATCGGCAGGCAGAAGGCGGGCAGGGGAAAGCTCTATGCACTGCTGGATCAGCTGGCCTATGAAAGCGACAAGCTGCAGCGGATGCTGAAAATCGACCGGACGAAAAACGCGCCCTTCGCCTATTGCCGGGGCGGCAACTGGTTCTCCATCACCCATGCACTGCTCGCCTATATCCTGACGCAAAGGCCGGTTATCCGGAAGTACTTCTATCATTCCGTGACGGCGGACGAGCTGTTCGTGCAGAGCGTGGCGATGGCCTCGCCCCTTCGCGATGAGATCATCCGGGATAACCTGCGTCTGGTCGACTGGACGCGCACCGAGCACGGCGGCTGCTCGCCGCACACCTTCACGTCGGAGGATGAGGAAATGCTGGTTTCCTGCAGGGATAAGCTCTTTGCCCGCAAGTTTGATCCGGCGATCGACCGGGAGATTATCGAGCGGATGTACGCGCGCATCGGAATCGGCGGCGGGGAAAATTCCAATTGACAAAAGGGAAAGGCTACGTTATAATTTTCCTTACATATGTTCTCCCCGTTTGACGAAGAGGAGTACGCGGAGCGATCCATCAGAGAGGGCAGGCCCATGGGCTGAAAGGCCGCCCGGGAAAGAGCTTTGCGGAAGGTCGCTTTCCGAGGGGGCAGGCGAACGGCGAAACGCCCTGTAGTCTGCGCGGGCGCGCCCGATACAGCGCATCGAGGCGTTCTCCCGTATTCCGGGCGGACGTAAATGAAGGTGGTACCACGCAAGCGCTCTTGCGTCCTTTGGGACGGAGCGCTTGCTTTTTATTTGGAGGCATGCATATGAACTTTGGTGCTGAAATGATGCCCGGCATCACGCTGCTTGTCGTCGGCGCGTTTCTGGGCTTCTTTGCGGATGGCGTATGCAAAAACAAAAAGAACGTACAGCCCATGCGCATGCTGGGCACGTTCCTGGCGTTCGCCGGCGCGATTCTGGTTTTTATCGTGTAAGCAGATTATCTTCTGATCATCAGAAAGGGAGTTTTTGATTATGGAAATGGAAAAGGTCTATAACCCGCAAGCCATTGAAAACGATCTCTACCGCGAGTGGGAAGAGTCCGGCGCGTTTGTGGCGCATCGCGTGGAGGGCAAGAAGCCCTTTACCATCGTCATGCCGCCGCCTAACATCACCGGCCAGCTGCACATGGGCCATGCGATGGACTGCACCCAGCAGGATGCGCTCATCCGCTATCACCGCATGAAGGGCGACCCGACCCTCTGGCTGCCGGGCACCGACCATGCTGCGATCTCCACCGAGGTCAAGATTGTCGAGGCGATGGCGAAGGAAGGCCTGACGAAGAAGAGCCTGGGCCGCGAGAAGTTCCTGGAGCGCGCCTGGCAGTGGAAGAAGGAATACGGCGGACGCATCGTCCATCAGCAGCGCCGCATGGGCGTTTCCTGCGACTGGAGCCGCGAGCGCTTCACCATGGACGAGGGCTGCTCCAAGGCCGTGCGCGAGCATTTCTGCCGCCTGTATGAAAAGGGCCTGATCTACCGCGGCAACCGTCTGGTCAACTGGTGCCCGATGTGCCAGAGCGCGATTTCCGACGCCGAGGTCGAGCACAAGGAGATGGACGGCAACTTCTGGCATCTGCTCTACCCGGTCAAGGAGACGGGCGAATACCTGGAGCTGGCGACCACCCGTCCGGAGACGATGCTCGGCGATACCGCCGTGGCCATCAACCCGGAGGATCCGCGCTATAAGCATCTGCATGGCTGCCATGTCGTGCTGCCGCTGATCAACAAGGAGATTCCGATTGTCTGCGACGAGCATGCCGATATGGAAAAGGGCACCGGCGTGGTCAAGATCACCCCGGCCCATGACCCGAACGACTACGAAGTCGGCCAGCGCCACGATCTGCCGCTGGTGCGCGTGTTCACCTATGACGGCCATATGACGGGCAGCGCCGATAAGGCGGCGTATGAGGAGATGATGGCTTCCGGCAAGGGCAGCAAGAACGAGGCGGAGGTGCTCGACTGCGGCAAGTACGCAGGCATGACCACCGACGAGGCCCGCAAGGTCATCGTCGCGGATCTGGAGGCGCTGGGCCTGCTCAAGGAAGTGGAGCCGCTCAAGCACGAGGTCGGCGTGTGCTATCGCCACTCCAAGACCGCCATCGAGCCG
This sequence comes from Clostridia bacterium, assembly GCA_017436605.1. GTDB lineage: Bacteria > Bacillota > Clostridia > Christensenellales > Aristaeellaceae > Ventricola. The sequence continues at coordinate 37,997 of JAFSCW010000125.1, read as the reverse complement.
ATGGTCTCCAAGCAGTGGTTCATCGATATGAAGCCCGTGACCGAGCCGGCGATCGAAGCGGTTACCTCCGGCAAGACGAAGTTCGTGCCGGAGCGCTTCACCAAGAACTACATGAACTGGATGGAGAACATCCGCGACTGGTGCATCTCCCGCCAGCTCTGGTGGGGCCATCGCATCCCGGTGTGGTACTGCGATGACTGCGGCGAGATGATGGTCGAGCGTGAGGATCCGTGCTGCTGCGCCAAGTGCAAGTCGAAGAATATCCGCCAGGATGAGGACGTGCTGGATACCTGGTTTTCTTCCGCGCTGTGGCCGTTCTCCACGCTCGGCTGGCCGGACAACACTGAGGACCTCAAGTACTTCTACCCGACCGACGTGCTGGTCACCGGCTACGACATCATCACCTTCTGGGTCAGCCGCATGATCACTATGGGTATTGCGGACATGGAGGAGACGCCGTTCCATACCGTGCTGATCCACGGCCTGGTGCGCGACGCGCTCGGCCGCAAGATGAGTAAGTCCCTTGGCAACGGCGTCGATCCGCTGGAGGTCATCGACCAGTACGGCGCGGACGCGCTGCGCTTCTCGCTGTCCATGGGCGTTTCCCCGGGCAACGACATGCGCTTCTCCACCGACAAGGTCGAGGCCGCGCGCAACTTTGCCAACAAGATCTGGAATGCGAGCCGCTTCGTGCTCATGAACCTGGGCGAGACCGCCGAGAGCATGGAAGGCAAGGAATTCTCCGCTGCCGATAAGTGGATCCTCGCCCGCCTGAACGATACCATCCGCGAGGTGACCGATCACTTCGAGGGCTATGACATGGGCATGGCCGCGCAGAAGATCTACGATTTCGCCTGGACCGAGTTCTGTGACTGGTACATCGAGCTTTCGAAGGTCACCATGAACGGCACCGACGAGGCCGCGCGCAAGGCGACCTGCGCCGTGCTGCGCCATGTGCTCATCGCCCTGCTCAAGATGCTCCATCCGTTCATGCCGTTCATCACCGACAGCGTGTACCGCCATATTCCGGGCACCGAGGGTACGATCATGCTTTCCGACTGGCCGGTGGCCGAGGCGGGCTATGACTTCGCCGAGGCGGCCCGCGAGATGGAGGGCGTCATGGACGTCATTCGCGCCGTGCGCAACCTGCGTGCGGAGATGAACGTCGCCGTCGGCAAGCGCGCACATCTGATGGTGCGCCCGAAGGCCGGCTGGGAGCATGCCATGGAGGGCGCGGAGGAATACCTCAAGCGTCTGGCCTGGGTCAGCGAGATGGCGATTCTCGAAGCCGGTCAGGCTGCCGAGGGCAAGACGGTTTCCGCCGTTTCCGAGGCTGCGGAGCTGTTCATCCCGCTGGGCGATCTGGTCGATCTGGATAAGGAGATCGCGCGCCTGACCAAGGAGCGCGACAGCATCGAGCGCGATATCCAGCGCGCCGAGGGCAAGCTGAACAACCAGGGCTTCCTGGCGAAGGCGCCTGCGCAGCTGGTCGAGCAGGAGAAGGCGAAGCTGGAAGTCTCCAAGGACAAGCTCGCTAAGCTCAACGCCCGCATTGCGGATCTGCAGAATATGTAACACATGGATCGGGGGGAGGGCAGAGCCCCGCAAATACAACCCCGATACATGTAGGGGCGGGGCGCTGCTCCGCCCTTTTCTCAAATCTTCTCTGTTCTTCTCTTTCGAATACAAAGCCGGAATCCGGCTCGGTTTTGCCGGAAGAAGGCGTCAGGCCCTGATCCCTGCCGGGATTCGGGGCAAAGCTCCAAGGGAGGTGTGCGTTCATGACCGAAGCGGAAGCGATTGCAAAAATCCATAGCGTATATCCCACGGGAAAAAAGAACGGCGTGGAAAACATGCGCGCGCTGATGGCGCGGCTGGGCAATGTGCAGTCTGCGGTGCCCTGTGTGCATGTCGCGGGAACAAATGGCAAGGGCTCCTGCTGCGCGATGATCGAGCGTGTTCTGCGCGAGGCAGGCTATAAGACCGGCCTGTATACTTCCCCCTATATCGAGCGCTACAACGAGCGCATCCGCATCAACGGCGCGCCGGTTTCCGGGGAAAAGCTCGCGCAGCTGGTGGAGCGCGTATGGCCTGTGTATGAGGCCTGCGACCGGGACGGCGTCCATATCACGGAATTCGAAATCGGCACAGCGCTGGCGTTCTGCGCCTTTGCTGCGGAGAAGGTGGACGTCGCGATCATTGAGGTGGGCCTCGGCGGCCGGCTCGATCCGACGAACATCATCCATCCGCTGGTGTCGGTGATCACCGAGGTCGGCATGGACCATATGCAGTATCTGGGCAACACGATCGGGGAGATTGCGCTGGAGAAGGCCGGCATCATGAAACGCGGTGTGCCCGTTGCGCTGGGCCCGCAGGAAAAGGCTGCCGGCGGCGTGCTGCTGGCTGCGGCGAAAGGCCTTGGCTGCGAAGTCATCGACCCGGACGCCGAGAACGTGCGCGAAACCAGACAGGATGTGACCTTCGACGTGCGCCTGCCGGGCGGCATGATGAAGAACCTGACGGTATCCCTGCGCGGCAGGCATCAGGCGGAGAACGCCTGCGCTGCGCTCGGCGCGGTCGAGGCGCTGAAAAAGCGCGGCTTCAGGATTCCGCCGGAGGCCGTGCGCCGGGGCATGGGGGCTGTCCGCTGGCCGGGCAGGCTTGAGTATTTCGGCAATGTCATTCTCGACGGCGCGCACAACGACCCCGGCGTGCGCGCGCTGTGCCGATACTGCGATGATTGGCTGCCGAAGGAGAAAACGGTGCTCCTTTCCGGCATGATGCAGGATAAGGATGTATCGCAGATGACGAAGCGTCTGAGCGCACGCGTGCGCTGCGCGGTATGCACGCAGCCGGGCGTGCCGCGTGAGATGGAGGCCGGGGCGCTGGCGGAGGCGTTTTCGGCGCATGGGCTCAGGACCTATGCGCAGGCCGACGTCAAAAAAGCGCTCGATCAGGCGCGGTCGATCGCTGGGCCGGAGGGCACGGTGCTCGTCGCCGGTTCGCTGTATCTGATCGGCGCGGTCCGCACGCTGCTGCGCAGCGAGAAGGAGTTTGCAGATGTCATTTGAAACGAAGACCGAACAGGTTGAAAGCCAGAAGGCGCAGCAGGAGGGCGAGCAGTTCCGCCATCTGAGCGTCATGCTCGAGGAGACGGTCGATATGCTGAACGTCCGCGAAGGCGGCGTCTATGTCGACGGAACGCTCGGCGGAGGCGGCCACAGCGCGGAAATCCTGCGCAGGCTCGGCGGCACGGGCCATCTCTATGGCATCGACCGCGACAACGATGCGCTCGCCGCGGCGACGGCGCGTCTGGGCAGCGCGGGCAACTTCACGGCGATCAAGGGCAATTTCCACGATGTGCGCGCGCTGCTCGCCGAAAAGGGTGTTGAGAAGATCGATGGCATGATGATCGATCTGGGCGTGAGTTCTTATCAGCTCGATACCGCGGAGCGCGGCTTTTCCTATCATGCCGACGCGCCGCTGGATATGCGCATGGATCAGGATCAGACGCTGACGGCGGCGGATATCGTGAACACATGGCCCAAGGACGAACTGGTACGCATCCTGCGCGATTATTCGGAGGAGAAATGGGCCGTGCGCATCGCGGAGATCATCCTCGAGCACAGGGCGAAAAAGCCGCTGGAGACGACTGCGGATCTGGTCGCCTGCGTCGATGCGGCGATTCCCAAAAAGATCCGCATGCAGGACAGCGGCCACAGCGCGCGTCGCACCTTCCAGGCGCTGCGCATCGCGGTCAACGACGAGCTCGATCCGCTGCACAGGGCGCTGGAGGATATGGCGGATCTTCTGAATCCCAGCGGCCAGCTGGCGGTGATCACCTTCCATTCCCTGGAAGACCGCATCGTCAAGCAGACGTTCAGACGGATGGCCAACCCCTGCACCTGCCCGCCGAGGATTCCCGTATGCATCTGCGGTAAAAAGCCGATCATCAAGGTGCTCGGAGGAGGCGGCGTGAAGCCGAGCAGGGAAGAAATCGAAATTAACGCGAGAAGCCGCAGCGCGATGCTGCGCGGCTGCGTGAAGCTGTAAAAAGGGAACGTATAGGGACGCTGTCCCTGTGCCCCTGGCAGGGACATTGTCCCTGCGCCCATCCTCGCTGTGCGCATGCGCACGGCGAAGGAAATAAGATCAATTTGCTTAAAACCGCCGCGAAGCGAAGAAGGGACTGAAGCCTGCCGCTGCCAGTGGCGGAAACAGGCAGGCGAAACGTCGGGAATCGCAAGGAGCGTTTGCGCGACTATGCGAGTTCCCCGGAAGTCTGAGGGATGATATCCCCAGGCTGGGGTTTGGAGATGCAATCCCCAAGAATGGCAGCCCTAACGTTCCCAAGGAGGAAAACATGCCCAAACTCTACGTCGTTGCCACGCCGATTGGCAATCTTTCCGATATGACCCCGCGCGCGATCGAGACGCTCAAAAGCGTCGACCTGATCGCGGCGGAGGATACGCGCGTGACGCGCGCGCTGCTCAATCACTTCGGGATTGATACGCCGTGCGTGTCCAACCATCAGCATAACGAGGAACACCGCGCGGCGTCGCTACCGCAGAGAATGATCGAGGAGGATCTTGATGTCGCGATTGTGACCGACGCGGGCACGCCCTGCATCAGCGATCCGGGCAGCGTGCTGGCGCGCGAGGCTGCGGCGCTTGGCATCGAGGTGCTCGCCGTGCCGGGCCCGACAGCCATGGCCAGCGCGCTTTCCGTCAGCGGCTTTGACACGCGCGAGTTTGCGTTCTATGGCTTCCTGCCCCGGCAGAAAAAGGAGCTGCGCGAGAAGCTGCTGTCGATGAAGCGAGGCGGCGTGCCCATCGGCGTCGTGCACGAGAGCCCGCACAGGGTGATCGAGCTCGTGCGTACGGTTTGCGAAACGCTCCCCGGCTGCCGGATTTCCGCCAGCTGCGATCTGACCAAGCTCTATGAAAAAACCATCCGCGGCACGGCGGAAGAGGTTCTTTGCATGCTCGAAAGCAATGCCAAGGCCGAAAAGGGCGAGTACTGCCTCGTGCTGGATATGGGCGATGTGCAGCTGCCTGAGGAGAGGGAGAACAGCAGCGCGAGTCTGGAAGCCCAGCTCTTTGAGGAGCTGCTCAATGGCTTTGATCTGCGCCAGGCCTCGATGACGCTGACCGAGCGCGGCCACAAGCGCAACGACGTATACAGGGCGCGCACGAACGTGCAGCGCTTTCTGGATGACCTGATGTCCGAATATGAATTCGTTGAGGAGGAAGACGACGATGAATGAAACCATCAAGCTGCTTATGGAACGCAAGAGCGTACGCCAGTTTGTGCAGGAGCCGATGCCGCGCGAGGACGTGGAAGCGATCGTGAATGCCGCCGTGCAGGCACCCAGCGCGGGCAACATGACCCTGTGGACGATCATCAACGTGACCGACCCGGAGAAGAAGCTGGCGCTTTCGAAGTCCTGCGATAACCAGCCCTTCATCGCGACGGCGCCGCTGGTGCTCGTGTTCTGCGCGGACTACCGCCGCTGGTTCGAGGTCTTCAAGACGCTGGATCTGGGTGAGGAGCTGCGTATCCCGGCGACGGGCGATTTCATGCTTGCCACCGCCGATACCATCATCGCCGCGCATGCGACCGTCGTTGCCGCCGATGCGCTGGGCTATGGCTCCTGCTATATCGGCGATATCATCGAGCACTGCGACACGCAGCGCGAAATCCTCGGCCTGCCGGAATACGTCAAGCCGGTGGCGATGGCCGTGTTCGGAAAGCCCACGGCATCCCAGATCGAGCGCAAGAAGCCGCCGCGCTTTAAGCTCGAGGACGTCGTGCACGAGAACTGCTACAAGCAGGAGCAGGGCGCGCAGGAGATGATTTCCATGCTCAAGGAGCGCCAGGGCCTGGACGACGAGGCGTTCGACCGCTGGATCATGGCGTTCACCAAGCGCAAGTGGAACTGCGATTTCAGCCGCGAGATGAGCCGCTCCGCCGCGCAGATGATTCAGGAATGGTGCGAGGGCAAATAACACAAGAATACAGCCTGCAGAAATGTAAAACAAGCTTGACATTTCTGCAGGCTTATTTTATACTATGGATGTAAAGCAAGCTTGACTTTTAGAAATGGGGCATACCATGAAGAACAGACTGGAAATGCTGAGAAAAGAAAAGGGCATCCGTCAGGAGGACCTGGCGCAGGCGCTGGGTGTATCGCGGCAGACCGTGATTTCGCTGGAGAAGGGGAAATATAATCCTTCCCTGTCGCTGGCGTTTAGGCTCGCGCGGTACTTTGGGATGCCGATCGAGGCAATCTTTGATGATTCAGACGAACAGACATAAAGGAGGAACGTATGAACCACAAAAAAAGAATGATTGCCAGCATCTGCTGGATCGTGATCGGCGCGGCGCTGATGGGAGCATATTATGCCGGGATGGCGGATGACTACTGGAACGGCATGGGTACAGTCTTGTTTGTCGTTGGCGTCCTTCAGATGATCCGCCATATCCGCTATGAAACAGACAAAGCCTACAAGGCGCATGTGGATGTGGAAGCTGGGGATGAACGTAATCGGTTTATCGCGGGAAGAGCATGGGCCTGGGCGGGCTATTCTTATGTATTCATTGCCACTGCGGCGAGCATGATTTACAGGCTTGCGGGAGACGACCTGATGACGCAGATGGCGGCCAGGAGCGCCTGTCTGGTGATGCTGCTGTACGTTGGAAGCAATTTCATTCTCCGCAGAAAGTATTGAAAACATGGGCGGAATATGATGGGGCCCCTCCTTGAAGGAGGGGCTTTTTTGCGTTATAATAATCACAATCAAGAACACTGAGTATCCTATGCGGACGGAGGCGGACAGATGGTCAAAATCATCCGGGAAACACAGTATGAAAAGATGATGGAAAAGGTCGTGGAGCCGGGCCTTGCTGCGATGAGAGAGGAGATCGACATGCCTCTTTCTTCCGGCGGGACGCTGCACTGCGAGATTTACAACCGCTTCGACGCGAAAAAGGCGGTTGTGATGCTGCACGGCTATACCGAATCGGCGGAGAAGCTGCGCGAAATGGCATGGTATTTCGTCAGCAGCGGCTTTTCCGTCTTTGCCATGGATCACCGCGGACATGGTAAAAGCGTGCGCGAGGTCGAGGACTGGTCGGTGACGCATGTGAATCGCTTTGCGGATTATCTGCGCGACCTCGAGGAATTCATGGACAAGATCGTCCATCCGCGCATGGGCGATATGCCGCTGTATCTCTTTGCCCATTCGATGGGCGGCGCGCTGGGCGCGTTCGCGCTGATCGAGCATCCGCTCTGGTTCCGGCGCGCGGTGCTCAATGCGCCGATGATCGCTCCGGTGACGGCGCCGCTGCCGCGCAGGGCGGCAAAGCTCATGGGCAGCGTCTTCTGCCTGCTGGGCAGGGGGAAGGAGCGCGCGTTCGTGGGCAAGCCCTTCGATCCGGCGCGGGAGAAATTCGAAACCTCGTTTGACACGAGCCGCGCCCGGTTTGAATATTACCAGAAAAAGCGCTGCGCGAGGAAGGAACTGCAGAACTGCAGCCCGACCTACAGCTGGGTCCGCGAGGCGGCGGGCGTCACGGAGCCGCTGCTTGCCCGCGCGCATACCATCCGCACGCCGTTCATGCTCTGCCAGGCGATGCAGGACACGATTGTCGGCTTGAAGGAGCAGGAGGCATTTGTGAAGAGAGCCCACGAGGGAAGGCTGGAACGGTTTGATTCCAAGCATGAGCTGTACTGTGCCCATGATGCGGTTCTCGGGGAGTATGTGAGCAAGGTTATGGCTTATCTGAACGAGGAGGACAAGGCGAAATGAACGTGAAAGAGAAAATCCGCTTTGCCGTGGTCGGCAATGGCTGGCGCGCGCTGTTCTTTGTCCGCGCGGCGAAGAACCTGCCGGCGCTGTTTGAACTGACGGGCGTGCTCCTGCGCAGCCGGGAAAAGGCGGAAGCCTTCGCCGCGGAATACGGCGTGCCGACGTTCTATGAGATGGACGCGCTGCTGGAGACGAAGCCGGAGTTCGTGGTTTCCTGCCAGACGAAAAAGGCGATTTCCGACATGACGCTTGCGCTCATGGAGCGGGGCATGAACGTGCTGAGCGAAACGCCCTATGCCATCGACGAGGACACGCTCGAAGCGCTCATGAAAAAGCAGGCGGAGAAGGGCGTCGTGCTGGATCTGGCGGAGCAGTACTTCCTCTATCCGACCCATCAGGCGCGGCGCGCGGTCGTAAACAGCGGCGTGCTGGGCGAAGTGCAGAACGTATGGATGAACATGATGCACGATTATCACGGCATCAGCATGCTGCGCGCCTATCTGGGCGAGGAAAGCGGCCCGGTGACCATCCGCGCGCGCATGCTCGAAAACCCCATCGTCGTAACGGGCAGCCGCGCGGGCTATCATACCGACGGCGAAATGGGCGCGGAAAACCGGACGCTGGCGCAGTTTGACTACGGCGACGGACGCTCGGGCCTGTATGATTTCTCCGGCACGCAGTATCACAGCGCCATCCGCTCAAACCATATGCGCGTGCTGGGCACGCGCGGCGAGATGTTCGACGACGAGGTGCGTTATCTGCGCGAGGACAACCGTCCCGCCGTCGCGCGGCTTGTGTATCACAGGGATGAGATCACCGGTACGGTGCGCGCCATCGACTTCGACGGCAGACGCGTCTATGAGAATCCGTTCCCTGCGGATGTGGCGATGACCGAGGATGACATCGCGGTGAGTACGGTGCTTATGAGGATGGGCCGGGCGGTTCGCGGCGGTGAGCGGCATTATCCGCTTGATTGGGGCATGCGCGACAGCTACATGGCCATCCTGCTGACGCGGGCGGCGCACGAGGGCGCGGAGATCGCCGCGGAGCGCTATCTGTGAGGAAAAAGGGATCAAAGAGGATGCCCGAATAAAAAGGGGAAACCGTCCCGCTTTGCGCGGGATGGTTTCTTTTTGCTTGAAATCGGTTTATAAATGTTTGTTATCTGCAAAAACATGAAGAATAATGAAGAAAAATGAAAGAAAGAGAAAATTTGATAAAAAGGTCTTGCAAAAATGGAAAAGATCCCCTATAATGAACGGGTCGAATTCTTAAGCGGAAATACCGAAAACGATTGGATATATAGGGAGGATTTGAAATGTCTTACGTCGATGAGGTCTACGAGCGCGTTGTCCGGGAGAATCCCAGCCAGCCGGAATTCCATCAGGCCGTGCGCGAGGTGCTCGATTCCCTGCGCCCGGTGATCGAACGCAACGAGGAAAAATATCGCCGCGAGGCGCTGCTTGAGCGCATCACCATGCCGGAGCGCCAGCTGCTCTTCCGCGTGCCGTGGGTCGATGACAAGGGTCAGGTGCAGGTCAACAACGCGTTCCGCGTGCAGTTCAACAGCGCGATCGGCCCGTATAAGGGCGGCATCCGTCTGCATCCGAGCGTCAATCTGGGCATCATCAAGTTCCTGGGCTTTGAGCAGATCTTCAAAAACTCCCTGACCGGCCTGCCCATCGGCGGCGGCAAGGGCGGCAGCGATTTCGATCCCAAGGGCAAGAGCGACCGCGAGGTGATGGCCTTCTGCCAGAGCTTTATGACCGAGCTGTATAAGTACATCGGCGCGGACGTCGACGTGCCGGCCGGCGATATCGGCACCGGCGCGCGTGAGATCGGCTATATGTATGGCCAGTATAAGCGCCTGACCGGTAAATATGAGGGCGTGCTGACGGGCAAGGGCCTGACCTACGGCGGCTCCCTCGCGCGCAAGGAAGCGACCGGCTACGGTCTTCTGTACCTGACCGAGGAAATGCTCAAAACCAACGGCATCGAGCTGGCGGGCAAGACCGTCGTCGTCTCCGGCGCAGGCAATGTGGCGATCTACGCTGCGCAGAAGGCGATCCAGCTTGGCGCGAAGGTTGTGACCGTTTCGGATTCTACCGGCTGGGTCTATGATCCGGAGGGCATCGACATCGACCTGCTGCGCGAGGTGAAGGAGGTTCGCCGCGCGCGCCTGACCGAATATGCCAGCGCGCGCCCGAGCTGCGAATATCATCCGGGCAAGGGCGTCTTCACTGCCAAGTGCGACGTGGCGCTCCCCTGCGCGACGCAGAACGAGCTGACGCTTGACGACGCGAAGGCGCTCGTGGCGAACGGCTGCATCGCCGTGGCAGAGGGCGCGAACATGCCGACCACGCAGGATGCGACCGAATATCTGATGGCAAACGGCGTGCTCTTTGCCCCGGGCAAGGCGGCCAATGCCGGCGGCGTGGCGACCAGCGCGCTGGAAATGAGTCAGAACTCCATGCGCCTGCATTGGACGTTCGACGAGGTCGACGAGAAGCTCAAGGGCATTATGGTGAACATCTTCCGCAATGTCGACTATGCCGCCAAGGAATACGGCATGGCGGGCAATTACGTCGCGGGCGCGAATATCGCCGGCTTCCTGAAGGTGGCCGAGGCGATGATGGCGCAGGGCGTGGTGTAATCGGAATCATTCTGCGGCGGAGGCACAGGCCTCCGCCGCTTCTTTGGTTATGATGACAGGGGAATTTCGCGGGGAATGCGCTGCGGGACTCCGCGAGGGATAAAAAGATGAGCGCTGCATGCGGCTATCGGTTATGTGTATGCAATGATAGTTGACAAATAGGAAGTAAATTCAAAGACAAATTGTCAATCTGATATTGAATAATTCTGATAATAAATTTTGAAAATCGAAGAAATATTGAAAAATTGCTATTGACAAATAGGCTTTACCGAAATATAATGGCATTACACTTTTTGAAAGAAACGTATTGGAGGACATGACTTATGAAGAAGCTCGCAACACTCGCTCTCGTGCTCATGATGGTGGCGATGACCGCCTGCGCCAGCGCGGCGACCGTCGGCATCTGCCAGCTGGTACAGCATGCCGCGCTCGATCAGGCTACGCAGGGCTTTAAGGATGCGCTGAGCGAAAAGATGCCCGACGTCGAATTTGACGAGCAGAACGCTTCCGGCGACGCGGTCAACTGCGCGACCATCGCCAACACCTTTGTCTCCAATGGCGTTGATCTGATCATGGCCAATGCGACTCCGGCGCTGCAGGCTGCCGTCGCCGCGACCGGCGATATCCCGATCCTTGCGACCTCCATCACCGAATACGGCGTGGCGCTGGATATCGACGGCTTCACCGGCGTGACCGGCATGAACGTCTCCGGCACCTCCGACCTCGCCCCGCTGAACGAGCAGGCCGCGATGGTCAAGGAGCTCTTCCCGGACGCCAAGAACGTCGGCCTCCTCTACTGCTCCGCCGAGGCGAACTCCATCTACCAGGTGCAGGTCGTCGCCGCTGAGCTCGAGGCGATGGGCTATACCGCGACCGAGTACGCCTTCACCGATTCCAACGACGTCGCTTCCGTCTCCGCGCTGGCCGCCAGCGAATCCGACGTGATCTACATTCCGACCGATAACACCGCCGCCGCCTACACCGAGACCATCGCCAATGAAGTGATCCCGGCAAAGGTTCCGGTCATCGCCGGCGAGGAAGGCATCTGCTCCGGCTGCGGCGTTGCGACGCTGACCATCAGCTACTACGACATCGGCTACGCGACCGGCCTGATGGCCTACGAGATCCTGGCCAATGGCGCCGACGTCTCCGCGATGCCCATCGAGTACGCTCCGCAGTTCGTCAAGAAGTACAACGCCGCGAACGTCGAGGCGCTGGGTCTTGCGATTCCGGAAGGCTATGTCGCCATCGGCGAGTAACCGGGGAAGAACGAAAAACCTATAAGCCAAGGAAGAAGGAATTCTTCCTTGGCTTCACTTGCGAAGAACCAAAAAGCGACGAGGAGGACCTTCTCCGTGGAGATTTTCAAGCTGTTTAACGCATTGCCCGGCGCGATATCCCAGGGCCTGATCTGGGGTCTGATGGCCATCGGCGTGTATATCACCTACAGGATTCTGGATGTGTCGGATCTGACGGTCGACGGTTCCATCGCGACCGGCGGCGCCGTGGCTGCGATGCTGATCATCAGCGGCTGGAACGTATGGGCGGCGCTGCTGGCGGCGTTTGTCGTGGGCATGCTGTGCGGCCTGGTGACGGGCGTGTTCCATACCTTCTGCGGCATCCCGGCCATTCTCTCCGGCATCCTGACGCAGCTTGCGCTGTATTCGGTCAATCTGCGCATTCTCGGCGGCAAGGCGAATGTCGCCCTGAGCGTCAACAAGTACGACCTGCTGGTGTCCTCCCGCAATGCGCGTACGCTCAGTCTGGAGAATCCCATCCTCGTGCTGACCCTGTTTGCGATCTGCCTGATTGCCGTGCTGTACTGGTTCTTCGGCACGGAGCTGGGCTGCTCGCTGCGCGCGACGGGCGCAAACCGCGCGATGGCGCGCGCCCAGGGCATCAACACCGACAAGAATATCGTCCTCAGCCTCATGCTGGCCAATGGCATTGTGGCGCTCGCCGGCGGCCTGCTGGCGCAGTTTCAGGGATTTGCGGACGTAAGCATGGGCCGCGGCGCGATCGTGATCGGCCTTGCCGCGGTCATCATCGGCGAGGTCGTCTTCTCGAAGATCTTCACGAACTTTGGCTTCAAGCTTCTGGCTGTGTGCATCGGCGCGATCATGTATTACATCGTCATTCAGATCGTCCTGTGGATGGGCCTGAATACCAACGACCTCAAGCTGCTGACGGCGCTGGTCGTCGCGGTGTTCCTGGCGACGCCGCATTGGCGCGCGAAGTTCTTTGCCCGCAGGCACAAGGAGAAGGGAGGCGCAGGCCGTGCTTAAGATCAACCACATCGCCAAGACGTTTAACCGCGGCCTGATTACCGAGAAGACCGCGCTGGTGGACGTCGATCTGCAGCTGAACCCCGGCGACTTTGCGACGGTCATCGGCGGCAACGGCGCGGGCAAGTCCACCATGCTCAACGCCGTCGCAGGCGTGTTTTCCGTGGACAAGGGAAGCATCGTCATCGACGGCATCGACGTGACGCATCTGCCGGAATTCAAGCGGGCGAAGTATCTGGGCCGCGTGTTCCAGGATCCGATGACCGGCACGGCTGCGACGATGAACATCGAGGAGAACATGGCCCTGGCCATGCGCCGCGGCGAGAGGCGCGGCCTCAGATGGGGCATCAGCAACATGGAGCGGGAGATGTACCGCGAGCAGCTGCATACGCTTGGCCTGGGTCTGGAAGACCGCATGGCCAGCAAGGTCGGTCTGCTTTCCGGCGGACAGCGCCAGGCGCTGACCCTGCTGATGGCTGCGCTGCGCACGCCCAAGCTTCTGCTGCTGGATGAACATACCGCAGCGCTCGACCCGAAGACGGCGGCGAAGGTGCTCGAACTCAGCGACAGGATCATCCGCGAGCAGAAGCTGACCGCGCTGATGATCACCCACAACATGCAGGACGCGATCGACCTGGGCAATCGGCTCATCATGATGCACGAGGGCAGGATCGTCGTGGACGTGGCGGGAGAGGACAAGAAGAAGCTCACGCGCGCCGATCTTTTGAATCTCTTCGAGCGCGCTGCCGGACAGCAGCTCAACAGCGACAAGCTGCTGCTCTCCTGATCCGCGGGCGAAGGGAAAAACAAATCGTTCCATCGGTCAATTCTATCGGAATATCAAAAACGGTCTCCTGCCTGAAGCGCGGCGGGGGACTGTTTTTGCGTCTGCGGGATAAGGCCGGAAGAATCAGGCGCGGCGCAGAAACGCGAGCGAAAGCGCGCAGACCGCGGCCTCTGTCATCGGAAAGGAAAGCCACACACCGCCGACGCCCCAGGATGCGCTGCAGACGACGGCGGCGGGCACGAGCAGGACGCAGCTGCGCAGAAGCGAGAGGCACAGCGCGCGCCCCGGGCGGGCGACTGCGCTGAGGTAAGCCGCTGCGGCGATGTTCACGCCGGCGAAGAGATAGCCGGCGAAGTAAATCCGCAAGCCGGCGGCGGCGAGCTGCGCCAGCTCCCGGCTGCCCTCGCTGTTGAATGCGGCAGCGATGGGATCGGCAAAGAAAAAAACGGCTGCGAAGAGCAGGATGCTCAGCGCGCCTGTGCATGCGGCGGTCATCCGGCGAAGACGGGCGTCTGCCGCGCTGTCGCCCGCGCCGTAGGCATGGCTGGCCAGCGGCTGAAGCCCCTGGCCGAGGCCCGTGAAGACGGACGCGGCGACGAGCGCGACGTTGGCGATGACGCCATACGCTGCAACGGCGATGTAGCCGCCGATGTGCATGAGCAGGAGGTTGAAGGTGATCAGGGAGACGGCGGAGGCGAGCTCGCCAATCAGCGCGGAGAGGCCGCAGGAGAGAAGCCTCGCCAGCTCATGCAGGGAGATTTCCGCCTTCGCGGGGCGCAGCGTGCTCTTTGCAAAATGCGTCATCAGCAGCGCGATGCTCATGCAGGCGGAAAGGCCGGTCGCCAGCACCGCGCCGAACATGCCCATACGGAGCGGGAACATGAACAGATAGTCCAGCGCGATGTTGGCGGCGCTGCTCAGGAGCATGGACGCCATCGCCAGGCGAGGCGCGCCGTCGTTGCGCGCGAAGCCCTGCAAAATGGCGTTGAGGATATAGGCGGGCGCAAAGAGCAGCGTCATGCGGACGTAGGTCTGCGTCAGCGCGAGCGTGGCGTCGTCCGCGCCCAACAGCAGGCTGATTTCGCGCGGGCAGAAAAGACCGGCGAGGAAAAAGCAGATGGAGGCGCAGGCGCCGAAGCGCAGCGCGCCGGCGAAGGCGGGGCTGCCGCTTTTGCCGGCGCCGCGGCGGAGCGCGCAGTCTGTTCCGCCGCCGACGCCCGCCATCTGGCCGACGCCGGAAATGAGGCTGAAAACGGAGATGGACAGATTCAGCGCGGCCAGACCGCCCGCGCCCAGCGCGGCGGAGACGAAGAGCGTATCGACGAGAATATAGCACGAAAGGCCGATCATCCCGGCGACGGCAGGCAGAATGGAATGGAGAAAGGCGCTCAGCGGCATGGATAAAACCTCCTTGGACAGGCGTGCGGGGCTGATCCGGAAAACAAAAGCACCCGAGGGCGCGTCTTCAAAGACCTAACGACGCGACCCGGGTGCTGCATGCACCGCTGCCCGGTGGCAGCGCGGGGGAATATTCTCGTTTGCGCCATCAGCATAGCACAGGCGGGGATGGAAGTAAAGTACAAATTTCAGCATTGTACAAATCCCATCTCGTCAGCCGGGCGAGAATGTGGCATAATAGGTTTATCATGGAAAGGTGGCGAAACAAATGGATGAGATTCAGGGAAAACACGTCGATCTGTCGATTTCCAAGCCGGATATGCTCTACAGGATTTCGCATGCGCTGGCGTCTCCGGTGCGGATCCGGATTATGCAGGTGCTGGGCACACGGAATATGAACGTGGGCGAGCTGGCGCAGGCGCTGGATATTCCGATGTCCACGGCCGCGCTGGCGGTCAAGACGCTGGAGGAGGCAGGACTCATCATGACGGAAACGCAGCCCGGCGCGCGCGGTTCGATGAAGCTGTGCAGCCGCAGGCTGGATACGCTGTCCGTTCGCCTTTCCCCGGAGGACGAGGAGCGCTCGAGCATACTGGTTATGCAGATGCCCATCGGCGGATACAGCTTCGCGGAGGGGATCAAGCCGACCTGCGGCCTCGCCGGCCATAAGACGATCATCGGCGAGATGGACAATCCCTCTTTGTTCTATTCGCCGGATCGCTTCGGCGCGCAGCTGATCTGGTTCCGCCAGGGCGCGCTGGAATACCGGTTTGCCCATGCGCAGATGGAACAGATCGTCGTCGACTGGGTTGAGTTCTCGTGTGAGTCCTGCTCGGAAGCGCCGATGTACCGCGACCCGTGGAAGAGCGATATCGCTGTGTCGATCAACGGCGTGCGGCTGGGCGTGTGGACCTGCCCGTGCGACTGCGGCGGAAGGCGGGGCAGGCTGACGCCGGAATGGTGGTCGGAGCTTTCCACGCAGTATGGCTTTCTCAAGGCGTGGCGCGTCACGCGGGAGGGAACCTATCTGGAAAATGTGCGCATGAGCGATGTGACGATCAACGATCTGCATATCGGCCAACACGATCACATCGCCGTGAAAATCGAGATTCCGGAGGATGCCCAGAATATCGGCGGAATCAACCTGTTCGGCGAATGCTTCGGCGATCACCCGCAGGCGCTGATGCTCTGTCTTGGCTATCACATGAAGGGCGAAGAGGATAAGACTACAGAAATTATGTAATCAATTCGCTGGAATGTGCGAAATATATAAAATATTCCAAAATGCTTGACAGCATGTCCCGGTTGTTGTTATACTCAGTGTATCAACAAGTCCGGGTCTTTTTTGTTAGATTTGGTCATTGTGCCAAGAAAATGTCCACATAATTAAAAGGCGATCGCCTTTTTGCTCCAATTTATTTGGAGCAAACACTTACCCCTCATTCCAAAGAATACAAAATATACCGGGAGGACGACCGATGAGCACTGAGAAGACGAATGTGATCCCCAGGCCGGAACATCCGCGCCCCGATTTTGTGCGCGAAACCTTCCTGAATCTCAATGGCGTATGGCAGTTTGCATTCGACGATGAGAACAAGGGCGTTGCCGAAGGTTGGATGAAGTCGGGCTATGCGCTGCCGCTTGAGATTACCGTTCCCTTCGCTTACCAGACCAAGGCCTCCGGCCTCGGCCCGACGGATGAGATTCATCCGGTGATCTGGTATCGCCGCAGCTTTACTGTCCCGCAGGAAATGCAGGGCAAGCGCATCCTGCTGCGTTTCGGCGCGGTCGATTTTGAGTGCGCCGTGTATGTCAACGGTCAGCAGGTCGGCACGCACAGGGGCGGCTATACGCCGTTCGCCTTCGATATCACCGATCAGCTCAAGGAAGGCGAGAACGACCTGTGCCTGCGCGTTGTGGATGATCCGGACTGCACGCAGCCGCGCGGCAAGCAGTACTGGGATCGCGGCCTGATGGGCTGCTGGTATACGCCGGTATCCGGCATCTGGCAGACCGTATATATGGAGGCCGTGGGCGAGTATGCGATGAAGTATATCCACGTCACCCCGGATTATGACCGCCACATGTTCACCGCGGAGATTGCGCTGGACAAGTATCCGCGCGAGAGCCTTGAACTCGAGCTGACCGTGTCCTTCGAGGGCAAGGTCAGGCGCGTGGTCAGGGTCAATCTCGAAGACCGCTCCACCCGCGTTCCGGTCGATATGATCGTCAAGGGCGATCTCGATCCGATTAAGGTATGGGCGCCCGGCTGCCCGAATCTCTATGACCTCAAGGTCAGGCTTCTGAAAAACGGCGAGGCTGTTGATACGGTTGACACCTATTTTGGCATGCGCAAGATCGAAGCGCGTGACGGCCGTATCTACCTCAACAACAGCCCGCTGTACCAGAAGCTGATTCTCGACCAGGGCTACTGGCCGGAATCCAACATCACCCCGCCGAGCGACGAGGCGATCAGGCTCGATCTGCAGTACACGCTGGACTTCGGCTATAACGGCGCGCGCAAGCACCAGAAGCTCGAGGATCCGCGCTACTACTACTGGGCGGACAAGATGGGCGTGCTGGTCTGGGGCGAGCTGCCCAGCCCGTACGACTACACCGACGACACCGTCCGCAACCTCGCGGATACGATGCTCGAGTTCATCGACCGCGACTTCAACCATCCGTCCATCATCTGTTGGGTCCCGCTCAATGAGAGCTGGGGCGTCCGCCAGATCTACGCCGACAAGCGCCAGCAGGCGGCCGGCCGCATGCTCTATCACCTGACCAAGGCGGCTGACGGCACGCGCATGTGCTCCGCCAACGACGGCTGGGAGCAGGTGACCACCGATATCTGCGGTCTGCATGACTATGCCGACGCGAAGGACATCATCGCCAATCACTTCGCCGACCGCGAGGAAGTGGAGCTCCACGCCTGCGACTGGCGTCCTTGCTACTGCAACACCGAAAAGCCCACCGGCAAGGAGGCCTTCCTGGTCACCGAGTACGGCGGCATCGCCTTCCAGAACATCGGCATCCAGGGCGAGATGGGCGGCATGCAGACCTGGGGTTATCACGGCAAGGTGACCGACGAAGAGGCGTTCTTCGAGCGCTTCAAGGGCGTGACCGACGGCGTGCGCGAAATCCCGTACTGCCAGGGCTACTGCTACACCCAGCTGACGGACGTCATGCAGGAGATCAACGGCCTGCTGAGCCCGGAGCGCAAGCCGAAGATGGACGTCGCGCGCGTGCGCGAGATCAATCAGTGCGCGCCCGGCCGCACCAATCAGCTGGTCTGAGGGTTTGTCGTTCGCCAATGGCGCGAACGGCGCGAGCGTGAAATCCGTGAGCGTATGAAAAAGGCATAAACCCCATGGGGCGTCGGCGCTCCCCAGGATACGGCGCCGGATAACAGCGTAATTATACCGCTGCGAAGTTTAGCGGTATAAAATAAAAAGGAGGTTTTTCTCTATGAAGAAGACTCTGGCTCTCGTGCTGTCTCTGGTTATGCTGCTGACCGCGGCGACCGCGATGGCTGCTACCGAAATCAACTACTGGTCCGTCTTCACTGGCGGCGACGGCGCGGTCATGCAGGGCATGGTCGATGCGTTCAACGCTTCCCAGGATGAAGTCATCGTGAATCACACCCCGATGACCGCGGACGACCTCTATCAGAAGATCCCGCTGACCGTTCAGACCGGCACCGGCATCCCGGACGTTTGTGTTGTGCACATCGAGCGCATCCCGAACTTCGTGGATCAGGAGCTGCTCTACTCCTATGATCTGGATCTCGTCGCCGAGGCCGGCATCAAGCAGGAGAACTACAACCAGGCTGCTTGGGTGAAGTCCACCATCGATGACGAGCAGTATGGCATTCCGCTGGACGTCCATGGCTACATCACCTACATCAACAAGGACCTGTTCGACCAGTATGGCCTGAACGAGATCCTGGCTGACGGCTACATCACTTTCGACGAAGTGAAGTGGGCTGGCGACAAGGCGAAGGAGCAGGGCTTCACCGGCAAGACCTTCGACCTGGGCTGGATGCGCGCTCAGATGCTGGGCTACTATGCTCAGCTGGCTGACGGCCACAAGCTGACCGACGACGGCGTTGCGCCGGCGCTCGACAGGGAAGCCATGAAGAAGGCCATGGAGACCATGAAGGAACTCTATGAGCAGGGCTACACCACCACCAAGACCGATGACTACTCCTCCATGTTCTACGGCGGCGAACTGCTGATCTGGTCCGAGGGCATCTGGATGAAGGCCGCTGCGGTTGACGCTGGCGTGAACTTCGAGATGTATCCGGCCGTCTGCTTCGATCCGGCGACCTGCAAGGAGTGGATGTCTTCCCACAACTTCGTCCAGTTTGCTGACGAAGAGCGCACCGAGGAAGAGGACCTGGCCGTTGCCAAGTTCGTCAACTTCATGGGCGAGAATTCCCTCGTTTGGGCGAAGGACGCTGGCCAGGTTCCGGCTCACGTCTCTCTGAACGAAGTTGCTGAGTTCGCTTCCATGCCGCAGGCCTTCCTGGCTGATCCGGCGCGCGAAGACGAGCTGGCCATCTACTACTACCTGCACTGGGGTCTGTTCGACACCGCCTTCTCCCGCATTGGTTGGGACTTCGTTGACGGCACCATCGAAATCGACGCCGCCATCGATCAGGTTCTGCAGGAAGTTGCTGACGCCATCGCTGCGCAGTAATTGCATAGCCTGAGTCGGATTGACTGACTAACTGACATGCACCAAGGCAGGGGGAGGAATCCCCCTGCCTTATCCGGCATGATGCCAGATTCACAGCGGATGCGGGGCGCAGCGTGCGCCTTTGCCGCAGCGGCTGCGTACTGCGTGTGCGTTTTGGCATGATGCCGGCCTGCCTGCAACATCAAGAGAAAAGAGGTGTCGGAATGACACGTTCCAAAATCGCGGCGTTTCTGGCGCTCGCGTTTATCGTCCTCTTCTGCTTTGCTGGTGTAACGGCGACGACGACGGTCAAGGATACGACCGTGGCTATCGAGATGGGCATGCCCAAGCTGCTCTTCTCCCTGTCCAGCGCGCCGCTGCTGCTCATTCCGCTGGCCCTTGTGGCTGCTGTTGCTGCGTTTATCGCGTTCATTCAGGATGAGAAAAACGTCGGCATGCTCTTCAGCTTTGTGGCGACCGTGGCGTTCGGCCTGTTCATGGTGTTCTTCTCCATGGAGCAGAAGAACTCCGCGCTCTATACGCCCATCGCTGAGGCGCTTGAACTGGCTGAGGTCAAGTTCAAGAAGCGCGACGTGAAGCTGATCACCCCGGGCTTTAATATTGTGACGTACCTGACCCTGGTGAGCATCGCGCTCTCCTGCGTGATCGGTCATGGCGATTTCTCCAAGGAGCGCCGTCACATCCTCAAGCGTGATCTGCTTCCCTATGCGTACATTGGACCGCATCTGTTCTTCTTCATCATCTTCTTCATGACCCCGGCGATCTACGGTGTTTACGCCGCGTTCACGAAGTGGGATCTGTTCACCGAGCCGGTCTTCACCGGTCTTGAGAACTTCAAGACGCTGTTCTTCGATTCTACCAACACCTACTACAAGCAGCTGCGCAACGGTCTCTGGAACACGATTAAGTTCGTGCTCATGTGCGTGCCGTTCTGTATCATCGTGCCGCTCTCTCTGGCGCTGGCGCTCAACGCCCGCCCGAAGGGCAACAAGATCTTCCAGGCGCTGTATTATCTGCCGAGCCTGATGTCCATCTCCACCGTCACCCTGACTTGGCGCTACGTGTTCAACACCCAGTATGGTATCGTGAATAAGTTCCTGGGCGTCGACGCTAACTTCTTCATGCCGCCGTATACCTGGGTCATGCTCGTCATCGTCACCGTCTGGTGGTGTACCGGTTCCACGATGGTTATCTATCAGAGCGCGCTGGCATCCGTGCCGCAGGATCAGTACGAGGCTGCCTCTGTTGACGGCGCCGGCACCATCCAGAAGTTCTTCAACGTAACCCTGCCGAACATGACCTATCCGCTCATGTACACGCTGGTCACCTCGGTGGTTGCGCAGTTCAACATCTACGGCCAGCCGGATATCTTGGTCGGCTTCTCCAATGCGGAAGCCAACTCCGTGCTGCTGCAGTACATCTACGAGAACTCCGTCAAGAAGCAGGTGGCTGGTATGTCCTCTGCGATGGCGGTTATCCTTGGCCTGTGCATCATGGTGGTTTCCTTCATCCAGATGCGCATGATGGTCAAGAACCAGCAGGATTAAAGGAGGGAACGATTATGGCAGAGAATAAAAGAGGCAAGCTGATCGCGTTCCTGTTCCTGATCATTCTGGGCATCTGCTGGTTCGAGCCGATTGTCTGGCTGATCACCAACTCCTTCAAGTTTGACGCTGACTTCATCACGTCCTTCGCGAACATCACCGGTCCGATGGATTATCTGACCCGCCTGATTCCGAAGGCCTGGACGACCTCCAACTATACGGAGCTCTTCTTTGGCGGCGCGAACGTCAATACGAACGCGAACATCGGTCTGATGTTCTACAACTCCTTCGTCGTCTCCATCACGGTGACGGTGTGCACGGTGTTCATCACCTCCCTGTCCGCGTATGCGTATGAGCGTCTGGACTTCAAGGGCGGCGACAAGATCTTCTGGACCCTCATGTACATGAGCATGTTCCCGAACGTCGTTGCGATCCTTCCGCAGTTCCGTATTGCCAATGCGCTGGGCTGGGTCAACAACCTCAACGCTCTGATCTGGCCGATGCTGGCCGGCGTCTTCAATATCTTCCTGATCCGCAACTTCATGAAGAGCATTCCGAAGGCGCTGGATGAGGCGGCGACCATCGACGGTGCATCGAGCTTCCAGGTGTATACCAAGATCATCCTGCCGTCCATCATGCCGGTTATGATCGTCGTCGGCCTGTTCGCCTTCAACGGCGCATGGAACGACTACCTCTGGCCGCGCATCGTCATGACTGACGTCAACAACCAGACGCTGACCGCTGGTCTGCGCCTGCTGATGGGTCAGTACGAGCAGCGCTGGGCGCACATGATCGCGTCCTGTCTCGTGTCCATGGTGCCGCCGTTTGTGCTGTACCTGTGCGCGCAGAAGTACTTCCTGCAGGGCATCTCCGTGCAGGCGGGCGTCAAGGGCTAAGCGGACGGTGTCCGCTTCCACTGAGCTTCGCGCCTGATTGAAGGGCATCGTTCGGGCGGAAGGCCCTCCGATGCCTGATTGGGCAGGGAAGAGGGGCGCTTGCGTCCTGAAGCCGTATTCTTCGCGCAATGGGCGCTCGAATACTACTTGCAATCAAGAACCGCGCGGCCCTGAGGACTGCGCGGTTCTTTTCGTAAAAGAGGTATATTGTCCTATGCGAGACAGATCCATTGACGTAGGCCGCGGGCTGCTGGTCATTCTGATGGTCTACTGCCACGTGCTGCAGTTTTTCGGCGATGCGCAGCTGTTTGCGATTGAGCATGACCTGATGAATGCGATCAACCTGACCGTATTCCCGTCGTTTGTGTTCTATTTTGGCGCGACAGCGGCGATGGCGTATCTGAACAAGCCCTATCTGAGCGCGCTGCCGGGCATGGTCAGGACATGCCTGCGCGCGTATGCAGCGTTTGTGCTTTCCGGCGTCGGGTATCGCGTCCTGCGCGAGGGAAAGCCCCTTGCCGTGGGTACGGCACGCCGCGTGCTGCAGCTGACGGATATCCCTGGCTGGTCGGAATTCCTGATTGCGTTTGCCCTCTATGCACTGCTTCTGATGGTGGGCTATGCCGTCTTTGACTGGATGAGCCGCAAGCCGCTGGCCTGTCTGTTTGCGGGCGTTCTGTGCATTGCCTGCTGCGAGCTTGTGCCCTATGGCAGCGTGCCGACGCGCCTGGCACTGCTGATTGGCGGGCGGGACTTTTCGTATTTCCCGATCGTGCAGTATCTGCCGTATTTCCTTGCCGGCATGGTCTATGCGCGGGGAAGCAGACGAACGAAGGCAGGCTTTCTCGTTTTGGCGGTTCTTTGTTCTGCAGCAGGCGCAGCATATTGGAAGCTCTTTGGCTTCCCGAATCGCTTTCCGCCGAGCTGGGGATGGATTCTCCTGCCGGGCGCGCTGGTCGCTGCCGTCGTCCTTGTCGGGCGGCTGATCTGCGCCTTGCCGGACTTTGGCGTGCGCGCGGTGGAGTCGGTTATCCGCCTGCCGGAACGCCTGCTGGCAGGCCTTGGCGGCGCGTCGCTGTATATGCTGCTCGCGAGCAATCTCGTGA
Organism: Clostridia bacterium; assembly: GCA_017436605.1. Classification (GTDB taxonomy): domain Bacteria; phylum Bacillota; class Clostridia; order Christensenellales; family Aristaeellaceae; genus Ventricola. The sequence goes on along the minus strand of JAFSCW010000125.1, from coordinate 14,816 downwards.
TTTTTACCCTTGCAGGACGCGGTATTGTACCTGTGCTGTCGGCAAAGAGCGTGATTCCGTGGAGCATGCCCATCCAGTCTCCGCAGGGGGCGGCGCTCTGGACGGCAGTGCTGCTGATCGGGCTTGCGTTTGTCGCTGCGCTTGCGGGACGCGGCGGCCAAAAGGGGCGAAAGTCCGCTTGACAAGACGGCAATCGCGGGTAGAATAGAAGATAGAATGGAAATCAGCAGAATCTGCTTTTGAATTCATCAGATGAAGGAGTGTATCAGCATGGCCATTACCAAGAAGCCCTTCGGCCAGACGAAGGCCGGAGACGCCGTCACCCAGTATACGATGACCAATACGTCCGGTGCGTCCGTCAGCGTGATCGATTACGGCGGAATCGTCACCAACATCCTTGTCCCGGATAAGAACGGCAAGCTCGCCGACGTCGCGCTCGGCTTTGATACCATCGACGGCTATCTCGCCGATCATGGCTGCATGGGCGATACCGTCGGCCGCTATGGCAACCGCATTGCGGAAGGCCGCTTTACGCTCGAAGGCGTGACCTATCAGCTTGCGCTCAACAACGGCAAGAACCACCTGCACGGTGGCAACGTCGGCTTCAGCCAGAAAATGTGGGCGATCACGCCGGTCGAGGGCATGTTTGAGGATCAGCTGAAGATGCATTATGTCAGCGCCGACGGCGAGGAGAACTACCCGGGCACGCTCGATGTGACGGTGACCTACAGCTGGAGCGAGGACAACCACCTGAGCATCCGCTATGAGGCGACGACGGACAAGACGACCCACTGCAACATGACCAACCACACCTACTTCAACCTTGCCGGCCATGATCACGGCACCATCTGCGATCAGGTGCTGCATATCGACGCGGATGCGATCACCCCGGTGGTGGACGGCGGCCTGATTCCGACCGGCGCGTATATGCCTGTGGCCGGCACGCCGTTTGATCTGCGCGGCGGTCTGCTGCTGGGCGTCGGCCTGGATGAGACCGAAAACCATCCGCAGCTCAAGTATGCCGGCGGCTACGATCATAACTTCGTCCTGCGCAAGGGCGAGGCCTTCGGCACCGCTGCGTTCATGATCGATCCGGAAAGCGGACGCACGATGGAAGTCATTACCGATCAGCCGGGCGTCCAGCTGTATTCCGGCTGCCAGACCGATATTGCCGGCGGCAAGGGCGGCGTGCACTATGGCAAGTATGCCGGACTGTGCCTGGAGACGCAGCACTTCCCGGATTCCCCGAACAACCCGCAGTTCACCGGCACGACGATTCTCAGGCCGGGCGAGAAATACGACACGACGACGGTATATGTCTTCGGCGTGGACGACTGATCCGATTTGAAAAACAGAACGTGCAGGCCCTCTTCCCGCAAGGGAAGAGGGCCTGTGTGCGTTTGCATTTTCAGCATGCGGCGGCAAAGCGCTGCGCTGCGGGCCGATCAGAAGAGCTTGAGCTTTTTGAGCAGCGTGCGCGCGGCGCGGTACAGCGGGCCTTCGAGGGCGCGCTCCGCGTTTTTGAGCTCCTGCCGGATGGCGATGTGCTGCGGGCAGTGCATTTCGCATTTGCCGCAGCCGACGCAGTTGGACGCGCCGGAATTCGTCCTGCGCAGCAGCGTGCAGATGATGTAGTCGATTTTTCCCCAGAATCGGCTTTCGGAGTACAGCCGGTTGTAGCTGGCAAATGTTCCGGGAATATCGACGTGCTTCGGGCAGGGGACGCAGTAGCCGCAGCCCGTACAACCGACCTTCATTTTGGCGTTGATGGCCTTCACCACGCGGGAGAGCATCTCCTCGTCTTGCGGGGTCAGTTCGCCGACGGACGCGCTGGAGGCGGTCTGGATGTTGTCCATCACCATGTCCATCGAGTTCATGCCGGAGAGCACGCAGGTCACCTCGGGCTGGTTATAGAGCCAGCGGAAGGCCCACTGCGCAGGGCTGTGCTGCACGGCGTGGCCGGCGAAGATGCGTCGGGCTTCCTCGGGCAGGCGGCTGACGAGCTTGCCGCCGCGCAGCGGTTCCATGATGAAGACGGGGAGTCCCCTGCTGTTCGCGTAATGCAGCCCGCGCCTGCCCGCCTGAGAGTGTTCATCCATGTAGTTGTACTGGATCAGGCAGAAATCCCAGTTATGGCAGTCGATGAGCCGGCAGAACATGTCGGAATTGCCGTGGTACGAGAAACCGACCTGACGGATGGCGCCGCTTTTTTTCTTTTCCTCGAGCCATTCGAGGATGCCGATCGCCTTCAGCCGCTCCCAGGTCTTGACGTCGGTGAGCATGTGCATGAGGTAGTAATCGACGTGATCGGTGCGCAGGCGGCGCAGCTCCTCGCTGAAGAGCTTGTCCATGCCCTCGCGGCTGCGGATCAGGTAATGCGGGAGCTTCGTGGCGATGTTCACGCGATCGCGCATGCCGTTTTTTTCGAGGATTTCGCCGAGCGCGGCTTCGCTGCCCGGGTAGATATAGGCGGTATCGAAGTAATTGACGCCCGCATGGATGGCCGCCATGATCTCGCGCTCGGCCTCCGGCATGTCGATGCGCCCGAGCTTCATGGGCAGGCGCATGCAGCCGAAGCCGAGCATGGAAATGGGATTGCCATATCTGTCTGAACGATAATTCATGATGCCCTCCGGTGGTGTCATGCGATGGGTAGAACGTGTTCGGTATCATTGTACAGCTTCTTTGGCTGGCGTGCAAGCCCCAACGAGCGAAGAAAAGCCCCGCTTCATGATGAAGCGGGGCAGTACCGTTTATCTGGATACCAAGGGTTACAGATCGAGATACAGTGCGGAGGACCAGGCGGAATTGAATGTGCCAACGCCGTCGACCTTCTTGAAGGAGCGAACCTGAATCTTATAGCGCTTACCCGCCGTCAGGCCGCCGAAGGATTTGGAGGAGATCGAGTTGCTGGTTACCTTGAAGGTTTTGGTTGCCACGCCGTCTGCCATAAAGCGCACCTGATAGCCGTCTGCAGCGGTGGTGGGGGTCCAGGTACACTTGACGGAGGTCGTGCCCGACTTGGCGACGCTCTTGAGCGTCAGGCTCTGCAGGCGAACCATGGTGCGGCCGGCAGGACGGCTGCCCGAGAGGACGGAACCGTACAGACCGCGGACGGTATACTTGTAGATCGTGCCGTTTTCGCTCTTGACGCTGGTGTCGGTCCAGGTCAGGGTGCTGCCGCCGGAAATCGTTGCCACACGCTGCCAGGCATAGTCCCCGGAATAGGGCTTGCGGTAGACTGCATAGCCGGTCGCGCCGGAAATCTGATTCCAGCCGATACTGATGCCGGCGGCTTTATTGGTGCGGGAAGTGATGTCGGGCGTGCCGACGTAGGTCTGGGACTGCACGGCGGAATAGCCGGAGCTGGCCTGCGCGTTGTGCGCCTTGACCTTGTAGAAATAGGTTCTTACGCTGGACACTGTCGTATCGACATAGAGCAGCGACGTGACGTAATCGGCGATCTTGGTATAGCTGCCGCTGGAGGAGGTCGAACGCCATACGGAATAATAGGTTGCGCCGGGGACGTAGTTCCAATAGAGGCGGATGCCGGTGACGACGTTCTGGATCTTCTTGTTCGTCGGGGTTTCCAGCGTGGTGATGGGAGAGAAGGCAAGTCCCTTGCTGGAAGCGTGCGTTTCGGTCGTGGAGCCCGAGAAGCCGTAGAGCGTAACGCCGGTGGAGCTGGAGAAGGCATAGTTGTTGTAGGTGGTGTTGGCGCTGTAGTTCTTGAAGGAGGTCAGCTTCGGGCAGTTGGCAAACGCATAGCCTTCGATGGTATTGACATTCTGCGCGAGCGTGACGCTCTTGAGGTTGTCGCAGTAACGGAAAGCGCCGTACTTGATCGTATTGAGTGCGCTGGGGAAGGTGATCGACACCAGGCCGTCGCAGTTGTAGAACGCGTTCTGGCCGATGGAATTGAGGTTCGTCGGCCAGTTGATGCTGCTCAGGGCGCTGCAGTTGTAGAACGCGGCGTTGCCGATGCTGTTGATGTTGTTGCCCAGCGTGACGGTGGTCAGCGCGGTGCAGTCCAGAAAAGCGTTGCTGGGAATGGAGGTCAGGCCGCTGCTCAGGGTAACGGTCTTCAGTGCAGTACAGTTGCTGAAACAATAGGTACCCAGGCTGGTGACGGTGCTGGGCAGCTTCAGCGAGGTGATGGGCGTATTATGGAACGCGTAGCCATCGATGGAAACAAGGCCGGTGGAGCAGGTCAGCGTCGCCAGCGCGGTACAATCTCTGAATGCACCATAACCGACAGAGGTGACGGTCGCAGGCAGATTGACCTTCTTCAGGCGGGTGTTGTACTGGAATGCGCCTTCGCCGACGCCGGTGACGTTGCCGCTGATGACCAGCGTTGCCAGCGAAGTGCAATTGTTGAAGGCGTAATTCGGAATCTTGCAGGCGGCGTAGATGTTCGCGGTCGTGACGCCGGTATTCTGGAAGGAATAATTGCCCCAGGAGGTCACGGAGCCGGGAATCTTTACCGTGCCGGTCAGCTTTTCGCAGTTGCAGAAGGCATAGCTGCCGATCGTCTTAAGGCCATAGGGCAGGACGACGGAGAGCAGATTATCGCAGTCATAGAAAGCGTAGCTGTTGATCGTGCGAAGGCTGGAGGGGAAATCGAGCGCGGAGAGCGCGTCGCAGTTGTTGAAGGCATCGTAGCCGATCGAATTGATCTTGGAACCGAAGGTCACGGAGATCAGGTTGGTGCAGTTCTGGAAGCTGCCCTCGCCGATGGTGGTCAGCGCATCCGGGAAGCTGAGCGCGATGATGTTGCGGCAGCCGTAGAAAGCGTAGTTGCCGATGCTCGCGAGCTTGGAGCCGGAGGCAAAGGAAACGCTGCTGAGGTTGCTGCAGTTGTTGAAGGCGTATTTGTTGATCGCGGTGACGCTCTTGGGGACGGTCACGGACGGCAGATTGGTACAGCTGTCGAAGGCGTAGTTGCCGATGCTGGTCAATCCGGTGCCGAGCGTCAGGGTGGTCAGGACAGCGAAATCCTCAAAGGCATACTGCGGGATGCTGGTGACGTAGTTGCCGATCACGAGCTTGGTGACCTGGCCTTCGTAGGCCGACCAGGGGTAGTTGCCGGAGTAGGCGCTCTTGAGCGCACCGGAACCGGAGATTGTCAGCGTGCTGCCGCTGAGCGTCCAGGTGTGATCGCCCCACGTGCCATTGGCAGCGTCGTAATAGACGAGTTCGCCTTCGCCGATGACCAGCTCTTCGTCGATCTCGGGCAGCAGCTCTTCCTCCGTTTCGGGGGTCACTTCTTCTATGTTTTCGGTTTCGTCAGTGATTTCGGGCGTGTCTTCATCGGTAGTCTCGCCGGGCTGCTCTGTGGAACCTTCGGTCGCTTCGTCATCGGGGAGCTCCTCGATCACAGGCAGATCTTCTTCGACTGGGACTTCTTCAGTAGGCTCCTCGTTAACAGGGTCCTCCTCGACAGGCTCCTCTTCGACAGGGTCCTCTTCGACAGGCTCCTCTTCGACAGGCTCCCCTTCGACAGGCTCCTCTTCGACAGGCTCCTCTTCGACAGGGTCCTCTTCGACAGGCTCCTCTTCGACAGGCTCCTCTTCGACAGGCTCCCCTTCGACAGGCTCCTCTTCGACAGGCTTCTCTTCGACAGGTTCTTCTTCGACAGGTTCTTCTTCGACAGGCTCCTCTTCGACAGGCTCTTCTTCGACAGGCGCCTCGTTAACGGGCTCCTCTTCGACGAGCTCCTCCTCGATGGGTTCTTCGTCGACGGGCTCTTCTTCGACGGGCTCTTCTTCGACGGGCTCTTCCTCGACGGGCTCTTCCTTAACAGGCTCCTCTTCGACGGAAGCTTCCTCGGCGACGGCCTCGACAGCCGGATCGCCCGTAAGTTCCTCGGCAAGGGAGATGGAATATGCCGGCATGGAGGTAAGCAGCATGCACAGGCACAGCATCAGCGAAAGCGCTTTGCGGAACATATTGACCCTTCCTTTTCTTTGGATCATACAGTTATAAAGCTGTACAGTTTCCAAGTGATGGTTTAATTATAGCATATGGTTTGTTTTGAGGCAATGAAGAGAATCTGTTTCCGATTACATTTATGCAAAAAGCCCCGCTTCACAGGGAAGCGGGGCAGAGCATCGTGATTACAGCTCGAGGTTGATCGCAGAGGACCAGGCGGAATAGTGGTTCACACCCTCGTAGGACTGGAAGGAACGAACCTGAACCTTGTACGTCACGCCGGAGCGCAGGCCGGTGAAGGTCTTTTTGAAGGTCGAGGCGGTATTGATCTGGAACATACGCTGATAGGAAGCGTCTGCATAGAACCGGATCTGGTAGCCCTCGACGGTCTTGGACGTGGACCATGTACATTTGATGGCGTTCTTGCCCGCGACCTCGGCGCTGCGCAGCGTCGGCCCCTTGATGCGCAGGATGCCGGTTCCGGCGGAGCGGGAGGCAGCGAGCTCTGTACCGTAGAGCGCGCGGACCTGATACTGATATGCCTTGCCCTGGCTGTTGCACACGACGGAGTCGGTATACGAGCTCGTGCTGGCGGATACGGTCTTGATGCGCTTCCAGTTTTCGCCGTCGGTAATGTTCTTGCGGAAGAGCGCATAGCCGGTCGCATTTTCGCTCAGCTTCCAGCTCAGCTTGATGCCGGCGAGGCTGTTGGTGCAGGTGGGCAGGGCGATCGAGGCGACATGGACGAGGGACAGCTCATTGGAATACGCGGAATCGATCGCGCCGTTGTAGGCCATAACGACGTAGCGATAGGTTTTGCCGGTGAGGACGTTCTTGTCGTCGAAGCTGGTCGAGGTCACGGAATCCTTGATCGTGAGATAGCCCGTTCCGGTTTCGCTCGTCGTGCGCAGGACGGCGTAATGCGTCGCGCCGGCGACAGGCTTCCAGGTGATGCGGATACCGGAGGTCGTGTTCTGAATGCGGGAGAGGACGGGGGCGTCGGGCGCGGCCATGGAGCCGGAAAGCTCGACGAAGTTGATGCCGTTCTCCGAGGCGTATACATCGGCCGTGGAGCCGGCATAGCCGTAGATCGTCAGCGCCTTGGAGCCGGTGAGGCACATGTAGTTCATTTCTGCGTCAGCGCTGTAGATGGTGAGCTCTTCCAGCGCAGAGCAGTTGAAGGCGCCGTAACCGAGGCTTTCGATATTCTTGCCGAGCGTGACGCTCTTCACATTGCTGCATCCGCTGAAAGCGTAGGCAGAAATCGTTGTCACGGAGGAGGGCAGCACGATGGAGGCAGGTCCCGGGCAGGCCTGGAATGCGTTGTTGCTGATGATGGTCAGGTTCGGCGGCCAGGTGATGTCGGTCAGGGACTTGCAGGATTCGAAGCAATACGACGGGATGCCCGTGATGCAGGCGGCGCCAAGGTTGGCGGTGGTCAGCGCGGTGCAGCCGACAAAGAGGCTCGGACGCAGCGTGCACTGGACGAGCTTGCTCATATCGACCGTCTTGAGCGACCTGCAGGAAACGAAGGCTTTATCGTTGATGTAGGTAACCGTGCTGGGCAGCGTGAGCGAGGTGATGCCGGAAAGATAAAAGGCCTCGTAGCCGATCTCATTCAGACCCTCGTTCAGGGTCAGGTTGGCCATGGAGGTGCAGCCTTCAAAAGCGCTTTGGCCGATGGTTTTGACGGTGCCGGGGATGTTGACGTCTGTCAGCGCCGTACAGTTTTCAAATGCGGATTCGCCGATTCCGGTTACGCCGCTGCCGAAGGTCACGGTAGTCAGCGAGTCGCAGAGATAGAAGGCCTGCTTGGGAATTGCGCAGTTTGCGTTGATGGTGACGCTGGAGAGATTGGTGCCGTAGAATGCGGTATCATAGAACTTCGTGACGGTCGCAGGAATGGTCACATGGCCGCGCAGCCAGCCGCAGTTCATGAATACGCTGTAGCCGATGTATTCGAGATTATCGGGCAGCGTTACGGAGGTCAGATAGTCGCATTCGGCAAAGGCGTTCGCGTGGAGCATCTTCAGACTGGAAGGGAACACGATGTTCTCCAGATTGTTGCAGTTATAAAATGCGGCACTGCCGATGATTTCCAGCTTGGCGGCGGAGGCGAAGTTTACCTCGCTGAGACTCTCACATCCGTAGAAGGCGTAATCGTAGATCTGGGTTACGCGGGAACCGAGAACCAGCGTTTTCAGATACGTGAAATTCTGGAATGCGTACCGACCGATACCGGTCACATAATCGCCGATCCGGATTTCCTTGACAGACGCTGCCAGATCCGCCCACGGATAATCGGTATCGCCGGTCTCCATATCGCCGGAGCCGGTGATGGTCAGAACCTTGTCGGCATATGTCCAGGACAGGCCGTTCCATTTGCCGCTGGTCGCGCTGTAAACGGGAAGCTCGGCTTCACCGACGATAACCTCCTCGGCGATGACCTCTTCATCGATCGCCGGCAGCAGATCTTCCTCGGGGAGTACGGCGTCTTCCTCCGTCACGGCGTCTTCCTCAGCCGGGATTTCGTCGGAAGATTCGTCTTCTTCAGGCATTTCTTCGATGGCGGGAAGCTCATCGATCACGGGCAGCTCCTCAGCGGGAGCCTCCTCGACGGGAGCCTCCTCGACAGGAGCCTCCTCGACGGGAGCCTCTTCGACGGGAGCCTCCTCGACGGGAGCCTCCTCGACAGGAGCTTCCTCGGCAGGAGCTTCCTCGACGGGAGCCTCCTCGACGGGAGCCTCCTCGACGGGAGCCTCCTCGACAGGAGCTTCTTCGACAGGAGCCTCTTCGGCAGGAGCTTCTTCTGCAGGAGCTTCTTCGATGGGGGCTTCTTCGGCGACGGCTTCAACAGCCGTTTCCACCGGAAGCTCTTCGGCAAGGGCGAATGAGCATGCCATGCACAGGCACAGCATCAGCGCCAGAGCTTTGCGGAACATATGGACACTTCCTTTTCTGGACATGCAGCAAAAAGCTGGCAGATTCCTTGGTTTTCCAATATTATATCATATGCACTTTGAAAACTGCAATGCGGCGCGGCGCAATACTAACAGGAAATACAGAAAAGAACATCCATCCGTAAAAGGAGCCGAACGCCAATACGTCAGGTTTGGATGAAAAAACGGCTTCTCAGCCCCGGCGGGAGAGAAGCCGCTTATCTTTATCATTGTGCTGCGGATCAGACCTCAATATCGAACGGGAGCTGCGAGAGAATATCGCGCTCGACGTCCACGCCGGGGTAAACCTCCAGCAGCTTGAGACCGCGGGCGGTGAGGATGAACACACAGCGCTCGGTGATATAGAGTACCTTCTGTCCGTTTTTGATCGCATTGCGCGCGGAGAAGCTCATTGAGCGCACGGTCTGCACGAACTTGGGCACGGAGCCGTTGCGCTCGATGGTGATATTCTCCCCGTCCCGGCTGACCTCGAGCCCCTTGGTGTTGAACGTCAGGCAGAAGACGACGGTCGGCGTCTGTGCGGTGATGTTGGCGAAGCCGCCGATGCCGGCGTATGCGCCGGGGCCGCGGTGGGCGTTGACGTTGCCGTAGCGGTCGACCTCCAGCGCGCCCATGAAGCAGATATCCAGACCGCCGTGGTTGTACAGGTCGAACTGGTTGGCCATATCGTAGACGGAGGCCGCGCCGATCATCGCGCCGAAGACCTTGCCGGAGGCCGGGAAGCCGCCGATGCCGCCGGATTCGACGGTCAGGGTGATGTGATCGAGCATGCCGCTTTGGCGGGCATAATGCGAGACCATCTCCGGGATGCCGATGCCGATGTTGACGATATCCTCCTTGTGCAGCTCGCGCTCGGCGCGCTGGCCGATGATATGCGCGGCGAGGCTGCGCTGGCGGCTGGCGTTTGTGACGGCCTCGAGCTTTTCCGTCCAGGAGCTCCATTCCTCAAAGGGAATCTCGAAGCTGCCCGTGAGCGCGGTGAAAGCGTCGTCCCGCGCTTCCGGCTTCTCGACGACGATGGCGTCCACCAGACATCCGGGGATGATGGCGTTGCGCGGGCGGGAGGGCATGTCGACAATGCGGTCGACCTGCACGATGACGATGCCGTTGTTGGATTTTGCTGCCTGGCAGATGGACAGCGCGTCGCCGGACATGTACATATCGTCAAACGAGATGTTGCCCTTGCGGTCGGCGGCGGTGCCCTTGATCAGCGCGACGGTGATCTTGGGGAGCTTGTAGTAGAGGAATTCCTCGTTGTCCACGACGACGAGCTTGACAAACGAACTGTCGGTAGAGATCTGGTTGATGCCCGGGCCGTCGCGGCGGGGATCGACGAAGATATCCAGACCGACCTTGGACAGCGCGCCTGGGATGCCGCCAGCCTGCGCGCGGATGGCATGGGAGATGCAGCCCAGCGGCAGGTTGTACGCTTCGAAGCGGTTTTCAAGGATGATCTTCTTCGTGCTGGGCATCGCGCCGAAATGGCCGCAGATCAGGCGGTCGACCGCGCCGTCGCGGATATAGCCTTCTGCGCTCCTGTCCTCGTCCCAGACGCCGAAGCCTGCGCTGGAAACGACGGTCAGATGCTTGGGGGAGTGGGTCTTCTGATATCGGCGGTAGAGCGCCTCATGGAGCTCGACCGGGTTTTCAATGCCGACGAAGGAATTGACGCAGATGCAGTCGCCGTCTCGGATCAGGCTGATCGCTTCGTCCGCTGTCATGATACGGTACATGGTTGTCCGCCTTTCTGGAATAAAATGCCGGGAGAATAAAGCCGATTAGCACGCATTATATCATAAAGACATATCGGCTGGCAATATCCGGCTTTCCCCTTGTACCGCTTCAGCGCATAAAAGATTTTTGGGCCTATATAAAAAAGTCCTCTCCCGGAGGGGAGAGGACTTGAATTTGCGAAGGATGATCAGCGCCACGGGAAGTTGATCAGACCGATGACATACAGCAGAATGATGGCGCAGGGCACCACATAGGCGAACAGCGGCTTCATCCACGGCTGAACCTTCAGACCCTTGCCGGTGTTGGCTTCAGCAACGAACTTGTCCCAGCCCCAGCCATAGCGCTTATTGCAGCAGAAAACGGCGAAGGCCAGAGAGCCCAGCGGCAGCAGGTTGGTGGAGACGAAGAAGTCCCACAGATCCAGCCAGGCGGAACCCTCCGCGAAGGGCTGGAACTTGATGACGCTGTAGCCCAGCGCGGTGGTGGTGGAGGTGATGAACAGCACGACGCCGCAGACGATGCAGCCCTTCGGGCGGCTCCAGCCGGTCAGCTCGCGCACGCAGGCGAGGATGTTCTCAAACACGGCCAGAATGGTGGACATGGCCGCAAAGACCATGAACAGGAAGAAGAGGCTGCCCCAGAACCTGCCGCCGGCCATGTTGTTGAAGACGGTGGCCATCGTATCAAACAGCAGGGACGGGCCGGCATTGACCTCCACGCCGTAGGTGAAGCAGGCGGGGAAGATGATCAGGCCGGCGGTGATGGCGACGAAGGAGTCCAGGACGATGATGTTCACGGACTCGCCCAGCAGCGTGCGCTCCTTGCCGATGTAGCTGCCAAAGATCGCCATGGAGCCGATGCCCAGGCTCAGCGTGAAGAACGCCTGGTTCATCGCGCCGACGATCACGCTCGCGTCGATCTTGGCAAAGTCGGGCAGAAGATAGAACTTGAGGCCTTCGGCGGCGCCGGAGAGCGTCGCGGAGTTGACAGCCAGCACGATCATCAGCAGAAGCAGCGCGACCATCATGACCTTGGTTACGCGCTCCAGACCGCCCTGAAGGTTATAGCTGAGGATGAGGAAGCCGAGGACGACCACGATACCCATGTAGAGCATGTTCAGGCCCGGGTTGGTGATCATGCTGACAAAGCCCAGATCCGCGTTGTTGCCGGTCAGGAAGCTGACGAAGTAATACAGGATCCAGCCGGAGACGACGGTGTAGAAGGACATCAGGCAGACGTTGCCAAAGAGCGCCAGATAGCCGTGGATATGCCATTTCTGGCCGGGCTTCTCGAGCTTCTGGTACATGCGCACGGGGCTCGCCTGGGAAGCGCGTCCCAGCGCGAATTCCATGACCATGACCGGCAGACCGAGCAGGATGAGGCACAGCGCGTAGATCAGCACAAAGCCGCCGCCGCCGTACTGACCGGCCATCCAGGGAAATTTCCAGACGTTGCCGCAGCCGATGGCGCAGCCTGCGCTCAGGAGGATGAAGCCGAGTCTTGAAGACAGTCGTTCACGATTTTGCATAAGAGTCATACTCCTCTGTAATTTGTTGCACTTTATTGTACCAGAGTATTGACTGAATGTCAAAAAACACTTTGAATATTTCGCAGATATTTTAGAAAAAACAACAATTATTTTTATCGGAAGATGACGGTTTGTGCTTTTCGGATGGTGGAGGCCGGAAAGAGGCTAAATGCCGCTATTCGCATCGCCGGACGCTTAACCGCGAGCAATAGCAAAAAGCCCGGAAACCTCTGTGGTCTGCAAGGCTTCCGGGCTTTTTTCGGCAATAAAAAATCACCACAGGTTTATATGAATACCGTGTGGTGACGAGGTGGAGCATATATGAATTCGATACCTACGACCTCGTGAATAGCGAATGCAGCGCGCTGCCGAAGCGTGCATAACTCAGCCACAACGCAAGTGAATAGTAACTGCTATCTGCAAATTGGAATTTGTAATATTCTTTTTAGGTTCTCAATTCTTTCTGGATTTTCAGATGAAGCCCATTCTTTCAATTTGTCACAAGGAAATTCCGGACACTTGCCACAATGTTCCTGCTTCTTTTCTTCGTTACACTTGTACAATTCGCATTCGCCCCAAAACACATTACCCTTTATTTCCTTGCAACCTTTACAATTTTGCTCTGTTTTGAATTTACATGTATCACAATCAATGCCACAAACACTATAATTCGCCATACTTTTACCCTCCGTTATTCTGCCAGTATCTCCATTTGTTTCTTTTTGCTAAAACCTGCCAGTATTAGTCCATACGATTTGTCCAGCAAGTCTTTTAACAAATCATCTGGCACTTCCCCATCTGGATTGATAGAATTCCAATGCACTTTATTCATGTAGTGACCGGGATAAATATCCTTATACTGTTCCCGCAAAAAAGCGCCTTCGTTTGGTTCAAGTTTTAAGGTAATGCAATAAGGCACTCCCGCCTCATCGCAACACACTGCTGCAAACATTTTGCCCATAATTTGATATCTAATCCAATTCCAGTTCTCAAGATTTTTTGTTACCCCTTTTTTTGATAACAAATAATCATCAATCCAATTATATCTCATATTCATACTCCGTTAATTGCTTTAATCTATATATTTTTATCTGTTCGACAAATTCAAGTTTTCCGTGCTCATACAATATTCTGTATATGAAGCAAAAACCCTTCTCTTAAGAGAAGGGTTTGGTGGTGGAGCATATAGGAATTCGATACCTACGACCTCGTGAATAGCGAATGTAGCGCGCTACCGAAGCATGCGTAACTCAGCCCCCAAACGCGAGACATGGATACTGTAATGTGCAAATCGAGGTTAGTTTATCTTTTTTTGTAAATGACAAGTTCTGGGTTTTCGCCATTTTTCTCATAGGTAGATACCATGATAAAATCCATGTTGGCGGCAATCCCAAAACATCTGTCTCCGCCGAATTCACATTCCAGCTGGTTTCCCAAGTAGGTTGCTTCGTCATTTAAGAACTTCACACATTTTCCATTGGGCAGCCGATATTCAAGATTGATGTATCCTCCTACAAGTGCATTCAGTTTTTCTACTCTCGGCATACCTTCTACGTGCAGGGCGTTTATTTCATTTATAAGCTGTCTTTTGAACTCTTCAAACTTTTCTGCTCCTGCCAAATTCGTATAGTTTTTCCAATAGTTCAATTTCGGGAGCATGTCCTTCATATGCAAGCGTACCTGTTCGGGTGTGAAATGTTCATTTGCCATATGGCTTATGCAGACGTCAATTAAGTCATCCATGTTATGATACATGTATTCTCCATCTGCATAACACCATTTACAGTATTCTTCATTAAAAAAACCATCCGTTCCTTTGCTGATATTCGTATCCTCCAATGGCATACCACAGCATTGGCAGATCAGCTGTCGTGGAGAACCGAGAAGTGTATTGATAGAAACATTGAACAGTTTGGAAAGCAGTTTTAGTGTTTCGGTGTTTGGCGTGGTTTCTCCATTTTCCCAACGGGATACGGCTTGACGCGTAACATATACTTTCTCAGCCAGTTCATCTTGAGATAAGCCTTTGTCTGTTCTTAGTCTCAGAATAACATCTTTTGTTTCCATAAAATCATCACCTCACGATTATTATAATGTGAGACTATCAGATTAACAAGCAACTCGCTGTTGCTATCCTTTCGATGAATTCTGATTTTTCGTATTATGATGGCGCGAACAAAACCTATCATCAATCATGAATAGAAAAGGCAGAGAACTCTTTGCCCAATTCTCTGCCCCTGGTTAACTGTGCTCCAAGCAATGCGAATGCGCTGCTACCAACCGTGCTAATGCCCCACGTGAAGTTGTTCACTTTCTTGCTCTGATGATTCTTTTGTGCAATCAGACTGCTTTTTACGTTTCATTCTGTACATAAATGCAAAAGACCTTCTCTTCCGAGAAGGTCTTCGTGGTGGAGCATATAGGAATTCGATACCTAAGACCTCGTGAATAGCGAATGTAGCGCGCTACCGAACTATCTCTATATCATCCCCGAATACAAGACTGTGGGGACTGAGATGTGCAAATTGGAATTTAATGAATAGTCTATTTTATTTCTCTGACATACAAACGGTCAATTCCATTTCCGTAGTTTACTATGTCTTTTACATAGCAATAGCCATATTTTTCATACAACCCAATGAATTCTGTTGGGATATAGGTCT
>JAFSCW010000124.1 GCA_017436605.1 Clostridia bacterium | reverse complement strand
GGCCATCACCGCTGGTGTTGTTGAGGGCTTCGAAGGCTCTACTTCCACCCTGCGCGGCGCGGGCGCTCCGTATGAGCTCGTGAAGAAGGTCGCTCTGACCAACCACCTGATCGCCACCCGTTGGCTGTTCATGCCGGAAGATCTCTATCAGTCCATCCCGGAGAAGTGGCGCAACATCATCGACGAGTGCGCTGTTGAGTGCGGCAAGTGGGAGCAGGAGACCTGCGCGGCTGCCGAGGCTGAAGAGATCGCTTTCATGGCCGAGCACGGCGTGACCTGGAACGAGGTTGACCTCGATGCCTTCACCGCTGCCTGCGCTCCGGTTTATGATTGGATCGTCGAAGAGTACGGCGCTGATCCGGAACTGAAGGACAAGCTGGTCAAGCTGGTTCAGGACTACCGTGCTTCCAAGCAGTAATTCTTCTGCAGAAGGATTATTCTTAACGAAAATTGAATCGGACTGCCCGGGGTTACTCGGGCAGTCCGTCTTCTGAGATTTATCAATTGAGGTTCAACGGATGAAAAAGAAAATTACACCGAAGGTAATCCTGAAGAATCTTGACGCAATCGTGACCTCTGTGACGCTGCTTTCCTGCGTCATTCTGGTTAATACGAACATCATCATGCGTTACTTCTTCAGCGCACCGATCAAGTGGTCGGAGGAGGTCGTTACAGGCCTCTTCGTGTGGACCTGCTTCATCGGCTCCGCTTATGCTTACCGCAAGCATGAGCACCTCGGCGTTGACATTCTGGTCAAGCATCTGCCGACGAAGGCTCGTCGCATCGTCAGCTCTGTGATGGCTGTCATCGAGCTGCTTGTTCTGATCATGCTGACCTGGATCAGCGCTGAGTATTGCTATCATCTCGTGTTCTCGCGCAGCGGCGCTATCAAGCTGATGCTGACCGACTATCTGCGCATCCCCAAGATCTGGAACGGTATCGCGGTGCCGATTGGCTTCGGTCTGTCTACGTACCATTCTATCCGCTTCATGATCAACCGCTTCCGCGGCATTTATGCGGACCATGACGATCCGGAAGGAGGCGAAAACAATGACGTTGGAGTTTATTGAGCTGATTCCGATTATCATGGTTTTCACCTTCTACTTCCTGGGCATGCCGATCGTTTACGCGCTGTTTGGCTCCACGTTCTTCTATTGCATGTTCATCGGCACGACTTCCCAGCCGTGGCTGATTCTGCAGAAGGTCATGAACTCCACCCAGTCCTTCTCCATGCTGGCGATTCCGTTCTTCATCATGTCCGGTTCCGTCATGTCCTACGGCGGCCTGAGCGAAAAGCTCATGGACTTCTGTGAGTGCGTGACCGGTCATATGAAGGGCGGTTTGGCGCAGGTCAACGTGCTTTTGTCCATGCTCATGGGCGGCTGCTCCGGCTCTGCCAACGCCGACGCTGCCATGGACGCGCGTATGCTCTGCCCGGAGATGGCGAAGCGCGGCTATTCGATGGCTTATGCTGCTGCTGTTTCCGCTGCATCTTCTGCTTCTACGCCGGTTATCCCGCCGGGAGTCAACCTCGTCGTATATGCCCTTATCGCGCAGGCGTCTTTGGGCCGCGTCTTTGCTGCCGGCTATGTGCCGGGCATCATGATGACCGGCGCTATGATGATCACCACGGCGATCATCGCGCATAAGCGCAATTATCCGCGTACCCGTGAAAAGCTGCCGCCGATTCCGGTGATTCTCAAGCAGGCGCTGGTTTCCTTCTGGGGTCTGTTCTTCCCGTTCGGCATCATCATCGGTCTGCGCCTTGGTATGTTCACCCCGTCCGAGGGCGGCGCGTTCGCCGTTCTCTATGCGTTCATCGTCGGCAAGTTCATCTATAAGAAGCTGAGCCTGCGCAAGCACCTGATTCCGATCCTGCTGGAGTCCATCGCGGGCACCTCTGCGGTCGTTCTGATCATGGTTTCCGCGAACGTCTTCGGTCAGTATCTGACGATGATCAACCTGCCGAGGATTCTGGCCAATGCTATCCTCACGCTGACCACGAATAAGCATGTCTTCTTCATTCTGGTCAACATCTTCCTGCTGATCATGGGTATGTTCCTTGAGGGCGGCGCGGTTCTGATGATCACGACTCCGCTGCTGCTGCCGGTTGCTACTCAGCTGGGCATCGACGTCTACCACTTCGGTCTCGTCGCCATCGTCAACATCATGATCGGTGGTCTGACGCCGCCGTTCGGCTCGATGATGTTCACCGTCTGCGGTATCACGGGCACGCAGATTTCCGACTTCCTCAAGGAAATCTGGCCGTATATTCTGGCGCTGGTCATCGTCCTGATCCTCTGTACGTACTTCCCGATCCTGATCACCATCGTTCCCGACCTTATGTATGGCTAATTGAACACCGTTGCTCGATTGCTTTGAGCTGAAGAAGTCTGAGTGGCTCAAATCGCCACTCAGACTTTTTTCAAACAGGCTGTTAAGAAAGCAAAAGCAATAAAAAATCTATTGATACATCTGGAGACACTCTATGATTCATTACCAGGCGACCATGCGGCATGATGAAAAGACATTTCAGGCGCTGGCGCATATGCAGTACGATCTGTTCTGCAAAAAGAACCTGATCATGCGTTCTTTGCTCAGCTTTGCCGCGATGGCAGCAGGTATTATCAATTTTTCTCAGTGGTGGGGCGTGCTGCTGATCGTATATGGATCGTACCTCACGACCAGCAAATATGCGCAGGCCAATCATACAGCAGGAAAACTGGTTAAGGGTATCAAGGCGGCCGGGCTTGATTTTCCGGTATCGCGGTATCTGTTCCGCGACAACGCAATGGAGATTATCACCATGCCGGAGAATACAGCGCTTGGCGATCCGCTGATGTACAGCGATGTGCTCAAGCTAGGAGAGGATGGCGATTATTTCTATCTGTTCCGTGACCAGTTCGGCGGTTATATGATTCCCAAAGAAGAAATGGGTGAGGAAGTGGACGATTTTCGTTTCTTTGTGGAACAGAAGGTCGGTAAGACATTCCAGACCCAGATTGCCCCGGTTTTCAAACTGATACGGAGAATCGATTCGCAAAAACGTAAATCCCGTCAACAATAAAATGTATGGACAAAGGAGAAATTGAACATGCATGATATTATCATAATCGGCGCCGGCGTATCCGGCTGTGCGGTGGCGCGTGAGCTGTCCCGCAAGAAGGCCGATGTGCTTGTCGTTGAGCGTGAAGAGGACGTTTGCTGCGGCACCACCAAGGCGAACAGTGCGATTGTTCACGCCGGATACGACGCGGCCAACGGCAGCCTGATGGCCAAGCTGAACGTCGAGGGCAGCCGCATCATGCCCGAGCTTGCCAAGGAGCTGGACTTCCATTACATTCAGAACGGCAGCCTTGTCGTGATGCTCAGTGAGGAAGACCGTCCGAATCTTGTCAAGCTGTATGAAAACGGCGTGAAGAACGGCGTAGAAGGCCTGCGCATTATCGAGCGTGAAGAACTCGTCGCCATGGAGCCCAACATCAGCGATGCGGCTGTGGCTGCGCTCTATGCGCCGACCGGCGGTATCGTCTGCCCGTTCGGCCTCAACTTTGCGCTGGCGGAGAATGCGGCAAAGAACGGCGTTGAATTCAAGTTCGATACCGTTGTAACCGGTCTGACCCAGATCGAGGGCGGCTGGGTGGTGCATACCAACCAGGGCGATCTCGAGGCGAAGGTTGTCGTCAATGCTGCCGGCGTCTATTCTGACGTTCTGCACAACATGGTTTCCGATGACCGCATGACGATCACTCCGCGCCGCGGCGACTATTTCCTGCTCGACCGCACCACAGGTGGTCATGTGAGCAATACCATCTTCCAGCTGCCGGGCAAGTTTGGCAAGGGCGTTCTCGTCGCGCCGACTGTCCATGGCAATACCATTGTCGGACCGACTGCGATCGACATGGACGACAGCAAGAAGGAAGCGACCAATACCACTCAGGAAGGCCTTGACGAGGTTCGCGCCAAGTGCTCTCTGGCCGTCAAGAACGTGCCGCTGCGCCAGGTGATTACCAACTTCGCCGGCCTGCGTGCGCATGAGGCGCGCCATGACTTCTTCATCGGCGAGGTGAAGGACGGCTTTGTCGATTGTGCTGCGATCGAGTCTCCGGGTCTGTCCAGCGCGCCGGCAATCGGCAGGATGGTCGCTCAGATCGTCACTGACATCCTCGGTCTTGAGGATGATCCGACCTTTGATGGCACCCGCAAGGGCATTCTCGATCCCAAGAGCCTGAGCTTTGAGGAGCGCGCGCAGCTCATCAAGGAGAATCCGGCTTATGGCACGGTTATCTGCCGCTGCGAAACCATCACCGAGGGTGAGATTATTGATGCGATCCACCGCGTTCCGGGCGCGAAGAGCCTTGACGGCGTCAAGCGCCGTACCCGCGCCGGCATGGGCCGCTGCCAGGGCGGTTTCTGCAGTCCGCGCGTCATGGAAATTCTTGCGCGCGAACGCTGTGTGGATATGAACGATATCACCAAGGCCGGCTTCGGCTCCGAGCTGATTGTCGGCACGAACAAGGATAAGATCTGAGGAGGGGTAGCCATGAAAGAGTACGAACTTGTCATTATCGGCGGCGGCCCCGCTGGTCTGGCGGCTGCTGTGGCTGCGCGCAAGGCTGGTATTCAGGATATCCTGATTCTGGAGCGCGACAATGAGCTGGGCGGTATTCTGAACCAGTGCATTCATAACGGATTTGGTCTGCACACTTTCAAGGAGGAGCTGACCGGTCCGGAATATGCCGGCCGCTTTATCGAGCAGGTCAAGGAGCTGGAGATCCCCTATAAGCTCAATACCATGGTTATGGATCTGGCTGCGGATAAGACCGTGACCGCCATGAACCACGAAGATGGACTTTTCCAGCTGCATCCCAAGGCGGTCATCCTTGCCATGGGCTGCCGTGAGCGTCCGCGCGGCGCGCTGAGCATCCCAGGCTATCGCCCCGCCGGCATCTATACCGCCGGCACGGCGCAGCGCCTTGTGAATATGGAAGGCTTCATGCCCGGCCGTAAGGTCGTCATCCTCGGCTCCGGCGATATCGGCCTGATTATGGCCCGCCGTATGACGCTCGAAGGCGCTGAGGTTCAGGTTGTCGCGGAGCTCATGCCGTATTCCGGCGGCCTCAAGCGCAACATCGTGCAGTGCCTGGACGACTATGGCATTCCGCTCAAGCTGAGCCATACCGTCGTGGATATCAAAGGCAAGAAGCGCGTGGAGGGCATCACGCTGGCGCAGGTGGACGGCTATAAGCCGATCCCGGGCACAGAAGAATTCTACGAGTGCGATACGCTGCTGCTCTCCTGTGGTCTGATTCCGGAGAACGAGCTCAGCCGCAGCGCGGATGTCGAGCTGAGCCCGCTGACGAACGGACCGCTGGTCGGTGAGGATCTGCAGACCAATATCCCGGGCATCTTTGCCGCCGGCAATGTTCTGCATGTGCATGATCTGGTCGACTTTGTTTCCGAAGAGGCCGGCGCTGCTGGCCGCCATGCCGCTGCTTATATTCAGGGCGGATGCAAGACCGACGAAGCGAAGGAACTGAAGGTGGTTTGCGAGGGCGGCGTGCGCTACAGCGTGCCGGTCCGGATCTGCCCGGATCACCTCGCGGACGATGCGATGGTCACACTGCGCTTCCGCGTGGCGAATGTCTACAAGAATAAGAAGATCGTCGTGTATGCGGGCGATGATGTGATCTTCAGCCGCAAGCGTCCGGTTCTCGCTCCGGGTGAGATGGAGACCGTCCTGCTCAAGGCGAAGGTGCTCAAGGAGCACAGCCATCTCGACCACATCACCGTTACGCTGGAGGAGGCATGAGCATGAAAACTGTGAATCTGATCTGCATCGGCTGCCCGCTTGGCTGTCCTCTGACGGTGGAGATGGAAGGCAATGAGGTCAAGTCTGTTGCCGGAAACACCTGCCCGCGCGGCGATGCTTACGCGAAGAAGGAACTGACCAATCCGACCCGTATCGTGACCAGCACGGTTCGCGTTGCGGGCGGCAAGCTGGCGATGGTTTCCGTGAAGACCGAGAGCGATATCCCGAAGGGCAAGATTTTCGATTGCGTCAAGGCGCTCAAGGAAGTCGAAGTGGTTGCTCCTGTGAAGATCGGCGACGTCATCGTCGAGAACGTCGCCGGAACCGGCGTCAACATCGTTGCGACGAAGAACGTATAACGGATACGCGCAGAGCTTGATAACGAAATAGGGCACAGTCGGGCGCTTCTGCGCCCGACTGTGCTGATACATGGGCAACAGAAAGCGGCTATCGCTTTCCGATGAATCCGGCAGATGATGGAGGCATGCAAGCCTTGCCGCCTGATTTCCGCTTACACCCTGTATCGCATGAAAGGAAAGGTTATAATGAGTGAAAACAAACCTTCGGTTGTGTATCTGGATGGCATGACCGATGAACAGATTAAGGAAAAGCTGTCGGGTATCCGCTGCTTCCTGCTGGATATGGACGGCACGTTCTATCTGGGCGATCAGCTGATCGAAGGATCGCTGGATTTCCTCGCCGCGCTCAAGCGGACCGGCAGAACTGCGCGTTTTTTGACCAATAACTCCAGCAAATCCGCGTCCGTGTACAAGAAAAAGCTCGAGAAGATGGGTGTGGATGAAGAATACCGCGATGTGATGTCCTCGGGACATGCGACCGTGCATTACTGCCTCCAGCATTTTCAGGGAAAGAAGTGCTATCTGCTCGGCAATGAGATGCTGCGCGAGGAGATGGTCTCCATGGGACTGGAAATCACGGAAGACGATGCGGACTACGTCATCGTAGCGTTCGATACGACGCTGGATTATGCGAAGATGTGCAAGGTCTGCGACTACATCCGTTATGGCAAGCCGTATATCGCGACGCATCCGGATTATAACTGTCCGACGGAAACGGGATTCATTCCGGATATGGGCGCGATCATGGCGTTCATTGAAGCGAGCACGGGCAGAAAGGCTGATGTGATTCTCGGCAAACCGTATAAGGGAATCGTCGATGAAGCGCTGATGCGCACCGGTTATCAGCTTGAGGAAATGGCCATGGTCGGCGATCGCCTGTATACAGACGTTGCCACCGGCGTGAATCACGGCATGACCGGCATCCTCGTGCTTTCCGGCGAAGCGACGATGGATGACGTGGAAACCTCGGACGTTCAGCCTCATCTGATTTTCGGCAGACTGGCGGATATGATTCCGTATCTGTAATCGGTATTGCGACAATTGCGAGATAGCAATGGGAAGCAGCGGAAGCATCGCTGCTTCTTTTTCTTTGCCGAAATTCTTGAAGATATGTGCGGCGGATTCCGATGACATGCCCTGCAGGAAAAGAAATCGGCATGCGCGGCTCTTTTGCGCATAACGGAAGCCGAAATGCGCATCATGAAGGAAAAAGAGCAAGTGGTGGAATGGATGAGCAGACGTATCGGAGAGAGAACGGTTATGCTTCCCGGGATGCCGGGGATCGCAGCATGGGCGAGCATTGTCGGCACAAAAGAGGGAGACGGACCGTACGGCGGAAAGTTTGACAGGGTGATTCCTGATGAGCTGAACGGAGAAAACTCGTTTGAAGCGGCGGAACGGAGCATGCTTGAATCTGCTGTAAAGATCTGCGCGCAGCATGCGGATTGCGCGCTGACGGAGGTGCAGATGCTGCTTGCGGGCGATTTGCTGAACCAGATCATCTCTGCCGGATTTGCAGCGCGAAATCTGCAGATTCCTTTTTACGGCCTGTATGGTGCATGCTCCACGATGTCGGAATCGCTTTCCATCGGCAGCATGCTGACAGACGGCGGTTATGCCGACAGGCTGATCTGTGCGACGTGCAGCCATTTCTGTACGGCAGAGCGTCAGTATCGCGCGCCGCTGGAATTGGGGAACCAGCGCACGCCGACGGCGCAGTGGACGGTCACCGGAGCAGGAGCTGTGATGCTGTGTTCGGGCGCGGCGGCTGCGGCTTGTCCAGTCGTGCTGACGCATACGACCTGCGGCAGGGTGATCGATTTGGGCATCTCGGACGCCAATAACATGGGCGCGGCCATGGCGCCTGCGGCTGCGGATACGATCGCTGCGCATTTCCGGGATACGGAGAGGAATTCCGGCGATTATGATATGATCGTCACAGGAGATCTCGGCAGATTCGGAAGGACGCTGCTGTTGAAACTGCTTGAAGAAAGAGAAATTGACGTTCGGCCGGAAAAGCTGTTTGACTGCGGCAGCGAGATTTTTTCCCCGGAACAGGATACGCATTGCGGGGGCAGCGGCTGCGGCTGCGCTGCGAGCATGCTCTGCGCGCATATCCTTCCGGAGCTTGCGTCCGGCAGGCTTTCCCGCATTCTGTTTATGGCGACAGGCGCGCTTCTCAGCCCGACGACGACCATGCAGGGAGAGAGTATTCCGGGTGTGGCACATGCTGTGGTCATGGAAAGCAGAAGGAGGAACGGATAATGGAGATTCTGGACATGGCGCTTATGTATCTGAAGGCTTTCTGCGTGGGCGGCCTGCTCTGCGCTGCTGGTCAGCTGATGATCATGAAGACGCAGCTGACCAGCGCACGGATTCTGGTGGGATATGTCACGGCGGGTGTGATTCTCGGCGCGCTGGGATGGTATAAGCCTCTGATCGACTTCGCAGGCGCCGGGGCGACCACCCCTCTTACAGGATTTGGATATCTGCTTGCGCATGGTGCGATGGAAGCGGTTAAGCAGGAGGGATTGATCGGGGCGTTTACGGGAGGGATACGCGCTGCTGCGGGGGGCATTGCGGCGGCGGTATTCTTTGGCTATCTGGCTGCGCTCATATTCAAGCCGAAGATGAAATCGATATAATCGTGAGCCGTCCGGTTGTTGGGACGGCTTTTTTGTGGTATCATGAAAACAACAAGAGAAAGAAGCAGGGGATCAGGATGCGGCCAGATTCAGAAAAGGCATATTGGCTGGAGCGGGATGAGCTCGTTTCGGATGCGCCGGAAGCGTTTTTTTCGTTTCTCGGAGAACGCGGGCACGTGGTTTCGCTTGTCGGTGGCGGAGGAAAGAGCACGCTGATGAACTATATGGCGTCCTGCTGCGCGGCGAAGGGGCTGCGTGCAGCGGCGATGACGACGACGAGAATTCAGCGACCGGAGAACCCCTGCCTGACCTTTCAGGATTGCTGCAGAAGCTGGGCGGCGGGGAAATACGCCGCCTGCGGCAGGGAAACTGAGGAAGGAAAATTCCGGCAGCCCGATGACGAGCTGCTTCATGCGCTTTTGAAAAACGCCGACGCTGTCGTAATTGAGGCGGACGGCGCAAAGCGCATGGCGTGTAAAGCGCCTTCCGATAAGGAACCGGTGATTCTGCCTGAATCGGATATCGTTGTGGGCGTGATGGGCCTTGAAGTGCTCGGAAAGCGGGTCGGCGATGTGTGCTTCAGGCTTGAACAGGTATGCGCGCTGCTTGGCTGCGACGAAGATCATCTGCTGACGGAAGAGGACATGACGACGATTCTTCTCCACGAAGCCGGTACGAAAAAGTCTGTCGGCAGCAGAGCCTATTATATTGTGCTGAATAAATGCGACGATGCGCTGAGGCTGGAAGCGGGGAAAAGAATTCTTCTGGAACTCAGGAAAAAGGGGCATGAGCGGGCGGCGCTGATGTATTTCCCGCCAAAGCGCTGCGCTGAATCATGAATCTGACAAACAGAGGAAGACAATGAATAATCTGATTATTGTCCGCGGCGGCGGTGATATGGCTACGGCGGTCATTCATCGTCTTTGGAGCGCAGGAATGCGTGTGCTGGCGCTGGAAGCTGTTCGGCCGGCGGCGATCCGCAGGCAGGTTTCCTTCAGCGAGGCGATATACGAAGGCAGCGCGACAGTCGAGGGCGTGACCGCGCAGAGAATCGAGAAGCCGCAAGAAGCGGAAGCGGTCTGGCGGCAGGGAAATGTACCGATCATGGTCGATCCTGAGGGACGAGCAATCCGGGAACTGCGCCCGGCTGTCGTGGTGGATGCGATTATTGCCAAAAAGAATCTGGGCATGCATATGGATATGGCCCCGCTGACGATTGCGCTTGGACCGGGCTTCTGTGCCGGAAAGGACGTCCACGCCGTGATCGAGACCATGCGGGGGCATCGTCTGGGCCGCATCATCAGGCAGGGATATGCGCAGCCGGATACAGGCGTGCCGGGAAAAATCGGCGGTTATGCGGCGGAGCGTGTCATCCACGCCCCCTGTGCCGGCAGGCTGCGGATCAGGCATGCCATTGGAGATATGGTCGAAGAGGGAGAAGTTCTTGCTGTGATCGAGCATGAAACGGGGGAAACGCCTGTTCCTGCGACGATATCCGGCTTGCTTCGCGGGCTCATCCGGGACGGATTCCCGGTCGTTCGCGGCTTCAAGATTGCAGATATCGACCCGAGGCGGGAGGAATTCGGCAATTGCTTTACGATCTCGGATAAAGCGCGCTGTATTTCCGGCAGCGTGCTGGAGCTGGCGTGCGCCTGTTTGTATCAGCGGGGAGAAAAGCGATGAAAGCGATCATGGAAATGCTCAGGGCGCGCCTTGCGTCGGAAAGCAGCGTGATGCTCGTCAGCGCTGTCGGCGGGTGTGGGTCTGTTCCCCGAAAGCTGGAGGCGCATATGCTTGTCGCCCATGAAGGACGGCTGTGCGGAACGATTGGCGGCGGCGCGATCGAAGGGCACAGCATTGCGCTGGCCAGGGAACTGATCGAGAAGAAGGAAAGCTGCATACGTGATTTCAGGCTGGATGAAAACGGCGAGCTGAATATGGTCTGCGGCGGTGCGGTGACGGTTTCCTTTGTCTATATCTGCGCCGGGGATCAAAAGGCGATGCAGATGGCGGATCGCGCGCTGCGCTGCATGGAGCGTGGATGCCCGTGTTGGCTGGTGCTTGACCTTTCCGGCGGGAAAGCTGTGCTGGTGGATCAGGAAGATCATCAGACGCCGGAGCTTCCGGAAGAACTGCTGTCAGCGCTCAATGCTGTTTCAAGGCAGATTGAAATCGGGGGAAAGGCGTATTACGTCGAGCAGCTTGTCAGGCCCGGGCGCGTATATATCTTTGGCGGCGGGCATGTTGCACAGGCGCTTGTCCCTGTTTTGTCTTCGTGTGCATTCCGGTGTGTGGTGATCGAAGATCGCGAGGAATTTGCTTCTGTGCGGCTTTTCCCGGATGCGGAGGAAATCAGGCTGATTCCCGCCGGAGAATGGGGAAGGTGTCTGAACATCGGCGCGGAGGACTGTATCTGCATCATGACGCGCGGACATCAGGGGGATTTTGATTGCCTGCGGTTTGCGCTCCGGACGGCGGCGTACTATATTGGCGTGATCGGCAGCAGGAGGAAAATCGCATCGACCAACGAACGCCTGCGCGAGGCAGGCTGCAGCGATCTGGATATTGCGCGGATTGTGACGCCGATTGGGCTTGATATCGGCGCCGTCACGCCGGCGGAGATTGCCGTCAGCATCGCGGCGCAGATGATCCACAGGAGAGTGCAGCGAAAAGCAAGGCAAGCGTAAGAAAAGAAATAAGAAAGCGCCCGCATCCTGCAAATAGGACGTGGGCGCTTATTGCTGAAAGAAAAAGCAAAGGGTTGATTATTGGCTGTCGGCCTCATCATCAGGCTCGGGATCGAAGTCATTCTTGCGGTGGGATTTCGTGAACCGGGAAACCAGCACGCCCACCTCATACAGGATGTACATCGGAAGACCCAGCATGATCTGAGAGATGATGTCCGGCGGGGTCAGGATGGCGGCAAGCACGAAAATGCCGAAAAAGACAAACTTGCGGCCGCTGCACAACTGCTCCGTCGTCACCCAGCCTACACGCTTCATCATGTAGATGCCGACGGGAAGCTCAAAGACCACGCCGAAGGGAAGAATGAAGGCAAACAGGAAGCTGACGTATTTGTCAATCGACAGCATCGGCGTTGCCAGATCTTCGCCTGCAACGAGGAAGAGATTGAGCGCGAGCTCGTAGACGTAGCTGTAGCAGAAAACGATACCCGTCAGGAACAGAAGCAGCGCAACGAAGAAAAGAATTCTGAAAATAAAGATCTCGTTGTCGTAAAGCGCCGGCTTCACAAAAGCCCAGA
This sequence comes from Clostridia bacterium, assembly GCA_017436605.1. GTDB lineage: Bacteria > Bacillota > Clostridia > Christensenellales > Aristaeellaceae > Ventricola. The sequence continues at coordinate 9,904 of JAFSCW010000124.1, read as the reverse complement.
TCTGATAGAAGATATAGGGGCTGACGAGCACGACGCCGGCGATCAGAGAGAGCTTCAGCTGCGTGGTGAATGCTTCGCTGACGGCGGTATAGATGATCTGAATACCGCGGGCCTCGATCGGGCTGATGATAAACTTCAGCAGAGGTTCGCACAAGAAATAGAACGCAATGACAAAGCCGACCAGAACGGCAATCAGAGACGCAATCACAAGCTTGCGAACCGCCATCAGATGCGTGATGAGCGGCTGCGTGCCGGATGCTACGCTTTGATCGTGCTTGCTGGTTGTTTCGGCGTCGTTTTTCTTTTTAAGCATCCTTGTTCTCAGCAGCCTCGTCCTCGGAAGCGGCCGGGGCATCCTCCTTGACTTCCTTCTTGAATTCACGGATGCTCTGGCCGAGCGCCTTGCCGACGCCGGCGAGCTTCTTGCCGCCGAAGAGCACCAGTGCAAGAACAACAATCAGAAGAATTTCCATAGTACCCAGTCTCATAAATCATTTTCCTCCCATGTTCGATTTAAAATCCTTAAAGCTGACATCCTTTTTAATGGCATTCAGCTCTTTGTTGATGTTAAGCTGCGTCTTTTGAAGCTCGGGACGAATGTCCACAGCGCGGACGCCCTCGTCGACTTTCTTTTCAAGGGTCTTGAGCTCATTTTCAACCTGATCGAGTCCGGATTCGCGCTTGACCTCTTCGATCATATTGCGAATATACTTGACAAAACGGCCAAGAGCTCTGGCAACCTTGGGCAGATCCTTTGGACCGACAACAACAAACGCGATCAAGAGGATCAAAATGAGTTCGGCAAAGCCGATATTGAACATGTCATTCTCCTCCCGCAAGTCGTTAAGCACATCTATTATAACGCACCTGAGACGGGTTTGTAAAGCGTTAACGCATAGGAATTGCGTTAAGGATCTCACAAGTCCTGGCGGTCAATGAAAAAAAGACATGTAAGTTAAACAAAACCGATGTCATTGCTAGGCTATTTTTGATATTGGCCGAAAAAGTATTGAGAAATACTTGACGAACTCATTTGAAACGAATAAAATATATGTGTAGATGCAGGCCCAGATGGGATGTGCGATATACTCCAAGCCGCCAATGCCCTCGCGGTATATGCGGCCAATGGGTAGCGGGGGCAACCGCGCTGCCTGCCTGATGCGAAGGAGTGAAACGGATCGGAACACAGATGTGCTCCGCTTTGTTTGCGCTCCTTGATTTTTTGTCTGCGTTTTCTCCCTGGTGCGTTAACAGGGATTAGAGAAAATAAGGAGGAGAGAAAACCATGTCTGACAAGAAACGTTTCCTTGACAAGGACTTCACGCGCCGTCAGTTCCTCAAGCTCTCTGGTAAGAGCCTGGTCGGCGTCACGATGTCCAATGCGATGCTCTCGACCCTTGGCGTGACCGCTACTGCCCTGGCCGAGGATAAGGTCAAGGTGTGGGCCTTCCCGCAGGGCCTGCTCGTCGTCAATCCGGATCGCTGCGTTGGCTGCCAGCGCTGCGAAATCAACTGCACGCTGACCAATGATGGCTGCTGCTCCAGCTACATTTCCCGCGTGAAGGTCACCCGCAACCTGTACTCCAGCCGCAACGGCAATGGTCTGTACACGGAGAATAACTGGGTGTACTTCCCGGATACCTGCCGTCAGTGCGAAGATCCGGCCTGCGGCAACGCCTGCCCGGTTCAGGCGATCTACGCCGGTGAAGATGGCATCCGTAAGGTTGATCAGGACAAGTGCGTTGGCTGCGGCGCCTGCACCGCTGCCTGCCCGTGGCATATGCCGACCGTCAACCCGGTGACCAAGAAGTCCTCCAAGTGCGTGATGTGCGGCGCCTGCGTCGAAGGCTGCCCGTCCGGCGCGCTCTCCATCATTCCGTGGGACAAGGTTTCTGCGGCTGCTCAGGCGATCTGATTTTCGATCAGATGAAGTATTGATTTAGGAGGAAATAGCAATGTCTGTTAAGAATGGCATCAACGGCTGGGCTGGTTCCGTGCTCCGCATCAACCTGACCACCGGTTCGATTACGACTGAAGATACGCTCCCGAAGTATAAGCCGTACATCGGCGGCATGGGCCTTGGCTACAAGGTCATCTGGGATGAGGTTCCGCTGACTGCCGATCCGCTTGGCCCGGAAGCGAAGGCTGTCTTCGCTGTCGGCCCGCTGACCGCTTCCGGCGTTCCGTGCTCCGGCCGTTGGAACGTCTCCTTCCTGTCCTGCTGGTCCAAGGGCTACTCCATCATCGACGCTCACATGGGCGGCCACATCGCGCATGCCTTCAAGTATGCTGGCTATGACGCGCTGATCCTGGAAGGCCAGAGCGATAAGCCGGTCTACATCAAGATCGACGACGACAAGGTCACCATCGAGGATGCCGCTCATGTTTGGGGCAAGGGCACCTTCGAGGCCAACGCGACCCTGACCAAGGAAGCCGGCGCTGAGTTCGACGTCGCTTCCATCGGCCTGGCCGGCGAGAACCTGGTTCCGTATTCCACGATGATCACCTCCTTCGGCAACTCCGGCGGCGCTGGCCTCGGCGCTCTCCTGGGCTCCAAGAAGGTGAAGGCTCTGGTCGTCCGCGGCACCGGCGCTGTCAAGATCGCCCGTCCGCTGGAGGTCAAGCTCCTGTCCAACTACATGATCAAGGATCTGGTTGGCGGCAACAACAACCACAACGTTCCGACCCAGCCGCAGTCCTGGTCTGAGTACACCGCGATGCCGGCCAACCGCTGGCAGGGTGGCCCGGGCGTCACCTGGGATAAGGCCCCGAACGGCCCGATCGACACCGAAGAGCAGAAGCCGGGCAACGTCAACGTCGCCGCGATGCGCTGCCAGAAGGGCGTCTTCGACTTCGGCGCTGTGGCCGAGAAGTACACCGTCAAGGTTGGCGGCTGCTCTTCCTGCCCGGTCCGCTGCTATCAGGAATACGACATGGATCCGCTGGCCGATTACGACCTGCCGACTCACGTCTCCAACACCTGTATGCCGATCATTTCCGGTAAGTCCATCTTTGCCAACGGCAGCAACATCCACGACTTCGTGGACGAAGGCGACGCCGGCATGGTGCTGGGCGGCGCTCTGTCCCGTGCGCAGGACGAGTATGGCGTCTGGTGCAACTACGGCAACCTGTACTCCGACTTCACTCGTGCCTACAACGACGGCATCCTGAAGGAGCACATGACCGAGGAAGAGTGGAACTCCGTCAACTGGCAGCTGATGCTCGATGGCGATCCGCGCTGGGCGTTCGAGTTCATGCGTCTGTGCGCCGAGAACTTCTCTGCGTTCGGCGTGATTGCTTCCGGTTCTTACAATATGTACAAGACCTGGGGCCTTGACGACGCGACCAAGAACAGCGCCGGCAAGAACTACTACGACGAAGTCAACGGCAAGAACACCAACGTTTCCTACAACGGCTATCCGAAGCACCACGCTTCCGAGGATGCCTGGCAGTCCGGCCTGCTGTTCAACACCCTGTACAACCGTGACTGCATGATCCACCACCTGACCAACGTCTGCCGCTCCGGTTCTCCGTATGAAGAGGTTATCAAGCCGGTCATGGAGAGCTTCTTCGGCGAGGGCTGCGTGGACGCTCCGAAGGCGTACACCCCGATCAACGAGAACAAGGTCAAGCTGGCGAAGTGGGCGTTCCTGGGCAAGCAGTGGCATGACTCCTCCACGCTGTGCAACTGGATGTACCCGATGACCCTGTCCATCGCTCCGTATCGTGGATACAAGGGCGACCTCGACCTCGACGCGAAGTACATGAGCGCCGTTGTCGGCGAAGAGTACACCCGCGAGAGCATCGAGTTCGACTGCGAGCGAATCTCCCACCTGCTGCGCACCATGACCGCCGTGTCCTTCAACCAGCGTCTGGGCAGCACCAACCTGCGCAAGGATCACGATGCGTATCCGGCGTGGCTGTTCGACAAGGAGCCGGACTTCAAGGCCTTCGAGCAGGGTACCGTCAAGATGGATCGCGAAGATATGGAGAAGGGCCTCGATATGCTCTACACCATGATGGGCTGGGACGTCGAGACCGGTATCCCGACTCGCGAGACCCTCGAGAAGTTCGATCTGAAGGATTGCGCCGACAAGCTGGCTGAGCTGGGCTTGATTAAGTAATCCAAATGTGATATCCTGTACTTAGGAATCGATGGGAGGAATCGTCAGATTCCTCCCATTTTCTCTAATTAGAAAGAGGGGTATGCCCATGCTGTTTGGACGCCGCAAGCCTGGTTTTGCCAAGGAAGTCGAGCTGAAGCCGGAGGATATTTCGGATGAATTCTCTGACCGCAATGATCCCGCGCGTCAGGACCAGAATCCCAAGTTTGAAAAGAAAGAGATGGCCGCTGCTGCAAATGCTGTAATCGAGGGCAATGCGCAGCCTGTCGAGCCGAGCAAGGATGCGCCTGTCGACATTTTCGATTATATGGATTCTCTGCCGGATGCCGGTGATCCCTTTGAGCCGAGTGAAGATCCGATGATTCCGGATCCGAACGAGGGACCGGATTATACCCAGCTGAAGGAAGGTGAGATTCTCGCCAACTATATCCGTCAGCGCACGCAGGCTGTCAGCCTGACGCCAAAAAAGGAACTGATGGCGGAGGATCCCACGATCGAGAATACGATCGAGGAAATGCTCAGCCTGGAAAACTGCCAGGACATCAAGATCGTCAAGGGACAGAAGGACGAGTATTTCTACTCCTTCCAGTATATGGCCAAGAACTATGCGACGATTGCCATGCTGGTTTATGAGAAGGATATTCCGCATACCATCGCGCATATGGTTCGCTTCAACTGCAAGACCTATCCGGCTCCGTCTCCTGTTGAGTATTTTACCCGTCATCCGTTCAGCTATACCAAGCCGCAGCTTGATCATGCGATTCATGTTCTGCAGCAGAAAGAGGAGTATCAGGACATCAAGGTTCTGACCACCTGGAATGGCAGGCCGTATCTGTACTCCGAGAACGTTATGACCAAGAAGTATGCGCAGGTTCTCGCGGACGATGCAGAAACTTCCGAGGCTGACCGCCGCTGATCGGCCGAATCGTAGAGGAATGGAATACAAGACCGTTTCCTGCTTTGGGAAGCGGTTTTTGCATGAGAAGAGAGATGTCTTGCGCAGTATTGATTCTGTCAGCGGTTTCATAAGGAAAGATCAACTGAACAGACCTGCTTTGATAGATGGTCGAGCGCAGAATACACGCTTTGCTCAGCCTTTATTTGTCTGCGCATGTCGCGATAGATTCAATGGACAAATAGAAGCTGTGTATAGGATATTGGGCTTGTCAATGAATGTATGTCATATGGTATAATGTTGGCAGATGAACAATGCTGTCAGAAAAGCATGGGAAAGGAAGAGAGAACACCATGTACACCAAACAGAACCTGAAGGAGCATCTGCGTGCGATGGGACTCAAGCCGGAAGATGCTGTTATGATGCATTCCTCGATGAAGGCGATCGGCGAGGTGGAGGGCGGCGCGGATACGGTGCTCGATGCGCTGATGGAATACTTTGAGCCCGGTCTTCTGATGCTGCCTACGCATACCTGGGCGCAGATGAATCCGGAATACAACGTCTTTGATCCGGCGACAGAGCCTGCCTGCGTAGGTATTCTGCCCAATCTGTTTATGAAGCGTCCGGGCGTGGTGCGCTCGCTGCATCCCACGCACAGCATCGCTGCATATGGCCCGGGAGCGGCGGAGTACGTGGCGGGGGAAGAAAACTGCACGTCGCCCTGCCCGAAAGGCGGATGCTGGGAACGGCTGCGCGGCATTGGCGCCAAGATTCTTCTTGTCGGCGTGACGCATGCGAGGAATACGTATATCCATGCGGTGGAGGAATGCCTGGATGTTCCTGAACGCCTGGCCGAGAAGCCGTCCTATTTCACGGTGATCATGCCGGACGGAACCGGAAAAGAGGTTATCCAGTATCGCCATTACAATGTGAAAGAGCCGCATGTTTCAGAGCACTTTGTCAAGCTGCATGACGGATATCTGGAGACCGGCGCGGCTGTTTCTGTGCGCTTTGGCGATGCGAAGTGTCTTCTGTGCGATTGCGATGCAATCTATCGCGTCACGGAGCGCGTGCTTGCGCATGAGATCAATTGTTTCCTGGATCGTGATGAGATTCCGCCGCAGTGGTGGCGTGCGTGATAAAGGACAATATAGCGAAACGGTGAAAAGATTCCAGGTTTATTCATCGCGTTAAAAAAGTGGTTCTGCGCCTCCGCGGAGGAGAGCAGAACCACTTTTTATAAGGTTTATAAAATTCTGTATGGATTTACGCCCAATACGCGCTGCCGGCAGCGAACGGCTCCGGGAGAAGGAAGCATGAAAGCCGGGCGGCTTTGCGCTTTGCGGGAAGACGCGATGAAAAGCATTATTCCCGGATGGCATCTTCGGCTGCGGCGCTGTCAGCCGCAAAGACCAGAGCATCGAATGTGTTGATGGTGTCGATGGATTTGGTAACGCGCTTTTTGTATTCCATGGGCGTGATGCCATAGCGCTTGCGGAAAGCGCGGAGGAAGCTGCTGTAGTCGGAGAAGCCGCTTTCCGTGCAGGCGTCCAGCACGGTCTTTCCTTCGGCAATGGCGAACTGACAGTGCTGCATGCGCAGATTGGTGACATAGCTGTGCACGCTTTCCATGGTGTATTCCTTGAACACGCGCGATAGATGGCTGCGGCTGACAAAGGTGTATTCCGCCAGTTTGCCTACCGTCAGATCGGGATCGTCATAATGCGCCTGAATATACTTGACGGCCTTTTCCACCAGCGCGCTGGTGGCATTGGGACGCACCTGATTGTCATCAAGCTGAATCTGGCGGATGATCATCATCAGCTCACACAGCTGAGCCTGAATCATGCGCGTGCGGATGGATTTATCCATGGTAGATGTGCGGCTGATTCGCGTGAACAGACCCCGGATATCCCAGGCGGAAACGGTTTCTGAGGTGAAGATGATGGGCTCCTTGGCGCTGAGAATATCTGGAAATCCGATAGACTCGGCAGTGGTACGCCAAAGTGTTTCGTCAACTTTCAGTAGAAGACGCTCAGATACATCTGCGCCGACGTCAAATTTACCGGAATGGAAGACCTCGTCGGGAAAGATAATCAGTTCGCCCGTGTGAAGATGATACAGACTGCCGTTGACGGAGTAGAGCACCTCGCCGCTGATGGGGAGAATGGCTTCATAATAAGGATGAGAATGAAGAACGGATTCTGTGTTGGTTTTATTGGTATACCAGGTGACGTCAACCTGATCCGCACACAGTCGTTCCCGGGCCATTTCCTCGGTCATGAGATAATCTGTGATGTGATTGAATTTTCGGATCATTGATGAGAAACCTCCAGAATATTGACGACAATGAACAACTCCCTATATACATTATAACAGATCAAGCACAAATTGCAATGTTTTTGAGACAAAAAACAGAGCGGCATAGCCGTAAATACTGGTATGATTGTATCAGTGGATTGTGGATATATGGGAAATATTGCCCCATGTTGATTAAAAAATAACGAGGTGAAGCGGTTTGAGCATCACTGTTGTTTATGTACAAAAAAATTGTATAATAGAATGATATTTTAAAGACTTTTTATTGGCAGGCATCTATGAAAAGCACACATGCTTATTTTGAGGCGGTCATGATCTATGATGACGATACCATCCGCCGAATGTTCAAAACAGAATATTACACCTATGAAAAGCTGCGTCTGATCGGCCGCTATGTATTGGCGATTGCGCTGGTTGCCGTGGCGCTGCTCGCCAGGATTCCGACCATTCCGCAGGCGCTGTGCCTGATGGTTGGCGCTTGGCTGTTTGTCACGCCGGATTTCCCGAGCAAGGTGCGCGCTGAGGGCGTTATCCAGCACAGGGGAGGGCAGAAGAGCAGCGTGACGCTGACCTTCGACGGCAAGGCGATCGGCATTGGAAACGGACAGATGATTCCGTATCAGGCGGTAGACTGCCTGATCGAGGATGAGAAATACTACTATATCTTCCGCGATAAGCAGACGGCTGTGATGGTGCCCAAGGGCGGCGTGACAGTGGGCGCGCCCGAAACGTTCCGCCAGTACATCGAGGACAAGACGGGGAAGAAGTTCGGGACCAACAAGAATCTGATGAACATGAACCTCAGGGATGTGATTGACCTGATCCGTTACGAATTCGCGCAGAGGAAGCAGAGAAAGTAATGCGTGAATTCCTGATTCTGCCTTGCGGCGGCTGCTAAGCCGACGTAAAATAAAAAAATGGAGGTATTCCCACCATGACCAAGAAGATTGCTGCGATTCTCTTCGCCGCGCTCCTGCTCGTTATGTCCTGCTCCGCGCTGGCTGACGAGACCTTCAACCTCAAGCTCGGCCACAACCTGGCTGAGGACCATGCGGTGCACATCTCTCTGACCGCGCTGGCTGCTGATGTTGCTGAGAAGTCCGGCGGCACCATCAACATCCAGATTTTCCCGAATGGCACCCTGGGCAGCGAGGCCGACATGATCTCTCAGGTTCAGTTCGGCATGCTGGATATGGCGAAGGTTTCCGCCTCCACCCTGGGCAACTACAACAAGCTCTACAACGCTTACTCCGTGCCGTACGTCTTTGACAACCAGGAGCACTACTACTCCGTCATGGACGGCGAGATCGCCAATGAGCTCTACATGGCCACCGAGGGCGACGGCTTCATCGGCCTGACCTGGCTGGATTCCGGCTCCCGCTCCTTCTACACCAAGGACAAGGCCATCCGCGTCCCGGCTGACCTCAAGGGCCTGAAGATCCGCACCATGGACTCCCAGATGGCCATCGACATGATGAACAACCTGGGCGGCTCTGCGACCGTTATGGGTTACTCCGACATCTACACCGGCCTGCAGCAGGGCGTTATCGACGGCGCTGAAAACAACGTGACCGCGCTGCGCGACCACGGCGACGTCGCCAAGTTCTACTCCTTCGACGAGCACACCCGCATCCCGGATATCGTCGTTCTGTCTGCTGACGTCTGGAACCGCATGTCCGACGCCCAGAAGGAAACCCTGAAGGCCTGTGCCGCCGCTGCGACCAACGAGTACAAGACCGCTTGGAAGGCGTTCGAGGATGAGGTTCTCGCCGCTGCCGTTGCCAACAATGGCGTCGAGCTCGTTCGCGACGTGGATATCGCTGCCTTCCAGGAGGCTGTTGCGCCGATCTACGACAATCTGAAGGCCACCGAGCCGGACGTCTACGCGGTTGTTGAGAAGATCCGCGCTGCCGCCGCTCAGTAAGCTGAATATTCTTTAGACTTGTCTGAATGAGTCGATCAGGGGGCAGTCCTGAGAGCCTCCCGGCTTTCGGGGCTGCCTCTTTCATATCGACTGTGATCTGACTAAAGCGAATCGAGGAGATACAACGTGAAAAAGTTTAATGATATGCTGGATAAGGTGATGCGCTTTATCATGGCCGTCGCCATGTTCGCCCTGCTTGCGGGCGGCACCTGGCAGATCTTCACCCGCTGGATCCTCAAGGATCCGTCCACCGTCACCGACGAATTCCTGCGCTACGTGCTGATCTGGGCGGCGATGATCGGTTCTGCCTACTGCTTCTACCGCGATGAGCACCTGTGCTTTGACCTGTTCAAGTCCAAGGCAAAGGGTAAGGCCGGTCTGGCGCTGGCCATCCTCATCGAGGCGCTGGTTCTGGCGTTCATTGCCTATGTCTTCGTCTATGGCGGCTGGAATCTGACCATGAAGGCGACCAACCGCTCTTCCGTTATGCAGATTCCGTTCCGTGTGCTGTACTCCATCCTGCCGATTTCCGGTGTGTTTATCGTGCTGGGACGTATTGTGAGGTTCATTGACGTGAATCTCCTGAAGAAAGGATGAGTGAAGCATGGTTGTTCAGTCTACTCTGATTCTGTTCGGTTCCTT
>JAFSCW010000123.1 GCA_017436605.1 Clostridia bacterium | reverse complement strand
AGCTTGGGTTAAGCTCAAATTTGTTGCGCTCAACCTAAAGAAATTCGCCATCCATAAATGGATGCAATCTTTGCTAAAACTTGCTATTTCTATGATTGAAGCCACTTTGCAAAACTGCAAAGTGGCTTCTTTGACAATCTGAGACTGCAGAGCTTTACTCTGCAGTCTTTCTTCTTTGCAGGCAAACAGGCTGCAGCGCATAGCCCTGCAGCCTGTTTCCAATTCTGATGGAATGCGTTATTACATGCCAATCAGATCGAAGTCCTCAAAGGAAACCGTCAGCGTGGTCTCCTTCTTCGGGTTCGGATACTTCACCAGCACGGCACGCTTGCTCTGGCTGTAATACCAGCCGGTCTCGGCAGCCTCAAACTTCTTGCGGTTGAGGTAATGCTCCAGCTTCGTATCGCCCAGCGCGACCCAGAACGGGCTGCGCTCCTTCTTCACCATCTCCACGGTCACATTCTCGACCGTATCAGCATAATCGCCCTCAGAAGTGAAGTGCATCTTCACAACGCTGCTGCCGGTCATGCTGATGGTGGTCTTGCGATAGCCGCCGTTCTTGTAGTCGTTGGTGATGCCGTCGTCCTCGTAGAGCTCATAGGTGCGCTCGCCCGGAACCACAGTCACATGCAGGCCGGTCATATGATCGCCTTCCATGCTCATGAACTTGTTGGTCGCCATCGGCACAATCGCGCCCTCGCGCAGGAACATCGGAATGCTCGTCATGTCAACCGGGAACTCGATGGTCTGTCCGCCCTCGTAGCACTCGAAGTCCTTGTCCCAGCGGTACCACTTCGTGCCCTTGGGCAGGTACACGCTGCGGGTCTTGGCGCCCTTTTCCAGAACGTTCGCAACAAGAATGTCGCGGCCGAACATGTAATCAAAGCTCGTATCATACACGTTCTCGTCGTTCTGGAACTCGTAAACGAGCGCACGCATGATCGGCGCGCCGGTCTTCGTCGCTTCATAAGCGGCAGAGTACAGATACGGCGTGAGGCGATAACGGAAGTTGATCGCGTCGCGGATCAGATCTGCGCTGTTCTTGAACATCCACGGCTCGGTAACGGTATTATCGTTGGACGCAGAATGGATGGAGAAGCGCGCCTGGAAGATACCCTGCTGCACCCAGCGGACGAACAGCTCTTCTTCCGGAGCCGGACCCGCAAAGCCGCCGATATCCGCGCCCTCATTGGGCTGGCCGGACAGGCCCATACCGGTGATGATCGGAATGTTGTACTTCAGGCTCTTCCAGCTGGTGTAGTTATCGCCGCACCAGGTCTGGGCATAGCGCTGAATGCCGGAGCTGCCGGAGCGGCAGACGGAATACGGACGCGCATTGGGATCATTCTCGGTAACCGCGTCGTTGCTCATCTTGCACATGATGTTGCACATGTTCGGCTTGAGCTGCGCGATGGTGCCGCCCTTGCCCTCGAAATCGCAGACGCTCTCGGTATCCAGCAGAGAGTCGTATTCGCAGTTGTCATTCCAGATGGAGTTGGTGCCGACCTCGATAAGGGCCTTCTTCACGTACTCCTTCCAGGCATCGCGCGCGCTCGGCTTGGTGAAATCCCAGAACGCGCCCACGCCGCCCCACCACATGCCGGCGGCATACTTGGACTGATCCTTGCTGTCCTTGACGAAAACGTCCTTCTCCTCGAACTCCTTGAACCACGGATGCACCTCGAGAATGCCCGGCTTGATGTTGGGAACATTCTGCGCATGGCGCTCATTCATGGCCGCAAAGTAGGCCTTCGGATCCTTGAAGCGGGTGGTATTCCAGGTGAACACGCAGCGCTTATTGTTGTAGCTGGTATAACCGGAGGACAGATGGAAACCGTCGATCGGGAAGCCTTCCTCGTGGACGGTATCGACAAAGCCGATCACGGCGTCGTCGCTGTCCTTCTCCAGCTCCGGATAATACATGGAGCTGCCCTGATAGCCATAGGCGCGCTTCGGGAAGAGCATCGGACGGCCGGTCAGCTTGGTATAGTTATCGACGATCTTCGGGAGCGTATCGCCGCACAGGAAGAACATGTCGATATCGCCGCCATCCGCCTGCCAATAGGTGTAGCGCGGCCAGTAGTTGCTCTTTTCGCAGCCCATGTTGAACACGGACTCGTAGAGGTTGTGATAGAACACGCCGACGGCCTTCTGGGTTTCACGGTCGAGGCGGATATAGAACGGAATATGCTTGTAGAGCGTATCCATCTTCTCCGCATCGTAGCCCATGGCGTCGGTGGCCCGCTGGCGCAGGAATTCCTTGTTCTTGTTGAGCAGACCGGTCTTCTCGCCAAAGCCGTAGTAGCAGTCCTCTTCCTTCATGCGGCAGCGCGCAGTCACACGCTTATTGCCGTCCTTGGTGAACGGGCTGCCCGGCACGCTGCTGTACAGCTCCACGCCCTCGGCGTTATAGAGCTTCAGGCACAGCGGCTCCTTCTCGATGACGAGCTTCGCCTTGTCGCCGGAAAAGACGAGCGCCTTGTCGTCCTCGGTGACCACCGGAACCACGGCCTGCACGCGGGTACGCTCACCCTCAAACAGGCTGTCCATGCGGTCTTCCCAGGCGGTGGTCATCAGCACGTAGGATTCCTCGGCCATTTCCTTATCAAAGGAGACGCGCACGCGGACAATCTCATCCGTGACGAAGATCACCTTGATATCCGCGCAATTGGTATGCACCAGATACGCGCGGTCCAGGGTTTCCATTCCAAGATAACGCGAGCAGATATCCATAGGTTTCTATTCTCCTATCGCAGTATAGTCATACATCAGCAAATCAATTTCTTCTGAAATAGGACAGCGGCGCATCGCGGTGTGCAAGTCACTGCGATGCACCGCTGCCAGGTTGGGAGGATAGGCTCTCGCTCGTAGTCTGAATTCAGTTCCCCGTTACCACATGCTCGGCACGAGACCGCAGAAATACGGCACGCACAGAGAGATCGCCGGGATATAGGTGACCATCATCAGCGCCACAAACATCGCCACGAACAGCGGGATGATGTACTTGGTAACGCCGGCGATGGAAACCTTCGCAACGCCGCAGCCAACGAACAGCACGGAGCCGACCGGCGGCGTGACATTGCCCAGGCCCATGTTCATGATGAGCATGATACCGAACTGCACGTCGCTCATGCCGATGCTGCGCGCGATCGGCAGGAAGATGGGCGTGAAGATCAGAACGGCCGGAGTCAGATCCAGGAACATGCCCATGACCGCCAGGAAGATGTTCATGATCAGCAGGATGACGAACTTATTGCTGGAGATGCTCATCAGCGCCTGGCTGATAGCAGCCGGGATGCCGGTGAAGGACATGACGTAGGACATGATGGAGGACGCAGCGATCAGGAACAGGATCGTCGCAGAACCCTTCATGGTATCGGCAAGCAGATTGTAGAAGGACTTCCAGGTGATTTCCTTATAGATGATGGAAAGCACCAGGCAGTACAGGCACAGGACGACGCCCGCCTCGGTCGCGGTAAAGATGCCGCCGAGGATGCCGCCCATGACGATGATGACCGCCATCAGCGCCGGGACAGCGTCCCAGATGATCTTCGCCTTGGAGTCGGTCTCCTCAACAGTCGAGGACTTGTAGCCTTTCTTCTTGGCCATGATAATCGCAACGATCGCAACAGACAGGCCCATCAGGATGCCCGGCAGATAGCCGCCCATGAACAGCGCAGCGACAGAAACGCCGCCGGCGGTGATGGAATAAAGAATCAGCGGACCGGACGGCGGAATCAGGATGCCGGTCGGCGCGGAACAGATGTTGACCGCAGCGGAGTAGTTCGGATCATAGCCCTCTTCCTCCTCCAGCGGAGCGAGGATGGAGCCCATCGCGGACGCAGCCGCAACGGAGGAACCGGAAACAGCGCCGAAGAACATGTTCGCCAGCACGTTGGTGGCCGCCAGATAGCCCGGGATCTTGCCCACGAAGATGCGGGCCATGCGGATCAGGCGCTTGGCGATGCCGCCCTTGTTCATGATGTTGCCGCCCAGAGAGAAGAACGGCAGCGCCAGCAGGGAGAAGGAGTCCACGCCGGAGAAGCAGCGCTGCGCCGCAACCTGCGCGAACTTATCCGCCGGAATACCGGTGGAGAACGCAGTCACGATCGACGCCAGACCAATACCGGCAGAAATCGGCACGCCGGCCAGCAGCATAGCGAAGAAGGAACCGAACAGAATCAGAGTAGACTGAACAACCATGCTTCACTCATCCTTTCTTCAGGAGATTCACGTCAATGAACCTCACAATACGTCCCAGCACGATAAACACACCGGAAATCGGCAGGATGGAGTACATAGCCATCACGTACTTATCCTCGCCCTTACAAACGGAAGTATTCCACATTCTTCTGTCGGGTGCGTAAATAATTACTTTTTCCTCCCAATTGATGCAGTCTGTGGTTTTGAACATTTTAACCTCGTGACCGCCGCGGGGGTCGTGCCACTCGGCGCCCTCTTCTACGTACATAGTCATAGGCTTATTATCGCGCTGAGTTGTGGCAAAAACGTACAAAACATCATCCTTAACGAAAGCGGAAGCAAAGTGATGGTCTTTACCGAAATGAGGGTACTCCTGACCTGTTGTGATATTTCGAACTGAAATATTCTGGTAAGGAATTTCCTTTGTGGGAGTATGGCTTTCCGCCATAACTTTTTCACCCTTAAAGATAACGGGAGTTTGCTCCATACCCATCTTTAAAGCGCCAAGCTTTTTGATTTTAGGCGCAGGACCCGTTCTTTGATATAAATTATACAAAAATTCTTTCATATTATTGTACTTCTAAAAATCATTTATTCCGTAAGCTGTTTTGAAAGCGCCTCGCTTACCTCATCTTTTCTGCCGAGCATATCTTCCTGACTATTCTTATGCTTTACTACCAGAGAATAAAGAGGAGGCGTACCGAGGAAGGCTTCACCGCAGCCCTTCCAGAAAATATTTTCCTCAGATTCATAAATAGTCTCATCGGAAGTTTTGCCGTTTGTAATATATAATTTTTCGCCTTCTGCAAAGTTACCCTTAAATTCAATAACCTCTTCTATGCCGATGTTCTTAAATTCGGGAGTAAACTCTTT
>JAFSCW010000122.1 GCA_017436605.1 Clostridia bacterium | reverse complement strand
GCGCGATCTACCACAAGACCGAATACCGCGAGCGCCGCAACCATTTTGCGGTCTATGCGGTCAATGCGCCGCTGGACGGCTTTGAAACCGACAGGGACACGTTCCTTGGCGCGTACAATGGCTTCGATCATCCCGAGGTCGTCTTCTCCGGCAGGAGTCGCAATTCCGTCGCCAGCGGATGGGCGCCTGTGGGCAGCCATCATCTGCATGGCACGCTGGCCCCGGGTGAGCGCGTGTGCTTCGTGTTCGTGCTGGGCTACTGCGAGAATCCGCAGGAGGAGAAGTTCATCGAGCCCGGCGTCATCAACAAGCGCCCGGCGTATGATCTGCTGGAGCGCTTCGACAGCGAGGCCAAGTTCTGCGCCGCCTTCGCGGAGCTGCGCGCCTATTGGGATGAGCTGCTTTCCATCTGGCAGGTGCAAAGCGGCGAGGACAGGTTCGACCGCATGATCAATATCTGGAACCAGTATCAGTGCATGGTCACCTTCAACATGTCCCGCTCCGCTTCCTATTATGAATCCGGCATCGGCCGCGGCATGGGCTTCCGCGATTCCACGCAGGACCTGCTCGGCTTTGTCCATCTGATTCCCGAACGCGCCAGGGAGCGCATCCTCGATATCGCGGCGACGCAGTTCCCGGACGGCAGCGCGTATCATCAGTATCAGCCGCTAACCAAGCGCGGCAATTTCGACGTCGGCTCCGGCTTCAACGACGACCCGCTCTGGCTGATTTTCGGCGTGGCGGCGTATATCAAGGAGACGGGCGATACGTCCATCCTCGGCGAAATGGTGCCCTTCGACAACGACGAGAGCCTCGCGCAGCCGCTGATGGAGCATCTGCGCCGCAGCTTCCATTACACGCTCGATCATCTCGGCCCGCATGGTCTGCCGCTGATCGGCAGAGCGGACTGGAACGACTGCCTGAATCTCAACTGCTTCTCCGCGACCCCGGGCGAGAGCTTCCAGACGACGGCAAATTTCGAATCCGGCGTTGCGGAATCCCTGTTCATCGCGGGCATGTTCTGCGGCGTCTGCCCGGATTATGAGGTGCTGTGCCGCCTGTATGGCTGGACGGAGGAGGCGCAGGCCGTGTCCGGCTTCCATGCCGCGATGGAAAAGGCGATCCTTGAGCACGGCTGGGACGGCGCGTGGTTCCTGCGCGCATACGACGCGTTCGGCAAAAAGGTCGGCTCCGCGGAATGTGAAGAGGGCAGAATCTACATCGAGCCGCAGGGCTTTATCGTCATGGCGGGCGTCGGCGTGAAGGAGGGCTACGCGCAGAAGGCGCTGGATTCCGTGCGCGAGCATCTGCTCAGCGAGCACGGCGTGGCGATTCATACGCCGCCCTATACGCGTTATCATCTCGAACTGGGTGAGATCAGCTCCTATCCGCCGGGATACAAGGAGAACGGCGGCATCTTCTGCCATAACAATCCGTGGATTGTGCTGGCGGAGGCGGAGCTGGGCCACGGCGGAAGGGCGTATGATATCTACAGGAGAACCTGCCCGTCCTACATCACCGACCAGAAGCTCCATCATACCGAGCCGTATGTCTACAGCCAGATGGTCGCGGGCCCGTATGCGCCGAAGTTTGGTCAGGCGAAAAACTCCTGGCTGACCGGCACGGCGGCCTGGACGTTCTATGCGGCAAGTCAGGGCATTCTGGGCATCAAGCCGGACTACGACGGCCTGCGCATTGATCCGTGCCTTCCGGCGCATCTTGACGATCTGACGATCACCCGCAAGTTCCGCGGCAGCACGTATGTCATCCGCGTCGTCAACCGGGCGGGGGATGAAAAGGGCAGCGTGCAGATCCATATGGACGGCGAGCGCATCGAGGGCTGCGTGCTTCCGGTGGGCGAAGCCGGAAAGAAGCATACCGTCGAGGTCGTGCTTTCCTGATCAGCCGGCTGCGCGGGATATTCCGCGCGGGATCTCCTGACCGGACGGGAACAAAGAGCGAATCGGGTCATTGAATAAAAAACGCCGGAGAGCGGGAAGAATTCCATGCTCTCCGGCGTTATATATACGGGCGCTGCTCAGCGGATGAAATTCGTCCGCTTTTTCTCCGCCTCGGGCGCGGGCGGCAGAATTCCGTTTTCCCGCGCGAGGGCAAAGCTCTTGACCATCCAGACGAGGTTGCGGCCAAGGGTGCGCATGATCTGAAGTCCTTCTTCATCCTGCATGACCTCTTCCGGGGTGTTGCCGTGAACCATCGGCCAGTACTGGCTGGGGGCGATGGGCATGCCGGAGATGGTGAAGTACTTGTTCAGCTGGTCAATGGCGGCGGTCGTGCCCGCGCGGCGGGCGGAGACGACGGCGCAGGCCGGCTTATGGCGCATCAGGCGCGAGCCGGCGTAGAACATTCTGTCCATCAGGCTGGTGATGCTGCCGCCGGCGGAAGCATAATGCACGGGGGAACCGAAGACGAAGCCGTCTGCCTCTTCGCATTTTTCCAGCACGCGGTTGACGGCGTCGGCGTCAAACACGCAGCGGTTTTTCTTCATTTTGAAGCATGCGCCGCAGCCGGTGCAGCCGCGGACGGCGTCCTGTCCGATCCACAGGATTTCGGTATCCAGCCCCTCGGCGCGGATGGCCTTTTCCATTTCGGCAAGGGCGGTATGGGTGCAGCCGCGCTCGTGCGGGCTGCCGTTGATGAGCAGAATCTTCATGACTGTCAATCATCCTTCCGATAGCGTTGTGCGGTGATCGCCTACCATTATATGCGGGCGGGCGCTGCGATGCAAGGGGGCAAAGATTGTGACGGTTATGTCAACTTTTTTTGAAAAAGGCGAATATGCCTTGAAGCAGACGGATAAATCCTGTATAATAATTCTGAACAAAAGTTTCCATTTTGGAGGAGGATGTCACAATGGGCGCTACTCTTTTGATCATGGCTGCGGGCATGGGCTCGCGTTACGGCGGCAACAAGCAGGTTGACGGTCTCGGTCCGAACGGCGAGATCCTGATGGAGTATTCCATCCATGACGCGATCCGCGCCGGTTTCGATCATATCGTCTTCGTCATCAAGCCGGGCATGCAGGAACTGATCGCCGGCATCTGCGGCGACCGCATCTCCAAGAAGGTGAAGGTCGATTACGCTTTCCAGGATTTCTCCAGCCTTCCGTCTTTCTATCAGGTTCCGGCTGAGCGCGTGAAGCCGTTCGGTACCGTGCATGCGGTGCTCGTGGCCAAGGACGTCATCAACCAGCCGTTCTGCGTGCTCAATGCGGACGACTACTACGGCGTTTCCGCCTTCCAGGCCGCCTATGAAAAGCTCCAGACCATGAAGGCTGAGGGCGAGGCGTGCATGGTCGGCTACATGCTCAAGAACACCGTTTCCAAGAACGGCACCGTTTCCCGCGGCGTGTGCAAGTCCGATGAGAACGGCTACCTGACCGAGGTCGTCGAGACCCTGAAGATCAAGCTTTGTGAAAACGGAGAGATCCGCGATATCGACGAGGGCGAACCGGGCAAGCTGCTCGACGCCGAAGCTCCGTCCAGCATGAACTTCTGGGGCTTCACCCCGTGGTTCTTCACCAAGCTCGAAGCGTATTTCCATGACTTCCTGAAGGGTCTTGCCCCCGACGCCATCAAGGCCGAAGCCCTGCTCCCGCGCATGGTCGACGACCTGATGAAGGCGGGCGAGCTCAAGGTTTCCGTCCTGACCACCGATGCGCAGTGGTTCGGCGTGACCTACAAGGAGGACAAGCCGAACGTTCAGGCTTCCCTGAAGGCCCTGCACGACAACGGCACCTATCCGGCCTCGCTCCACGAATAATTCCGGAAATCAGTCCCGTGCGGAGCGTGGCTCCGCATGGGATTTTCTTCTCTGTTATGTATTCTTTATTTCTGGAACCCGTATTTCAAAAGGCGTGCGCTGCGTATCGGACAAGGCGGAGCGGAAAGGAGGCGGTGCGGATATGAGATTTAAAATCTCCTCGGTGAAAGGCAATCTGCCCGCGCATATCAAGGTGCGCAAAGCCGCTCTGCTTTCCATCGCCGTTAATGTGCTTGAAATTCTGGCCGCGCTGGCGATGGTGCTGCTCGTCAGCCGGATGCTGCACGAGGGCGTCGATGCGGGCGTGGCGCATGCGGTAACGCTTCTTTGCGTGACGATTGTCAGCTGGGGCGCAATGACAGATATTTCTTCCGCGCTGACCAGCCTGCGTCTTGTCCATAAGACGCAGGAGCTGGAGGAGGCCTACAGCGAGCTGGAAAGCCTCAACCGCGAGATGCGCGCGCAGCGGCATGACTTTATGAACCACCTGCAGGTGGTGTACAGCCTCATCGAGATGAACGAGCCGGGCGAGGCCATTGCGTATATGGACAAGGTCTATGGCGATATGCAGCGCGTCAGCCGCATGATGCGCACGGATTGCCCGGCGGTCAACGCGCTGATTCAGGCCAAGGTGGTCGAGGCGCAGCAGCGCGGCGCGGAGCTCAAGCTCTCCATCGCTGCCAAATGGGACGACGAGCTGATGCCGGCGTGGGAAATCTGCCGCGTGCTGGCCAATCTCATCGACAATGCGCTGGATGCGACGCTGAGCGTCGAGCATCCGCAGGGCGAGTCGCCCGCCGTCGAGCTGGTGCTCGGCGAGGATCTGCGTACGTGGTTCTTCTCCGTGCGCAACAATGGCCCCGAAATCGACGAAAAGACCCGGGAGAGAATCTTTGAGCCGGGCTTTACGACCAAGAAGACGGGGCAGGGTATGGGCCTTTATATCGTCAGCCAGACGATCGCCGAAATGGGCGGCAGGATCACGCTGGAAAGCCATGACGGGGATACCGTTTTCTCGGCGTTTGTGCCCAGGCGGCGTCTGCAATTGTCGGGAAATGCCGAGAATTGTGAAGAAAATGAGAAAAAGGATGACGTTTCCAAAGGATAATTTTGAAGTTACCGTTGACAAGTTAACAGAAATGTAATAAAATTGTCTCGTAATCATATCAATGGACGGGTATGTCCATCTGCCGGCAGGAAGATGGAGGATGCGCCGTCCGAAAAGCCGTTCGCCCGGAGGGCGGACACGAAAGAGGGGATACACGAATATGAAAGCAAGGATCACCAAATGGATTGCGATGCTGGCGATCCTGTGTGTTCTGGTGACCAGCCTTTCTGCTTCCGCGCTTGCCGCGAGTTACAGCAAGGTTTACGGCCAGACGCAGGACAAGGTTCGCGTACGCGCGAGCGCATCGACCAGCGCAGCTGTCATCGACAACGTGGTGAAGGACGCATGCGTCTATATCACCGGTTCCAAAACCAGCGGCAGCATCACCTTTGTCAAGGTTCAGTACCGCAACAGCGACGGCGATATCAGCACCGGCTGGATCTGCCAGAGCGACAGTGACGATACCTTCGTCAAGATTCTCAGCGGCGAGCAGGCCAAGAATACCTTCAAGGTAAGCGGCGGCAGCCTGCCGAGCAAGCGCGTGGGCACGTTCTCCTCCGCGGAGCGCGGCACCGCGATGACCTCGGGCGCGATTACCGTGACCGAGCACAACAATAA
The DNA here is from genome assembly GCA_017436605.1 of Clostridia bacterium. Lineage (GTDB taxonomy): Bacteria > Bacillota > Clostridia > Christensenellales > Aristaeellaceae > Ventricola. The sequence goes on along the minus strand of JAFSCW010000122.1, from coordinate 11,998 downwards.
GCAGACTATTATGAGTGTGCAGAACATGCTGCGCGCTCTGGGATATTATTACGGTGAGAGCACCGGCAACGTCGGCGCGAAGACCGAAAGCGCGATCAAGGCCTTCCAGAAGGCATATGGTCTGGATGTCGACGGCGTCGTCGGCCCGGCGACCCTGTCCAAGCTGGAAGCGGTTTACGCCAAGAGGGGTTCCTCCTCTTCTTCGTCCTCTTCCTCTTCGTCCGCTTCCGGCCTGAAGCTCGGCTCCGTCGGTTCTGACGTGCGCAATCTGCAGCAGAACCTCGAGGCGCTGGGTTACTACTGGGCGGACATCACCGGCAGCTTCGGCTCCAAGACCGAGGCGGCGGTGAAGCTCTTCCAGAAGAAGAACAACCTGACGGCCGACGGCGTGGCGGGCCCCAAGACGCTCGAGGCGATTGAAAAGGCGCTCATGCGCAGCGGCGTGACCAGCAGCTCTTCTTCTTCTGCTGCGGTTTCCGGCACGACGATCCAGCTCAACAGCCAGGGAGACCGCGTCTCCAGGCTCCAGCAGGATCTCAAGCAGCTGGGCTATTACTACGCGGACATCACCGGCAACGTCGGTTCCAAGACCGAAACCGCGATCAAGGCCTTCCAGAAGGATCACGGCCTGACGGCGGACGGCGTGGCGGGCGCGAAGACGCTTGCCGCGATCGAGGATGCGATCGAGGCGTCTGGCGGTTCCGTTGCTTCCTCTTCCAGCGCGTCCGGCCTGAAGCTGGGCTCCACCGGCTCCGACGTGCGCGACCTGCAGCAGAACCTCACCACGCTGGGCTATTATTACGGCGACGTGACCGGTCATTACGGCAACCTGACCCAGACCGCCGTGAAGAAGTTCCAGAAGGCGCGCGGCCTGACGCAGGACGGCGTGGCCGGCAAGACCACCCTGAACGCCATTTCCAGCGCGCTGAAGACCAGCGCCGGCGTCGATGAAACCATCAGCTCCGGCAGCGCCCTGCGCGAGGGCGACAGCGGCAGCGCCGTGACCGAGCTGCAGGAGATGCTCAATGAGCTCAAGTATTACTACGGCGACATCACCGGTCACTTCGGCAGCCTGACCAAGAAGGCCGTCCGCTCCTTCCAGGATGACAACGATCTGACCGTCGACGGCATCGCCGGCGTCAATACGATCAATCTGCTGCGCAAGAAGACGGGCTCTTCTTCGTCCTCTTCTTCCGGAAGCTCCTCTTCCGGCAGCAGCTCCGGCGGCACCACGGTGTCCAATTCCAACTCCTACGGCCGCATCATCAAGAACAACGTGTATCTGCGCGCTTCCTATTCCACTTCCTCTGCCTCCAAGGCGAGCCTGGATAATGGTCAGAAGTGCCGCATCACCAAGGTCTATACCGTCGGCGATTATAAGTGGTACTACATCTCTACGACCGTCGGCAAGTATACCTACAATGGTTATGTCCGTTCCGACATGATCGAGCTGATTTCCGCCAGCGAATACGGCGATGGCGCCGACGATAGCGCGAGCGGCGATTATGAGACCCTGGGCATGATCCGCGTGACGGGCAACAACGTCGCCCTGCGCACGGGCCCGAGCACCAGCGCCTCCAAGGCGGGCGAAGCCAACAAGGGCGATGTGTTCTACTACGTCGATTCCGAGTCTGGCTGGTACCGCACCAAGGCCGGCTACTGGATCAGCAAGTCCTACGCCACCGTCCTCAATGACGACGAGGCTGAGGATCTCGAGGATTCCGCTTCCGATGGCGGCACCTATAAGCTCGATGATACCGGCTCCACCGTCGGCTACATCCAGAAGGCGCTCAAGGCGCTGGGCTACTATAAGGGCAGCGTGTCCAACCACTTCGGCAGCCTGACCAAGCAGGCGGTTATGGACTTCCAGGGCGCGCATGGCCTGTCCCGCGACGGCGTCGTCGGCCCGAAGACCATGTCCGCAATTGAGGATGCGTACAACGATCACCTGAACGGCGGCTCCTCCTCCGGCGGTTCCTCTTCCGGTGGTTCCTCTTCCGGCGGTTCTTCCTCCGGCAGCTCCAGCAGCTCCGGTGTGAGCCTCAATTCCATCGTGTACGACCTCAACTGGTACAAGTATAAGAGCTTCTACACGGCGGCCGGCGTCAAGACCGGCGGCACCTTCAAGCTGACCGACCTGAAGACCGGCAAGTCCTTCAATGTCCACGTTCAGTCCGCTGGCCAGCACGCCGACGTTGAGCCGCTGACTGCGGCCGACACCGCGACGATGTGCTCGATCTATGGCGTGTCCAGCGCGAGCAAGATCAACCATGTCCGTCGTGCGATGGTCGCGACGGTGGGCAAGGTGCAGTTCGTCTGCTCCGTCTACGGCGAGGCCCACGGCAGCGAGGATATCGGCAGCGCGAACAACTACGACGGCCAGTTCTGCGTGCACTTCCGCGGTTCCAAGACCTCGGGCACGCTGCTGATCCGCGACGAGAACCAGGCCCCGATTGATCAGGCGGTCACCTACGTCAAGGCGAAGGGCAAGACGGTTCTCACTGCCCCGAACGGCAACTGATTTCAAAACATCCCATCCCCTCTCTTTCGGCGAGGCGGCGCGAGCAATCGCGCCGCTTCGTTTTTGCTTTGAATCTTCCTGAATCGAGGAAGATTCTGGCGGCAGGCGGGATTGCTTTTCGCTCTTGACAAGGATGCTAAAAAACAATATAATATGACCCGATATGAAAATGCGATGATGCGGAATGAGTATGCCGCAATCGCCTGTCAAAGCGAACCGGGGACGGTGCGAGCCCGGCGGCAGGAAACGGCATGCAGCCCTCTGCGTAGCTTCCGGCGATGAGCCGGGCGTCTTCCCGCGTTAAGGGAGAGAGAGGGCATGCCTTTGGCATGCCAACCGGAGTGGTACCGCGAATCGCGTCTGTTCGTCCCCGGGACGGCAGGCGTTTTTTATTTTGCTTTGTGCCCGCGGGCACGGCCGGGGGCGTGTTGACCGCCCTTTGGAAACCTTCTCATCCCGGGGAGACCTGGGAGAGTATTCAATTTGTGCAAAACAAAAAGGAGAGAACCAGACCTATGAAGAAGATGACTTCCGGCGAGCTGCGCACGATGTGGCTCAATTTCTTCAAGAGCAAGGGCCATGCTGTGATTCCCAGCGCCTCCGTCATTCCGGAGAATGACCCGACCGTGCTCTTCACCACCGCGGGCATGCATCCGCTCGTCCCGTATCTGCTGGGCAGCAAGCATCCGGCCGGCACCCGCCTGACCGACGTGCAGAAGTGCATCCGCACCGGCGATATCGACGAGGTCGGCGATGCTTCCCATCTGACCTTCTTCGAGATGCTGGGCAACTGGTCCCTGGGCGATTATTTCAAGAAGGACATGATCGCCTGGTCCTGGGAGTTCCTGACCAGCCCGGAGTATCTCGGCCTTGATAAGGACAAGCTGGCGTTCACCGTCTTTGAGGGCGAGGGCGATATCCCGCGCGACGACGAGGCGGCGGGCTACTGGATGGAGCAGGGCGTGAAGCCGGAGAACATCTACTTCCTCGGCCGCAAGCACAACTGGTGGGGCCCGGCGGGCCAGACCGGTCCGTGCGGCCCGGATACCGAGATGTTCATCATCCGCGATCAGGAGCCCTGCGGCCCGGATTGCTCCCCGGCCTGCTCCTGCGGCCGCTTCATGGAAATCTGGAACGACGTGTTCATGCAGTACAACAAGAACGCGGAAGGCCAGTACATCCCGATGGAGAAGAAGAACGTCGACACCGGCATGGGCCTGGAGCGCACGATCTGCACGCTCAACGGCTGCAAGTCCGTCTATGAGACCGACGCCTTCTCCGGCATTCTCGCCAAGATTTCCGAGCTGTCCGGCAAGAACTACGGCGACGACGAGGCGACCACCAAGGCGTTCCGCATCGTGGCGGATCACCTGCGCACCGCGACCTTCATCATGGGCGATCCGCGCGGCGTCTCCCCGAGCAACGTCGACCAGGGCTACGTCCTGCGCCGCCTGATCCGCCGCGCTGTCCGCTATGGCATGGGTCTGGGCATGGGCGAAGGCTTCACCTGCGAAATCGCCAAGGTCATTATCGCGCAGTACGCCGAGGTGTATCCGGAGCTCAAGCAGAATGAGGCTTTCGTGCTCGAGCAGTTCAAGCTGGAGGAGAGCCGCTTTGCCCGCACCCTGCGCCAGGGCGAGAAGGAATTCGCCAAGGTCGTTTCCCGCCTGGGCGAGAAGACCGTCATCGACGGCCTGGATGCGTTCCATCTGTACGACACCTATGGCTATCCGATCGAGATGACCCGCGAGCTGGCGGCCGAGAAGGGCCTGACCGTCGACGAGAAGGGCTTCGCCGATCACTTTGCTGCCCATCAGAAGCTGTCTCAGGCCGGCGCCGAGCAGCGCTTCAAGGGCGGTCTGGCCGATCACAGCGCGCAGACCGCGCGCCTGCACACCGCGACCCATCTGCTGCAGGCGGCGCTTCGCCGCGTGCTGGGCGATGAGGTTGCCCAGAAGGGCTCCAACATCACCGCCGAGCGCCTGCGCTTTGACTTCAAGTTCGGCCGCAAGGTGACCAAGGACGAGCTGGCGCAGGTTCAGGCGCTGGTCAACGAGTGGATTGCCGCCGACGTCCCGGTCGTGATGACCGAGACCACCGTCGAAGCCGCGAAGGCCGAGGGCGCGATCGGTCTGTTCGAGAGCAAGTACGGCGAGTGCGTGCGCATGTACACCATGGGCGAGTACTCCAAGGAGATCTGCGGCGGCCCGCATGCCGCCCATACCGGCGAACTGGTCAGCTTCAAGATCCAGAAGGAGGAATCCTCCTCCGCCGGCGTTCGCCGCATCAAGGCCGTGATCGGCGCGAATCCGGAAGACTGATCCTGCAGCGGTTATTGAGAGAAAGAACAGGCACAGCGGACTGATCCGCTGTGCCTGTTTTTGTGTCGATCCGGCTGATGCAGTCCAGTACGTTATCAAGCAGAGCAAAGGGCATACGTCTGCGCGCCTGCTGCGCATACAGGCGCGGGAGCGTCTCTTTTTTTATAATCGCGGAGTTTTTTGCGTATGCCGTCAGAATATGTCGGAAAGAGAAAAAAGAATCTAATTATGACGAATACGTAATAATTGGAAATAAAATCGTCATAATTCACCCTGCTTCTCCATAAACTGTAAGCAGAAGAGGGGGCGAGCGCGATGAAGACCTATCAGAAAAAACAGCCGGAACCCGTGGACAGCGAAACGCTGGCGACCATTGCACACGATCTGCGCACGCCGATGAGCTCCGTTGCGGGCGCGGCACAGCTGGCGATGCTTCAGGCGAAGCAGGGACTGGATGTGGACAGGCAGCTGCGGCAGATTCTGCAGGCCGTGCATGCGATGGACAGGATGCTCAGCGATATGTGCGGCGCGGACGGCGTAAAGGAACAGGACTGCAAGGCGGACATGCTTGCGCGGGAGCTGCGCACGCTGCTCGCGCCCCGCGCAGAGGGAAAGCATCAGCGGCTCATCATTGACCTGCACGCGCTCAGCGGCCGGCCGCTTGCCGGGGATTACGCGCGCCTTGTCCGCGTGCTGAGCAATCTGCTGGTCAACGCGGTCAAGTTTACGCCGGAGGGCGGCGAGGTCAGCCTGACGGGGGAATATGCTGCGGATGGCGCGGCGGTCTTTGCCGTCCGGGATAGCGGCATGGGCATGCGGGCGGACTTCATGGCCAGAATGTATCGTCCCTATGAGCGGGCTTCGGGGGATATGCCGGGGCAGGGGCTGGGACTGTCCATCGTCCGCCGCCTGGTGCGGGATATGGGCGGAGAGATCAGCGTATCGAGCGAATGGGGCCGGGGAACGGTCTTTATCGTCCGGCTCCCGGCGGAGCGCGCCTGCGCATGCCAATGAGCAAAGCGGCGCGCTTTCTGCAAAAGAAAAAGCGGCCGGCGGCCGCTCCGATCATCCATACAGTCCCCATAGAAAAAACCCCGCCCGGAGCGGGGTTTTTCGTCTGCAAAAGAAAAAGACTCACGATGACGTGAGTCTCTTGGCTCCCCAGGTAGGGCTCGAACCTACAACCCTTCGGTTAACAGCCGAATGCTCTGCCATTGAGCTACTGAGGAATATGGTGGATTGAAGTGGACTCGAACCACCGACCTCCCGCTTATCAGGCGGGTGCTCTAACCGACTGAGCTATCAATCCGAACGAAAAGTATTATAATCCCATCGAATGGAATTGTCAATGCCTTTTCGTCATTTTCTGTCATTTTTTCTTCTTTCGCCGCTCATCGGTTCACATATCCGCTCAGAAGGTGGAGGCTGATGAGGTCGCTGACGCCGTTTGCAGCCAGCAGCACGCCGCACAGCATCATCAGCAGATCGCCGTACAGCCCGGGCATGAAGAGGATGCTCAGAGACAGCGCCAGCGTGCACAGCGGGCTGGTCAGCGCCGCCCACCAGCGGATAAAGCCGAGGCTGCGCAGGCGAAGCGCGCGGCGGACGCCGTTTATGCTGGCAATCAGCACGATCAGGGCGATGACGGTGAAAAGGAAATCCATCAGGAAAGTCGGATGAATCAGCGAGAAAACGCCGAAAGCCAGCGCGCATACGCCCAGCAGCAGCGCGGGGGTGTAGGCATGTTCGCCCTTGCCGAGCATGTAGGAAAGGATGTTCAGCAGACCGTATACCGTCACGCCGGCGCCGACCAGCATGCACAGCAGCCTGCGGCTTGTGTTGGGCATCAGCACCAGCAAAACGCCCAGGACAAGATAGACGATGGCGGCAAGAGAAAAGCTTATGCGGATTTCGCGCGTACGCGCGGACTTCATGTTCATGCAGAAAATCGCTCCTTCTCATGCGGAAAGTAAGATCAGGATGGCCTGATGAAGGGTATCTTATCAGGCAAAATCGCATCCGTCAATGAATGATCATTGACCAAAGCATAAAAGGGTGTTAAGATATCTTTATGACCGTATATAGATAGAATGAAGATGCGGGTACGTGGATTGACACCCCATCAGGAGATGCTTATAATAGAATAGAAAGCGTTTTTGCTTTGCGAAGGAAGTTTGGAGGATAAAACCATGCAGGAAAAAGCTGCAAACCATAAGACGGACATGCTGAACATCGTCATCGTCGGCTGCGGTAAGGTGGGCCATACGCTGACCGAGCAGCTGGTGGCCGAAGGCCATGACATTACCATCGTGGATACCAATGATCGGGTGATCCGCGATACGACGGAAGTCTTCGACGTGATGGGCATCTGCGGCAATGGTGCAAGTCTCAATGTTCTGGAAGAAGCGGGCATCGAGAAAGCGGATATGATTATCGCCGTGACCGGATCGGACGAGCTGAATCTGCTCTGCTGCACGATCGCCAAGAAGGTCGGCGGCGGCATTTCGGCCATTGCCCGCGTGCGTAATCCTGACTACGCGGATGAACTGGTCTATCTTCGCCAGCAGCTGGGTCTGTCCATGATCATCAATCCCGAACTGGAGGCGGCCAAGCAGATCGCGCGCGTGCTCTCCCGCCCGAAGGCGCTGACGGTCAGCTCCTTTGCCAGGGGCCATGCCGAATTGCTTACCTTCAAGATCCCCTCCGGCAATGTGCTCGACGGCAAGAGCATCATGCAGCTGGACAACATCTTCAGCTTTGGCTATCTGGTCTGCGCCGTGGACCGCGGCGGCAAGGTGGTCATCCCCGGCGGTCAGTTTGTGCTGCACGAGGGCGACGACATTACCATTCTCGCCAATACGCGCGACGGCCACAGGGTCTTTGAATCGCTGGGCATGGAGAGCCATGCGGTATCCAGCTGTATGATTATCGGCGGCGGCAAATCCTCTTATTATCTGGCCAAGCAGCTGGTCGGCCAGAAGGTGGACGTTAGGATCATCGAGAAGGATCGCAGCCGCTGCGAGGAGATGACGAAGCTGCTTCCGGAAGCGGTGGTCATCTGCGGCGATGGCGGCGATGAACTGCTACTCAGGGAAGAGGGCATTGATTCCACGGAGGCCTTTGTGCCGCTGACGGGTCTGGATGAGGAGAATATCCTGCTGACGCTCTATGCCAAGCGCATGCCGGGCCTGAAGACCATTACCAAGATCAACCGCATCACCTTCAACGACGTCATCGAGGGACTGGATCTGGGCAGCGTCGTTTATCCCAAGTATATCACCTCCGAGATGATTATTGCCTATGTGCGCGCCAAGCAGAATACCATTGGCAGCAACGTCGAGACCCTGTATCATCTCTTTGACAGCCAGGCCGAAGCGCTGGAATTCCACGTGGAAAAGGATGCGCCGGTCGTCGGCGTTCCGCTGATGAAGCTGAAGAAGAAGGACAATCTGCTCATCGCCTGCATCGGCAGGAAGGGCAAGATCATCTTCCCGCGCGGTCAGGACGCCATTCAGGCCGGTGATACGGTGATTATCGTCACCACGCATACCGGCTTCAGGGATATCAGCGATATCCTGGCGTAAGAGGTGCTGCCATGAATATGAAATCGGTCAGCTACATTCTGGGCTGGGTGCTCAATATCGAAGCGGTGCTCATGAGTCTGCCGCTGGTTACGTCGATTGTCTATGCGGAGGGTGAGGGCTGGGCGTTCGTCATTACGATGGCGATGTGCGCTTCGATCGGCTTTCTGCTTACGCATAAGCGCCCGAACACGCCGAATTTCCGCGCGCGCGAAGGCTTTGCCGCCACGGCGCTGAGCTGGATTCTCATGTCCGTGTTCGGCTGTCTGCCGTTTTATTTCACGGGAGAGATTCCGCGGTTCATTGACGCGCTGTTTGAAACCGTCTCCGGCTTCACGACCACCGGCGCGAGCATCCTTTCCGATGTGGAGAGCATGAGCCATTGCTGCATGCTCTGGCGCTGCTTTACGCACTGGATCGGCGGCATGGGCGTGCTGGTGTTTCTGCTGGCGGTTCTGCCCATGGTCGGCGGCAGCAACATGCATCTGATGAAGGCGGAAAGCCCGGGCCCCGTCGTGGGCAAGCTCGTGCCCAAGGTGCGCTATACCGCGCGCATCCTGTATATGCTTTATATCGCGCTGACCGTCGTGCAGTTCCTGCTGCTGATGCTGGGCGGTATGATTCCCTTTGAAGCGCTGTGCACGGCGCTGGGCACGGCGGGAACGGGCGGCTTCGGCTTCCGCAACGACTCGTTTGCCAGCTTCTCGCCGTATATCCAGTGGGTTGTGACGCTCTTCATGATCATCTTCGGCGTGAATTTTAACGTCTATTTCCTTCTGATCATGCGCAAGTTCCGTCAGGCGGCGCAGTGTGAAGAGATGCGCTGGTATCTGGGCATCGTCGTCTGTGCGGCGCTGCTGATCTGCGCAAACATCTACGATACGACGCTGACGCTGGAACATAACCTGCGCATATCGTTTTTTCAGGTCGCCACGGTCATCACCACGACCGGTTTTGCGACGGCCAATTTTGATCTCTGGCCCGCTTTTTCAAGAGCGCTGCTCGTTTTGCTGATGTTTATCGGCGCCTGCGCAGGCTCCACGGGCGGCGGCCTGAAGATCTCCCGCTGGGTGATGAGCGCCAAGGCGATGGGCAGCTATGTCGGCTCCTTCCTGCATCCGCGCGGCGTGCGCAAGGTGCGCTTTGAGGATAAGGATGTGGAGGAGAGCACGCTGCACGCGATCTTTGTGTATTTCATGGGCGTGTTCTTCATCTTTACCACCTCGCTGCTGCTGATTTCGCTGGAGGGCATGGACCTGACCAGTACCTTCACCGCAGTCGCTGCGACGTTCAACAACATTGGACCGGGTCTGAATCTCGTCGGCCCGACATGCAACTTCGGCTTCCTGTCCGATTTTTCCAAGTGTGTTCTGATTTTTGATATGCTCGCCGGTCGTCTGGAGGTCTTCCCGATGCTGATCCTGCTTTATCCGCCGCTGTGGAAGGAAGCCTATCACGAGCATAAGCGCAAGCAGCGCCGCCGCGCGGCCATGAAGGGCCAGATATAAAAGACGCTGCGCCGGCCGCTGAACGGATGTGTCCTGCGGATATCCATGCTGAATGGGGGAATGGCAGATGAATTGGGGTATTCTTTCTACCGGCGTGATCGCCAAAAACTTTGCGCAGACGGCGCAGAAGATGGACGATGTGCATATCCATGCCGTCGCATCCCGATCGAAGGAAAGCGCCGACGCCTTTGCCGACCAGTACGGCATTGCGGTGCGCCATGGAAGCGCGCTGGCTCTGGCGCAGGATCCGGACGTGGATATCGTCTATATCGGCACGCCGCATAACGCCCACTACGAGGGCATGAAGCTGATGATCGAGCACGGAAAGCATGTGCTGTGCGAGAAGAGCTTCACGACCGACGCCGGTCAGGCTGAAGAAATTGCTGCGCTCGCCAGAGAAAAGGGCGTGTTCGTCATGGAAGCCTTCTGGACGAAGCTTTGCCCGGTTTATCGCGACGTCGAGCGGCTGATTGCTTCCGGCGAAATCGGAGAAATCCGCGCCGTGACCGCGCAGTATGGCTATACCACGGCCAGAGAGGCGCGCAAGTTTGATCCGGAGCAGGCCGGCGGTACGCTGCTGGATATCGGCGTGTATGCCATCGGCTTTGCCTGTATGATGCTGGGCTATGAATTCGACCGGATTCAGAGCAGCCTGATCATGAACAGCGTGGGCACGGACGCAGTCGACGCGATCATCCTGCGAAAGGGCGACGCCGTCGCGCAGCTGACCACGGCCATCGGCGCGAATATGCCGCTTGTGGGCGGCGTATATGGCACAAAGGGCCATATTGATATTCCGGATTTCAAGAACCCGCAGCGCGTGAGCGTCTGTGTGGACGGCAAAGCGCCGTATGTCATCGAGCGTCCGTTTGAAATCAACGGCTTCGAATACGAAATCCGCGAGGCGATGGACTGTGTCCGCGCGGGAAGGACGGAAAGCCCGCTGATGACGCACGCGCAGTCTGTGGCCGTGATGCGCATCATGGATGAAATCCGCAGACAGTCGGAGCTTGTCTTCCCTTTTGAAAAATGACGCTTCGGGCGCTCGTCCCTCCGGGACGGGCGCTTCTTTCTTTGCAGGAAGCGGGGGAGAATGGCGCGCTTTGATTCATTTTTGCACCGGGAATGGTGAATTTGCTGCGTGGCATGCATGAATTTCATGCAAAAACTGGGCGCAAAGGGAAGAAAAATCGACAAAACCGCTTTTCATTTTTCAGACAATCTGATATAATGATGGGCAGGCGGGAGCGACGGATGATCGGATCGCTCTCAAAAAACACAGAATCAAGCCGCTTATGCGGTATACAAGGAGGCGCAACTTATGAAGGACTACATGGTAAAGGATATCCGCAACATCGCGGTATTGGGACACGGCTCTGAAGGCAAGACCACTCTGGTCGAAGCGATGCTTTACGCAGCCGGCGTCATCGACCGCCAGGGCCGTGTCGAAGATGGCAACACTGTCAGCGACTGGGATCCGGAAGAGATCAAGCGTCATATCTCCATCAGCGCGTCCGTGGCGCCCATCGAGATCCACGGAAAGAAGCTCAACATCATTGACGTCCCCGGCTACTTCGATTTTGCGGGCGAAATGCCTGGCCCGCTGCACGCCGTGGAAGGCGCTGCGCTCGTCATGAGCGCCGTGACCGGCCTGTCCACTGGCTTTGAAAAAGCATGGAACGCGACCGGCAAGCACGGCGTCGCCCGTATGATCGTCGTCACGCAGGTTGATCGTGAACATATCAATTACCGCAAGGTGCTGGATGATCTGCGCGCTACCTACGGCCACTGCATCATCCCGACCGTCCTGCCCATCGGCGAGGGCACCAACTTCCAGGGCGTTGTCGACGTCCTGACCGGCAAGGCCTTCACCGGCTCCGGCAAGAACCGCAAGGAGATCCCGATTCCGGACAGCATGTCTGCGCTCGTCGAGGAGGCCATCGAGGCCTGCCACGAGGCTGCTGCCTCCACCTCTGAAGACCTGATGGCGAAGTTCTTCGACGAAGGCCGTCTCTCCGAGGTCGATATGCTGCGCGGCCTGTCTGCCGGCATCTACGAGGGCTCCAT
>JAFSCW010000121.1 GCA_017436605.1 Clostridia bacterium | reverse complement strand
GGAAAGAATTACTTGATTTCGACGGTAGCGCCGGCCTCGGTCAGCTTCTTCTTCATGGCCTCGGCGTCTTCCTTGGAAGCGCCCTCCTTCAGGGTCTTCGGAGCGCCTTCGACGATCTCCTTGGCTTCCTTCAGGCCCAGGCCCGGAACGACCTCGCGGACGGCCTTGATGATGGCGACCTTCTTCGCAGCGTCGAAGCCGGTGAGCACGACGTCGAACTCGGTCTTCTCTTCAACAGCGGCGGCCGGAGCAGCACCAGCAGCGCCAGCAGCAACCGGAGCAGCGGCGACAACGCCGAACTTCTCTTCCAGGGCCTTAACCAGCTCGGAGCACTCGATCAGAGTCAGGCTCTCGATAGCGGAAACGATCTCATTGATAGACATGATATTTTCCTCCATGTTCTTTCATATTTTTATTTTGTTTTGCTTATTTCGGCCTCGCCCAACCAGGCAGCGTATTTCACAAAGCCTCGTCGGTGATGCCGCCGGCAGCATGCCGGGCCGCTTATGCGGCGATTTGGGGCGAGCAGATTACTCGGCAGCAGCTTCGCCGTTCTGCTTGTCGACATACGCCTTGAGGACGTAGGCCAGAGCGGTGACCTGAGAATTCAGGACGCCCATGATCTTGGCGATGAGCTGATCCTTCGGCAGGATGTCGGCCAGAGCCTTGACTTCCTCGACGGACTGCACAGCACCGTCCATCACGCCGCCCTTGATGGTCAGCGGGGACTTCTTCTTGTCCTTCTCACAGCCCTGGATGAACTCCTTGATCATCTTCGGCGCGGAGATCGGATCGTTGTTGCCGAAGACGAAAGCGTTCGGGCCCTCCAGGATCTTGTCATCCATGGTGATGCCCTTGTTCGCCAGAGCACGCTTGACCAGCGTGTTCTTCAGAACGCAGTAGTCAACGCCGTTGGCGCGGCACTTCGCGCGCAGGGCGGTGGCCTGCTCCACGGTCAGCGCCTTGTACTCGACGATAACCATAGACTGCGCCTTCTCAATCTTCTCCTCGATTTCGGAGACGACAACCTTCTTGGCTTCAATGTTCTTGGACATGGTAAATTTCCTCCTTCCCGAAAGGTTCCGGAAAAGAAAAGCCCCTGCGCTGGGCGCAAGGGCAGAAAACCACTTTTGTGGCAAAATTCAACCTCTCACACCTCGGCCGGCGGGCAAACCCATTATAACGCTTTCGCGTCACCAGCTGTCTCAGGCACAGAACTTTTCAATTCACGAATGAGAGTATAACACACTTATCCAGGCGTGTCAACGATTTTTTGCTGATCATTTCAGCTTTTTTAGGGTGTAAACGTCAGGGCCGCCGCCCTGAAACCCGCTTTGGGACATCGTCCCCTCGTCTTACGCCAAAACCCCGTTCACAAACGCGATCAGACCGTCCTCGACCTCGTCGCGGATATCCAGCTCGTTGTGGATCTCGTGGCGGTAGCCGGTATAGGCGCGGGTGGTCGTCTTGTTGCCCGTGCGCGCGAGGAGATTGGCGACGTGATACAGGCCCTCGCCGTAGTTGCCGCAGGGATCCTGATCGCCGGCGATCAGATACACCGGGATTTTGGTCGGCACCATCGGCGCCCACTCGTCGCTCTCGATGAAATGATACAGCTCGCAGAAATCCCACACGAGCTCGATCGTCGTATCGAAGGTATTGAACATGTCGCCCGCGTGATCGGCCACCACGCGCGGATCATTGGCGATCCAGTCCGCGGCGCTGTTCGGGTTTTCGATGCGGTCGGTCATGCCGGAGAAGACCCGGGCAAACCAGTCGCCCGCCGGCTGCGAAGGATTGGCCTTCACTGCGGCGCGCAGCTCTTCGTTGTTGTAGCCGTCCTCGCAGCCCTGCCACTGGGAGCACAGGCCGCAGAGCATCAGGCCCGCGATGTCCTCGCCGTAATGCGCGGCATAGCAGCGCGCGAGCATCGAGCCCCAGCTATGGCCGAAGACAAAATACGGAATGTCCGGATAATCGGCGACCGCGATGTCGTGCAGCGCCTTTTCGTCCTTGACGTAAGTCATGTAGCCGCCGGAATGCGGATCGCCGAGCGTGCCGCCGTCGTAGCCGGTCTTGCCGTGGCCGATGTGATCATCCGCATAGACGACGAAGCCCGCCGCGTTGAATTTGCCGATCATGTGCAGATACCGGCGGGAATGCTCGCCGTAGCCGTGGATCAGTTGGATCACGCCGCGCGGCTTGCCCAGCGGGCTGTAGGCCCAGGCCTTGACCGTATCGCGGCCGTTGTTGGACGGGAAGCTGATTTCGCGAATAGACATATGCGTACCTCCTTATATGTAGCGTGTCGGGAATCTGTCGTTCTCCCTTTTTCTTTATCCTATCACGAAAAAGCCCAAAAGAAAAGGGGCGCGGATCACTTCGCGTCCCCTGAGAAATATCCTTGATTCAATTGCTCATCCGGTAGGCGAACACCTTGAACGTCGCCCCGTCGATCATCTCCTGCGTGAAATACGGCGGGAGGGTTTTTTCCGCAGAAAAGGTCTCCCCCGGCTCGACCTGCGCGCCCCTTGCGTAGGTCTCCATCAGCACGTCCGTCACCCTGCCGTTGCGCTCGGATACCACGGCGCCGATCGTGCGGAAGGACTGGGCTTCCTCTGTGTCGTTGGTCCATTCGAAGCAGATCTTTCCATCCTCAATCCACGCCTTCGCGTCGAGCTCCACCTTCGGCCAGTCGCGCGTGGATTCCTCTCCTGCGGTTTCCAGCCGGATGCGCAGATAGGGCGCGTATTCCATCTTCCCCGCGAAGTCCGCCATGCCCTCGACGTCCTGCGCGTCCAGCAGCGCATCGGAATCCCTGCGCTTGTCCTTCGCGTAGGGATATGCGCCGGAAAACAGCACGACGCGCTCGCCGGGCTCGATGACGTTCGTCGTCATGTCGAAGATGCTGGCCGCCTCGCTCTGGCTCTCCCTCGCGCTGTTGCAGGTATAGAGCGTATCGCTGAGCACGACGATCTTCTCCCCGGAGACGTTCTTGACCTCGACAAACAGCGAGCGCTTCGTACATTCCTCGTCCCAGGGCAGGAGCGACGCACGCATCACGCGCAGAGAATCCTGCGGATAGACAAGCACGCGGCCCTCATCCAGGTCGCATGCCATCAGCGTATCGCGATGGATATAGAGATTGATGCTCTCCTCCGCCTGCGCAAAGCAGGGGATGCACAGCAGCACAAAAAGAAGCAAAAAAGACGCTATCGCTGCCATTCTTTTCATGACATCATTCCTCCATGTTTGGGTACACACTCATCATACAGGCTAAACCCGGACGAAATGCGGACGCTTTGTGACAGGAGCGCAAACTCTGTCCACGAAATGCATCTGAACAGACTCCGGAAGAAAAAACAAACCTTACCGGAAAATCGGTAAGGTTCGTCTTTTTCAAGAATTAGAACTTGAGCGGGTTCACCTTGATGCCCGGGCCCATGGTGGAGTGCAGCACGAGGGACTTCATGTAGGTGCCCTTCGCGGCGGCCGGCTTGGCGCGGTTGATGGCGCCGATCAGGGTGTTCAGGTTCTCAACGAGCTGCTCCGGGGTGAAGGACTTCTTGCCGATCGGGCAGTGGATGATCGCCTGCTTGTCCAGACGATACTCAACCTTACCAGCCTTGATCTCGGCGATGGCCTTCGCCACGTCCATGGTGACGGTGCCGCTCTTCGGGTTCGGCATGAGGCCCTTCGGACCGAGGACGCGGCCCAGACGGCCGACAACGCCCATCATGTTCGGGGTCGCGACGACGACGTCGAAATCGAACCAGTTTTCACCCTGGATCTTCGCGACAAGCTCCTCAGCGCCGACGAAATCAGCGCCGGCCTCCTCAGCGGCCTTCGCCTGATCGCCCTTGGCGAACACGAGCACGCGAACCTTCTTGCCGGTGCCGTTCGGCAGAACGACAGCGCCGCGGACCTGCTGGTCAGCCTGACGCGGGTCAACGCCCAGACGGACGGAAACCTCGAGGGTCTCGTCGAACTTGGTCTTCGCGGTCTGCAGGGCCAGCTTGATGGCCTCGTCCGGATCATACAGCTTGTTGCGCTCGATGAGCTTCACGCTCTCAAGATACTTCTTGCCATGCTTCATAGTTTTGTTCCTCCTTGTGGTACAAGCGGCGCAATGTCCTCCCACATATTCCAGCCTGAATCAGGCTGCTTCGCACAGGCTATCTGTGCTGTTTATCCTTCTGACAATCAGGCGTCCGCGACGGTAACGCCCATGGAGCGGGCAGTACCCGCGACCATGCTCATCGCAGCCTCGATGCTGCCGGCGTTCAGGTCGGGCATCTTCTTCTCGGCGATCTCGCGAACCTGAGCCTGGGTCAGCTGGCCAACCTTGGTCTTGTTCGGCTTGCCGGAACCGGACTCCAGACCCAGGGCCTTCTTGATGAGAACCGGGACCGGCGGAGTCTTGGTGATGAAGGTGAAGGAGCGGTCAGAATAGACGGTGATGACGACCGGGATAATCAGGCCGACGTCATTCTTGGTGCGCTCGTTGAACTCCTTACAGAAGCCCGGGATGTTGACGCCGTGCTGACCGAGCGCCGGACCGATCGGCGGAGCAGGATTGGCCTTGGCAGCCTGCACCTGCAGCTTAATCATGCCAGTAACTTTCTTAGCCATGGTATTAAACCTCCTAAATCTGTGGTCACGCGGAACGTTTCGTTCCTCCCACGCCCGGGGCATATCGCTTGCCGGGCTGCCGCCTGCGCAGCGCGCAGGCCTTTTTCAACAACCGGGCAAACGCCCGGGGGTTGTCTGCTTCATGAATCTCCAAGGCGCGCTTACAGGCGCTCGACCTCGGAAATGTCATACTCCACGGTGGTCTTGCGGGACAGGATCTCGATGGAGACCTTGACCTTATGTTCCTCCGCGTTAATCTCTTCGACCGTGCCGATGGCGTTTTCCACGCTGCCGGTCTTGATGCGCACGGAATCGCCGGGCTCAAGATCGACGCGAATGGTGCCCTGACAGCTGGTCATCCGCTCAAACTCCTCGTCCGTCAGCGGAATCGGCTCGCTTCCCGGGCCGACAAAGCCGGTCACGCCGCGCGTATTGCGCACGATGTACCAGGTCTCGGTCGTCTTGATCATCTTGACCATGACATAGCCGGGGAAAAGCTTGTGCTGAATGGTATGAGGCTTGCCATTGCGGATCTCGACGATTTCTTCAATCGGCACCTTGACGTCCTGAATCAGATCGCCCATGCCGTTGTTCTCGACCGTCTTGACGAGATCGTTGGCTACTTTGTTTTCATAGCCCGAATAGGTATGTACGACATACCAGAGGGCCTTCTCGTCCGTCATGTCAAACCCTCCTCAGGTCTTCCGGCTTACAGCGCGATGAGCTGCTTGACCAGGAAAGAGGAAGCAGTATCCAGCACACCAACGATAACCGCCAGAACGACAACGAAGCCGATGACAACGATCGAGTAGTTGATGAGATCCTTCTTGGACGGCCACGCGACCTTCTTGAGCTCAGCGACCATGTTCTTGAACGCATTGCTCACGCGGCCCGGCAGGGCGACGATCCAGTTCTTCGCGCGGGTAAAGAAGCCAGCCTTTTCGACTTTCTTTTCAGACATCTCTTTCACATCCTTGTCCGTGTTGTCAGAATTAGCGGGTTTCCTTGTGAGCCGTATGCTTCTTGCAGAAACGGCAGTACTTGCTCATTTCGATACGGTCCGGATTATTGCGCTTATTCTTCATCGTGTTGTAATTGCGTTGCTTGCACTCCATGCAGGCCAGCGTGATCTTCACGCGAACACCAGCAGCAGCCATACAAGACACCTCCTTTTCAGAAATGCAGGGCAAATAAATGCCTGCGAAACATGCTTGATCATTATATCCGAAGTGTCTATAGTTGTCAAGCTGTTTTTTTCAGATTTTTTTGATTACCGGCGATGACCTCCTGTTTTCTCCCGTTTTCTCCCGTTTTCTCGCTTTTGCTCAGAAAAAATCTGAAAATAATTGAAAAAAAGAAGGCTTTCATCGGTTTGAAAGCCCTCTTTTCCTCTGCTCGTCTGATGACCTAGTGCTTACCAGTCGATCGCTTCGAACGGCACAAACCCGCAGATCGGCTGCCCATCCAGCTCACCGCGCACGTAGGCGTATTCACGCCCGCCGTTATACTGATAATGCGCCAGATAGGTCAGTGTCTCCCCGCGGGAAGCATACGCCAGCACATCGCTCTCATAGAGGGGATCATCCGACAGCGCACAGTCCCTGTTCAGCGTGATCGTCCAGTACGCGAAATCTGCGTTATTGTCCTGCTGAATCGTTTTGGAATTGATGCTGCTGCGCGGTACCCAGCCCACACGCTGCCCGCCGTTGTTCTTCTCATAGCGAATCATCAGCCATGCGCCGCTCCAGCAGGCGGTATAGACGTCGCCGGAGGTATGCACCATCGCCTTGCCGTCCGCCGCGCGCACGGCGTCCAGCGCCGGAGCAGTATACACCGGCCACTTATCCTTGTTGCCAAGATGCTGCTCAAGCCTGAAGCTCAGCTTATACTGCCGCGCTCCCGTTTCATTTCCGGTCGGATATTGATAATCGCTCAGACCCGGAGCTCCCTTGCTCAGCGCCATCGCGCTGACAGACAGGCTGATCAGCAGCGCAAACACAATCAAAACACTCAGGATATGCGGACGCTTCATCGTTCTGTTTCCCCCATCCATTCAGTCAATTTAAAAACTAACAGCTTCAAAAGGAACGAAACCACAGATCGGCTTGCCGTTCAGCTCTCCCTGCACATAGGCATATTCGCGCCCGCCGTTGTACTGATAATACGCGAGGTAGGTCAGTTCCTCGCCGGCTTCAGCGTACGCAATCACATCGCTTTCATACAGCGGATCATCCGTCAGCGCACATGCCTGATTCAAGGACACGGTCCAGTACGCAAATTCCAGATCGCGCGTTCTTTCAATCGGGCGGTTGATTTCGGACTTCGGCACCCAGCCCACACGGAAACCGCCCGTCACCTTCGGATAACGGATCAGCAGCCATGCGCCGCTCCAGCCGCCGGAATACACATCATCTTCCATGTGTACAGAAGCCTTGCCGTCTGCCGCCCGGAACGCATCCATAGACGGCGCCGAGTATACCGGCCAGGTCCAGTTTCCGCCCAGCAAAGATTCGCGGCCAAAACCGAAGGAATACTCCTTGGCCTGCTCGCGGGTGCCCGTCCGATACGGATTGTCCCTCAAACCCGCTGCTCCGCTGCTCAATGCCAGCGCCGGCGCGCACGCCGTAAAGAGCATCACAACCATCATTGCCATTGCCAAAACCTTTTTCATTTTCATAACCCATCCCCCTTAATATTACTTCTGTGTTTCATTATAATGTATTCCTATTCCATCGTCAACCCATCGCTGTCTGCTTGTCCACATTCACGTTTTCCTTGCCCGCCTGCATCTTCCGGTTTTTGCCGCCTCGCCTGCTCATCCCCTTCTCCATATGAAACGCGCGCTTCTTTTCCCCGATCCCCATCCTTTTATCTCTTTTTCATCATTTTGAAATCCCTTCTCTTTTCCGCCCCTGTCTGCGATTCATGATTTCTTCCATTTGTATGCTCATCCTTCACGCTTTTTTATCTCTGTATCTGTATTTACACATCACTTTCCAAAGTGT
Source organism: Clostridia bacterium (assembly GCA_017436605.1). Lineage (GTDB taxonomy): Bacteria > Bacillota > Clostridia > Christensenellales > Aristaeellaceae > Ventricola. Next base: position 316 of record JAFSCW010000121.1, on the reverse strand, counting down.
TACAGGTATCCGCATTTTCATTTCAAATTTCCTGCGTCGCACGAGCCGATACGTCGTCCGGGATATTTTCTTTTTTTGGCCACGCAAAAAAGCGAGCCCCATTCGGGACTCGCTTCTTTTTGCTTTGTGAGCGTACTCGCCGCGATCAGGAGTGAATTACTCGAAGATCTTGGTGACGACGCCGGAACCGACCGTGCGGCCACCCTCGCGGATAGCGAAGCGCAGCTTCTCTTCCATCGCGATCGGGGTGATCAGGGTGCACTCCATGTCGACGTTGTCGCCCGGCATGACCATCTCAACGCCCTCCGGCAGCTTG
>JAFSCW010000120.1 GCA_017436605.1 Clostridia bacterium | reverse complement strand
TGCGCGCATCCGTCTGGCGAAGCTGACGGGCATGCGCGTGGTGAAGATGGTCGAGGAGGGCCTCACCCCGGACAAGATCTTGACCGAGGCGGCGTTCCACAACGCCCTGTGCCTGGATATGGCGCTGGGCTGCTCGACCAACACCGTGCTGCATCTGCCGGCGATCGCGCATGAATGTGAGATCGACTTTGACCTTAACTGGGTCAACGAGACGAGCGCGAAGGTGCCCAACCTCTGCCACCTTGCCCCGGCGGGCCAGCATCACGTCATCGACCTGCATCTGGCGGGCGGCGTGATGGGCGTACTTTCCGAGCTGGCGGGCCGCGGTCTGCTGGATGAGAGCGCGCTGACCGTCTCCGGCATGACGCTGGGCGAGGAAATCGCGCTTGCCAGGAACTGCAACCCGGAGGTCATCCGTCCGTTCGACGATCCGTATTCCGCGACCGGCGGTCTGATGATCCTGCGCGGCAACCTCGCGCCCGACGGCGGCGTGGTCAAGCGCAGCGCCGTGGCGGCGGAGATGCTCTGCCACGAGGGCCCGGCCCGCGTGTTCAACAGCGAGGACGAGGCGATTGCCTCCATCTACGCCGGCGCGATCAAGCCGGGCGACGTCGTCGTGATCCGCTATGAGGGCCCCAAGGGCGGCCCGGGCATGCGCGAGATGCTCAGCCCGACTTCCGCGATCTGCGGCATGGGCCTGGACAAGGAAGTGGCGCTCATCACCGACGGCCGCTTCTCCGGCGCGACCCGCGGCGCGGCGATCGGCCATGTTTCTCCGGAGGCTGCCTCCGGCGGCATGATCGGCCTTGTGGAGGAGGGAGACATCATCGCCATCGATATCCCGGCCGGCAAGCTGGAGCTCAAGGTGAGCGAGGAAGTGCTCGCCGAGCGCAGGGCGAAGTGGGTCTGCCCGCCGCCGAACGTCACCAAGGGCTATCTGGCGCGCTATGCGAAGCTGGTTTCCAGCGCGAACAAGGGCGCGATTGTCGAGTAATTGAAATAAGAAAAGGGAGCTGCGTTCGCGCAGTTCCCTTTCTGTTTGCACATTCAAAAAGACGACCGTTTGACGCCGGTCGTCTTTTGCTTATGGATGAGAGGAAATCAGGACTCGCTGAAATGCACGTCCGTGGGCTGGGCAGCGCCGTCGATGAAGACATGGCAGACCTTCGAGCTGATTTCAAAGCAGCTGCCGTCCGTGATCACGATATCTGCGTCCTTGCCGGGCTCGATGGAACCGACGCGGTTCTCGATGCCGGCGTGTCTGGCCGGGTTGATGGTGATCGCCTGCAGCGCATGGAAGGGATCCATGCCGGCCTTGACGGCAAGGCCCGCGCAGATGGGCAGATACTTGAGCGGGATGACCGGGCAGTCGGTGATGATGGAGACGCGGCAGCCGGCCTTGTCGAGGGCGGCGGGGGTCGTCCAGCTCTTCTTGCGCAGCTCGAACTTGGTCGCATGGCCGAGCGTCGGGCCGACGGCCATGGGCAGGTTCTCCTTTGCGAGAAGATCCGCGACGGTATGGCCCTCGGTGCAGTGCTCCAGCGTCAGGCGGACGCCGAATTCGCGGGCGATGCGGATGGCGGTGAACATGTCGTCTGCCTGATGGGCATGCGCCTTGAGCGGCATTTCGCCGCGGATGACGGGCAGGAGCGCGTTGAGCTTCATATCAAAGGGCGGGAGCTTGCTCTCGTCTTCGCCGGCGGCCTTGATCTTGCGGTCGTATTCGCGGGCCTTGAAGAGCATCTCGCGCAGGCGGGAGGCGGTGGTCATCCGGGAGGAATTCGCCTTGTCGCGGTAGCAGCGCTTCGGGTTCTCGCCGAAGGCGCACTTCATGGCGATTTCGGACTTGATAACCATGTCCTCGACGCGGCGGCCGCAGGTCTTGATCGCGGCGAACGTGCCGCCGAGCACGTTCGAGGAGCCGGGGCCGGTGCAGACGCTGGTGACGCCGGCGGCCGCCGCCTCGGCGAAGGCGTAGTCGCCCGGCTTGATGCCGTCGATGGCGCGCAGATGCGGGGTGACGGGATCACCGTATTCGTTGTAATCCTGACCCTCATAGCCGATGCCGTAGCCGTCCAGGCCGATGTGGCCATGCGCCTCGACAAAGCCGGGATAGACGTTCCTGCCTTCGGCGCAGACGATCTCGCAGCCCTCGGGCGCGGAAAGGCTGGCGCCGACGGCGGCGATTTTGCCGTCCTCGCACAGGATATCGGCGATATAGGGCGTCTCGTTGACAGCGTCATGGACGAGACCACCGCGGATGAGCAGATGAGCCATAACATGATCCTCCAGAGTGCAGTCGATGGTATAATGCGGATGGTTTGATTATAGCCGGATTTTCCGGCGCATGCAAGGGCATGGAAAAGAGTTATGCGCATCCCTTGCAAACGCATCTGCGATGGGGTACAATGCTTTTGAGAGAAGGCCGCGCGGGGATTTCCGGCGCGCGGCGGGATATACAATCCGCGACAGGATGGAGAAGCGAGGAGGAAGCGCTGTGGAATACGTCGTCAGGAAGGTTGCTTCGGTCAATTGGGATGAAATCGAGGCGGTGGAGCTTGTCCATCAGCCGTGGCTCGTTCCCTGTGCGGTCGGCGCGAAGGCGCAGGCTTGCCACGACGGGGAGAAGCTGTATGTCCGCATGGAGGCGGAGGAGGAAAACATCCGCGCGACGCTGACCGGGCCGCTCGATCAGGTCTGCAATGACAGCTGTCTGGAGTTTTTCTTCGCGCCGAAGGCGGACGATAAGCGCTATTTCAATTTTGAGCTGAATCCGCTGTGCAATGCCTATGTGGGCTTCGGCGCGGAGCGAAAGACCCGCGTCCGCCAGATTCTCAAAAACCCGCAGGCGACGCTGAACGCGAAATCGTACCGCACGGAAAAGGGCTGGGGCATCGAGTACGAAATCCCGGCGGCATACATCCGGCTGTACATGCCGGAGTTCGAGCTTGCGGGCGAGGCGGCGTGCAATTTCTATAAATGCGGAGACGAAACCGAAATCCCGCATTATCTGGCCTGGGCGCCGCTTTCCAGCGAGAAGCCGGACTACCACAGGCGGCAGGACTTCGGCAGGATGATTTTTGAATAAGAGGGCGTTTGAAGCAAAAAAGCGGTTCCACTCCCCGCCGGGGAGAGGAACCGCTTATGTACGCCTTCAGGCAGTTGAGCGAAGCGAAACAGAAACCCACCCGCTATGCGGGTGGAGACAAGAAGTTATACAAATAAAATCGCCTATCCGTTACAATAGAGGTGTCCAGCCACTAAAGTAAGAAAGGATAGGCGATTT
>JAFSCW010000015.1 GCA_017436605.1 Clostridia bacterium | reverse complement strand
TTGTGGTTTTCGCGATGCACCCTGAAATACTTGTCGCCGTTGAGATAATCCGTCAGAAAGCGCATGCCGCATTCAAGCGTCATCATCTTCGCGCCCATGGGCAGAAGCGCTTTTTCCCGCTCATTCAGCGCATCGCCGGCCTCGCTCAGATAGCCGCGCGCAAACGCCTCGAACATCGGAACCGACAGATTCACCTTCGTCAGATCCCTTTCGTCCTCCGCGCCGGTCGATGCGCCGGAACGGATTGAATCGCCGAAATCGTAGGCGGCCAGTCCCGGCATCACGGTGTCCAGGTCGATCACGCAGACGCCCTCGCCCGTCGCCGCATCCAGCAGGACGTTGTTGAGCTTGGTGTCGTTGTGCGTCACGCGCAGCGGAATCTCCCCGGCGTGAAGCGCATCCAGCAGAACGTGAACCTCCTGCTCGTACTTTCTGCAGAACGCCAGCTCCGCTTCAACCGCTTCCAGCCTTCCAGCCTCGTTGCGGCGCACGGCGTCCATCAGCTGCTGATAACGCGCAGGCGTGTTGTGGAAATCGACAATCGTCTCATGCAGCACCGACGCATCAAAGCCGCCCAGCTGGTTCTGGAACCGGCCAAACGCCCGGCCCGAAAGCTCAAACAGCTCCGGCGTATCCGGGAGGTCGACGGATTTGGTGCCCTCTACAAACAGATACATGCGCCAAAGCTCGCCGTCCGGCGCGAGGGCATAGTGCTTTCCATCCCTGGTCTGCACCAGCGTCAGCGTGCCGCGCTCGATGTCTCCGCCTTCCTTTTCCAGAATGCCGCGCAGATGCGCCGTCACCTTCTCGATGTTCTCGATCACCTCGATCGGATGCGGGAAGACATAGCTGTTGATGCGCTGGAGAATGTATCGCTTCTTATTCTCCCCGTTCCGCACGGTCACGCACAGCGTATCGTTGATGTGTCCGTTGCCGTATGCGGCCGCCTCGACGTCGCCCTTTTCAATAAGAAACTGATCAATAATATCCTTGACCCTTTGATCCATGGTATTCCTCTCTTTGCAGTCTTCATCCCCGGCGGATTTCCGGCGCGGGTGATGCTTACCGGCTCGCGCTGTGTATGCTTTCAATGATGCCGCGCAGCTGCAGCGCGTCCATCTGCCCCGGCGCGGAAGCCTCTCCCGCCGTCGCAAAGGTCAAACAGCTGCCGATGCATTCGCCGCATATCCGCGTCAGGACGCCCTGCGCGCCCATCGCAATGGCGATCATCGGACGCGAAAGCGCTTCGCCCGCGCGCGCCATGCACAGCGCCGCCTCCAGCGCTTCCGTCTGCGTCCGGACCATCACAGCCGCCTTGCAGATATCCGCGCCCAGCGCTTCCTGTTTCATCAGCCAGGTCCGCACGCGCGCCATATCGCCGATCTCTCCGAATTCGTGGCTCGATCCCACGACGCACACGCCCGCCTCGTGCGCGCTGTCGGCGATCGCCCGGAAGGCCGCGTCGCCCGCGCTCAGCTCGCAATCAATCGCTTCGCACAGTCCGCTGTGCGCCGCAAAGCGCAAAAGCCCGACGTATGCCGCAAGCTCGTCCGAGCCCGCGCCTCCGTCGCGCGTTGTCCGCAGCGTAAACAGCAGCGGCAGACCCGGCGCATTTTCGCGCGCAGCGCGCATGGCCGCCTCCGCCTCCGTCTCTTTCGGCATTGCCGACAGGCTGTCCGCCCGCAGCTCAATCAGGTCTGCACCCGCGGCATAGGCCCGGGCAGCGGCGGCAGCGATCTGCTCGCCATTTCGCCCCATGACCGGCACGCAGATCTTCGGCGCGCCCTTTCCAAGGATCATCGCGCCCATCCGCGCAGTTTTTTCTGTTTTCTCCATGCGCTCCGGCAAGCTTGACAACCCCTTTTGATTTGCATATAATTAAACAGGACGCTGATGTGGTGGAATGGCAGACACCGGGGACTTAAAATCCCTTGCCTCCCGGCGTGCGGGTTCGAGTCCCGCCATCAGCACCATGGCTTTTTCCCGGCAGCCGCCGGGAATTTATATTTTTCCTATATATTTCATGAAAAACAGGCCTTGAGCGTCATGTCACGCCGACTATTGTATGTCTTTTTCCTCTCTGTGTCAATTCTTATTCTTACGAAATTTGCCGCGAAATATCGTCCGGTCAGACATACTCGCCTGCCATCCTCCTCCCGGCGCGCGCTTTTCTCCATTCCTTGATCACTTTCCGCTTTCCCGAATCCGCCCGCTGTGCTATACTGTTCCTGTACGTTTCAGGGAAACAGGTGAAAAGCCTGTGCGAGCCCGTCGCCGTATGGCGCATCCTCCATCCCCGCTGATCCGGCGCCGCAGCCGGAGACAGGCCATTGAAGGCATATCCGCCTTTGAGAAGGCTGCCGGGATGCGCGCCGAGCCGGAATACCTGGCGTCCATCTCCCTTTTTTCGCGCCGCGAGCGCCGGCCATCGTTCAGGGAGAAATCCAATTGCATAAGGAGAATGCACCATGATGAATGTCACCTTCAAAAAAAGGCTGACGGTCCTCCTGTGCGCAGTGCTGATTGCGGCTATGGCACTGATGCTCACCGGATGTACCGCCACCGCGCCGGAAAACACCCCCTCCCTCTCCGCCTCGCCCGTCCCCGACGGCGCGTCCATCGGCGAAGGCTCAGCGCAGTTTACCCTGCTTATCGTCGACAGCGAGGGGAGCGAAACGCATCTCACCGTCCATACCGATGAAAAAACCGTCGGCGCAGCGCTTCTCTCTCTCGGCGTCATCTCCGGCGATCAGGGGCAGTACGGCTTGTATATCAAAACTGTCAACGGCGTCACTGCCGATTACGACAAGAACGGCACCTATTGGGCTTTTATGATCGGCGGACAGTATGCCTCCGCCGGCGTGGATCAGACCGATATCGTCCCGGGCGAATCGTACGAACTGAGGGTCAGCAGGTAACCATGAAGCTGACTGTCAAGGATATGGCCGTTTTCGGCCTGCTCGGCGGACTCATGTACGCCTCCAAAGTGCTCATGGAATTCCTGCCGAATCTGCATCTGATCGGCGTTTTCACCATCGCCCTGACCGTCGTCTACCGGAAAAAAGCGCTTTATCCGATCTATACGTTCGTCTTTCTGACGGGCCTGCTGGGCGGATTCTCGCTCTGGTGGATTCCGTATCTGTATATCTGGACGCTCCTCTGGGCCGCCGTCATGCTCCTGCCCGAAAGCCTTCCGCCGCGCGCTGCGCCCATCATCTATGTGCTCCTTTGCGGCGCACATGGCCTTCTCTATGGTACGCTCTATGCGCCCGCGCAGGCAATCATGTTCGGTCTGGATTTCAGCGGTATGATCGCCTGGATTGCCGCCGGTCTCCCGTTTGACCTCCTCCATGGCGCAGGCAATTTCGTCTGCGGCGCCCTGATCTTCCCGATGATCCGCGCGCTGCGCCTGGCGGAGCGCGTATGCGCCGGGCCGCGCGCCTGAACGATGCAGAAAGGATCTCCGATGGAAAAGCGCTACACCTTCTTCTCCCATAAAGCCTGCGAATTCTTCCCCTGCCACAGCGGCGTCCCCGAGGAGGACTTTAACTGCCTCTTCTGCTATTGTCCGCTGTATGCGCTCGGCGATCGCTGCGGCGGCCGCTGCACCTTCCTTCCCGGCGGCGTCAAGGACTGCTCCGCCTGCATCCTTCCGCATGTCCGTCAAAACTACGACGTCATCCTCTCCCGCCTCTGCCGGGAGGCGGATACCCCTCCGCCCGGCCCGCTGGAAAAAGAAGATCAGTAGACACTGAACGACCGATATGTTATAATTGATGCGCTATACGAAGCTCATCTGCCTCCCGCTTCGCATGGGCAGGAGGCTTTTCTTTTTCCTCGCCCTGCGCGCAAACGATACGAAGGGAGTCCGTTCATGTATCTTCCCAAGCCTTCCCGGGCGCATACGCTGGTCTCCGCGCTGATCGGCTACGCCTCTTTTCTGATCGCCTATATTCTGCGCTTTTATGTGTTTCACGGCTATCTGTCCTACGGCTTTTTTACCTATAACATCGTCGCCCTGTTCTTCGGCGCCGTGCATTATGCCGTCTATGCCATCGCCTTCTACGGCAGAACGGACATGTACCGCCGCTTCGGCAAGCAGGTGCAGCGCACCATCTACTGCGAATCCGCCTGCCTGGCCATCACCTTCTCCCTGCTGTTCATCACCGACCTGCGCCATATCTCCCGTCTCGTCCTTCTGATGAGCATGCTCCTGAGCACCCTGCTCAACTGCATCAAGCATAACCTCGTCATGCGCTCCAACGCCGCGATCCATAAAAGCGGCGTCAATCAGCGCAAAGTCATTCTGATCGGCGAAGGCCTGACCGCAGACCGCTATGCCTATATCGTCATGACCACCCCCGACGCCGGCCATCAGCTCATCGGCAGCATCGCCTCCTGGCCCCAGCCGTACGACTGCGCCTATCTGGGCGTCTATGAAAACACGGCGGATCTGCTCGCCGAGCATAAGCCCGATCTGGTCGTCGTCGCCCTGCCCTCCCGCGAATACGTTCATCTCGAAAACATCATCTGCGCCTGCGAGCATCAGGGGCTTTCCGTGCGCATCATTCCCTGCTATGAGGAACACGTCGGCGGCCAGCTGATCACCGAGAAATTCGAAGATATCCAGATGATCGGCCTGCGCGATATTCCGCTCAGCCGCGTTCACAACGCGCTGATCAAGCGCGCCATGGATCTGGCGATCGCCATCCCGACGCTCATCCTCTTCTCCCCGCTGATGGTCGCGACGGCGCTGGGCGTCAAACTCTCGACCAAGGATTCCGTCTTCTTCCGTCAGGTCCGCGTCGGCAAAGACAACGTCCCCTTCGATATGCTCAAATTCCGCAGCATGAAGCCCAACGACGTCGAAGAAAGCGCCTGGTCGCAAAAAACCGACGACCGCCGTACGTTCTTCGGCGCGCTGATCCGCAAGCTTTCCATCGACGAGCTGCCTCAGCTGATCAACGTCGTCCGCGGCGAAATGAGCATCATCGGCCCCCGGCCGGAAATCCCGCATTTCGTCGAACAGTTCCGCGGCCAGATTCCCCTGTATATGCTCCGCCATGCCGTGAAGCCCGGCATCACCGGCCTCGCGCAGGTCAATGGCCTTCGCGGCGATACCTCCATCCGCCAGCGCATCCAGTGCGATCTGGACTATATCGAAAACTGGACGATCTGGATGGATATCCGCATCCTGCTTCGCACCATCCCCGCCATGATCAACGACGAGCGCCTCCCCGGCAGGAAAAACAAATCCCACCAGTCCCGGTAAAGCCTTCCATGCCGGCCCGCCCCGCCGTCTCAGGCGGTTCTGATCAAACATATCCCATGCATATCAAAACAGGCCCTTTCCTCCTGCAGGAAAGGGCCTTTCTTCTGCGCGCATCGCGTCATTCCTGCGGGTCCCGGCCTTCCTCCTGCGCGATGTCCAGCAGCCTTTCAAGCGCCGGCACCTTCAGTCCGAAAAGGCTCAGATTCTCCACCAGGCTCACCATCTCCGTGGCGATCATATACGTCATCGCCGCGCCGGTGATGCCCTCCGTCTTCAGCGCCGCGCCCACGTAGGCGCAAATCAGCACCACCAGCCATTCAAGTCCTTTTTTGATCATGCCCATCGACAGCGCATTCGACGAAACCCTCCCCGATTCCGTCTTCGGGCTCCTGCCCATCACCGCGCCCAGAACACCCGTCAGCACATCTGCGCCCTGTGTCACCAGCAGCGCCTGCGCAATCGGCGGTAGCCCGGTAAACCACGCGCATACCGCGCCCGCCGCCGCCCCTGCAAAGCGCATCACATCCGGCCGGATCGCCGCAAGCGCATCTTCCATCCACTCCATCATCTTCGCGCTCATTTCCCTCTCCTTTCCCGGGCTTTCCGCCCGTATTTCAGTCCTGCAGGCCTTCCTCGAGCCGGACTGTCACGCCGCCCTCAGGCGCAAAGCAGTTTCCCGCCTCGTCTTCGATGACAAGCCGCGCCCGTTGCGCTGCGGATACAAAGACGATGTATCGCTTCGCCGCGAAGCCCGCCTTCTGTTCCCCGTAGGCGATGCCCAGCCATTCGCCCTCGTCGGTGATCACCTGCACCTCGCGCCCGTTCTCCAGCGCGTCAATCACCTCGCCGCCCGGCCTTGCGCGTATGTTCAGCTTCCCGCCCGAAAGCTCAACCCTGCCCAGATACAGCATGCCTGTCCCCCTTTCTTTCCTTTGATGCTCAATACACCCTCACTCCGTCGTAAATCAGACCGTCCGCCGGCTGGCCGTTCAGGTAAATCGCCTGCAGCTGCGTTCCGTTGAAGAACACCGGCAGCACATCGCTTTCGTTGTTGCGCAGGATGACGACGCCGCTGCCGCCCATGCCGCCCGCGCCGCCCATCTCCTGATGCATCGCGCCGCTTTCCGTATACCAGATGTCGCCGCCTCCGCCTCCTCCGCCGCCTGCGCCCGTTCCGTCCGTTCCCGCGCCGCCCGGAGAGCCGTCGTATCCGGGACCGCCGCCCCTTCCGCCACTTCCTCCGCCGTCCTGTCCGCCTGTTCCGCCCTGCGCATAACCGCCGCCTCCACCGCCGCCTCCCGCGCCCATGCGCCCGAAAGCCGAAACGCCGAATGGATAGCTGCCGTCCTGTCCCGCGGCGCCCTCCTCGCTGCCGCGCGGTCCGCCTGCGCCGCCCGCGTATACCGCGCCGCCCGCCGCCTCAAGTCCGAAGGCCGTCGTCTTTCCGCCGCCGGTATCCGCCGCGCCGCCCGAACCGATGCATACCTCATAGCGCTGATCCCGCTTCACCTCGACGCCATATAGACTGAGCACCTCGCCGCCTCCGCCTCCGTCGCCGCCCGCCGAATCCGCCGTGTGGCCGCGGCCTTCTCCGCCCGCGCCTCCGCCGATCAGACAGACGTCGATTCTGTGGCCATGGTCCGTAAACGTCAGTTCTCCGTCCTCCAGCAGCACGATGTACCAGCCCCATGCCGCATCCATCCGGGTCTCGTGCGCGCCTGTGTATTCAAACCCCGGCAGCTTCTGCGGAATATATGCCATCTGTGCCATTCCCCCGTTTCCTTATGTGTCCGTCGTGATATAGAGCACAGTGTCCGCCAGCGTGAACGTCACGCCCGCCGGACCCGTGTCCCCTTTGGGGCCCTGCGGGCCGGTTTCTCCCTTTTCTCCAGCCGGGATGCCGTATTCAAAGTGCTTGACGCCGCTGCGCTCCGTGAGGCTGACCGTCGCCTGTGCCCCCGGCTCGAGCGTAACGGCGCTTGCCGTCGCCCCCTGCCATGCGCTCTGCATGCTCTCGCCCGTTTCCCGCGTCTCCTGCGCCGCGCTCTGCGCTTCCTGCGCCGCCGCCTGCGCTTCCGCCGCCGTCTCCTTGGCTTCGGCTGCCGCCGCGTTCGCGCCCGATACCGCCGTGCCGACGCCCGAAAGCGTCAGGTTCACCTCCTGCACCAGCGCATCCCATGCGTTTTCCTGGTCCGGCGTCACGGTGTCGCCCGGCGCCGGCCTTGCAATCGGCCGGAATACCGCCTCGTACATCGTCTTCGCCCGGCTGCTTTCCTCCGTCTGGCCGTATGTCACATAGATAAATACCCGCACGTCCTCGCCCGTGCGCAGCATCGCGTCCGGCACAGCGGCCACCCACGCGCCAAGCGCAAAGTCATATGCGCCAAGGCGCATCTCCGTCTGGCTGTCGCTTGCCCGTGCAAACTGCACCTGCACGGCCACCTCATCTCCGGAGAGGAATGCGTCGCAGCAGCCCAGCTCCTGCGGCGTCGGCAGGCCAAACAGCGCGATCCTCTGGCCCGTGTCGTATTGATACGCATGCGTTACCGCTGCGCTCCTTCCCTCGTCAAAGCTCGCGTAAATCATCGCGTTCCCCCCTTATTTCGTCTTCTGCAGCCGCGCGAGCATGTCCGCCGTGACGACCTTCTCGTGTACGTCCTCCTGCGCGCCGACGGAGTCTGTCTTTCCGCTTGCGCTCGTTTCGCTCCGGCTGCTCGTCGTCTGGCCCATGCTCGCCTGCAGCGCCGCAAGATAGTTCTGGTTGTATTGCTGCCTCTGCGCGTTTTTGATCTCCTGTACCTTTGCGGCAAGCTGCGCCGCATAATCGCTGTCCAGCCTCGCCTGCGTCTGCGCGCTCTGCTTCTGCGCCAGCGCCATCCGCTCGCGCACGGCATCCTCCTTTTCTCCGCTCTCCCGCGTCAGCCGCTCAATCGCCTGAGAAAGCAGCGCCCCCTGGCCGGCCATCGCCTCCAGCGCATAGGAGCTCCTGCCCATGCCCCGCGCCAGCGCCGCATTCTGCACATCCGCCATGCTCTGCCTGTATGCGCCCTTCTGCGCGCCGATATCCCGCGCCAGGCTATCTGCAAGGCTGCCAAGCTCCTGTTCGCCCGTCAGCTTTGCGCTCTCGTATTGCTGCTGTGCCGCCTCCTTCTGCGCTTTCAGCGTCGGCGCCAGCAGGTTTTTCGCATAGGCGTCCATCTCCTCGTCGGTCATGTAGCCCATCAGCCCCGCCATGATGCTGCTTTGCAGCTTCGTATCCAGCGTCTTTTGGCTCGTGGATTCGCTCTTGCCCTTGCTCGTGCTCTGGCTCGAGCCCGATGAAACTGTGATCTTCGCCATTTATGCCTCCTTGTCCGCCGTCTCGCCCATCAGCCGCGTTTCCAGCGCTCCGATGCGCTTTTCAAGCGCCTTGATTTCGTGTATCCGCCTGTTGTTCGCCGCCCAAGCCGCCGGCGCAAAATCCTTGAGCAGCAGAATCAGCGCGCGCAGACACTTCCCTGCGCCGTCCTCCTCCCGGTATTCCGGTATTCTCGGCTGCCTGTACGCCATGCTCTCCCTCCCCCGTCGCTTCGTTTATTCCTCGTCGAGCGTATAGTCCATCTGTACCCCGCCGTAAATCCTCCACAGCGCGCGCGTGCTGCTTTCAATCCGCAGCCTTGCCCGCAGGCCGCTCGCCTGCAGCCGGACGCGGTGGTCCCGCCTCTGCCGTCCAAGGCGTATGGTCTTCGTCTTCCTGCGTCTGTCCGTCTCGATCGTCACGCGGAGCGCCGTGTCGTTCTCGTCCGAATCCGCCGTGAACCGCAGCAGGAAATCTCTTTTCACATATCCCTTTTCCAGATCCATCCACGGCGTCTCCCAAAGGGTATGGATCGGTTCGCCCAGGTAGCTGCCCGATGCAGCGTCCCCGTATCTGAGGATCTCATAGGGGCTGTCCGCCTGCGTGTAAAACACCTTGCCGCCGATCGCAAAAAAATCCTTGACCCGGATCCCCTTGCGGATCATAAACGTCCCGCGCTCCATGTCAAATTCGATCACCGTGTTGTTTTCGGAAAGAACGTCCCCCTCGCTTTCCCGCACGCACAGCGCCAGGTAATACACATGGTTGCATACGCAGGCCGTCGCCAGCTTCTCCGTCCCCTCCATGCGAAGGCGCATCGTCTCATGCAGCGCATCGCGCGACAGCAGCGAAAGCGACGCGCCGTCGTAAAGCCCCAGTCCGCTCCCCGCCAGGTAGAGCATCCTCAGCCTGTCCACGCAGATCGTGCGCGCCTGCGCCGGGCCGTCCGTGCCGTATGCCTCCGTGATCGTGAAGCTCGAGGGATCCGTTCCGCGGATTTCAAATACCGTATTCGGCTTCACCGCCAGCAGATAACCGCCGAAAGGACATAGCGCCGTGAACGCGTCCCCGTCCCAGGTCGGCTGGTTGATGACGCCGCCGCCCATCTCCGGCGTCTCCTGAACAGGTGAAAAATCAAACGGATCATAGGGCTTCGAATAAAAAACGCTGTCCGGATATCCCGGCGCGCCCGTCCCCCAAATGCGCTCCGCGTGCCGCGAAAGCACGGCAAACTTCACGTTTTCGTATCCGTCGCCCATGGAAATCGTCTGCTTCTCGGCGCGCAGGTCGCTGCCGTAGATCGCGATCATGCCGTCCTGCGCATTGCTCAGAATCAGAACGTCAACCGTCTCTCCGTCCTCAACCGCCTCGTATGTCGCGCAGCTCCATACATTGCACAGCAGTCCGCTCGCCCGTTCAACCCATCCCTCCGTGCCCATCGTGTAGGTATAGAGCTTTCCGCCCGCACCCGCGACAAACACGTCCGGATCGTCCGGTCTGCTCCTGCGGTAAAACCGCGTCAGCGTCTCCACAGGCGCGCCCAGCGCCGGGAATGCGCGGCTCGTCCCGTATGCGCTGGCCAGCAGCCCGCGCTCTGTGCGCATGTTCTCCGCCCGATAGGCGTATTCAGGGCTGACGTTCGTGTCGCCCGCCGCCTGGTATACGCCCAGCGGCACGGGAATCCGCATCGTCCCTTCGTAGCGCGCATACTGATCGTCGTACCATGCCTCATTCCTTCCCATAGGCGCTCACCTCCGTCGCGCTGTACAGGTTCTTCTGCCGCGTGACGCTGCCCGCCCCCTGCGGCCGGAGCGCGCGCATCTGCTGATAAAAGCTCTGGTAAAAGAATTCTGCGCGCCGCTGCTTGGCCAGGCTGCCCGATGACAGATGCCTGTAGCAGATATAGTCCGCCAGCGCAGGATGTACATATTTCGGCAGGCGCGGCTCGTCGCTGTCCGCCGTCATCGGCGGCACGCGCACCTCGCACAGCAGCGAAATCTCTCCGCCGCGCACAGGCGTCCTGATCGTCTGTCCGTCCGCCGAAAGCTCAAAATATATGCCGCTCCCCGCGCCGTCCCTCGCCTCGATGACCCGCTCGATCGGGAGCGCGCAGAGATCTGCGCACCCCTTCTCGCCGGTTCTGAGCGTGAACGTCTCTCTCGGCCTGTAAAACAGGCGCGCGGCGATCATGTAGCCCATGTTGGCATAGCTGCGGAACAGCTCATCGTATTCGCTGATGTCCTCAGGCAGCTCGTCCAGCTGCCGCAGCGCCAGCTTCATCATGCCGGAAAGCGTCATCTCCCGTCTCCTTTCTTCCCTCAGAGGTTGCCCGTGTTGCGCAGAATTTCAACCAGCGGCTCGGCCATCTCGATCTTCCTGCCGCGCAGGAAGTAGAACTTCGCGCCGTTCAGCCCGATGAACAGCACGTCGTCGCCGCTGCCGGGGATCAGCGGCAGCGTTACGGTAACCTTCTTCGCCCCGCTGCAGCCCGCGCGCGCAAGCAACTGCTCCATGTTCCTCGTCGTCTCCTCGCATTTTTCCATCAGCGCGCCGGAAGCGCGCTCAATCGTCCGGGTGGTATTCGTCTTGATCGCCATGATGGATCTCCTTTCCGTATCGTCTCATGTTTTTTGTCTCTGTTCGTCCCCTTCAGGCGCGGCCGTCAGGGCCGGGGAGCCTTTCTCCCCGGCCCCGCCGCCTCAGGCGGTGAAACCGCACTCGATGCGCACCGCGTATTCCGGCTGCAGCAGCTTCACGCCGAAACCGTCCATCTTCCAGCCGACCGTGCTGATCTGCTCAAGCGGATCCGCCGTGCCCGCGCTGCCCGCCGGCTTGACGATCACGCGCGGCTTCGCGCCCTTAAAGCTCGAATAGCCGTAGGCATACTGGCCCAGTACGATGACGCTCGCCACATCGCAGCCGTCCGCGCCCGCGCCTTCAAAGATCTTCGCCTCCGTGGTCTGCACGATCCTGCAGCCGAACAGCCTGCCGATCTCACCGCTGTATACGGCCTCCTTGTCCTGGTAGCGCGATACCGCCACAAAGGTCTCGTCGTCCTGCAGGTCATAGAAGGTATCCGGGCCGAGGATCGCGATGTAATACCCGCCGAAGGTCTGCGCGTGCGCCTTCTTCAGCTGGCGCACAGCCCTGCGCAGTTCCTTGCTCGTGATCTTGTCGCCTGCCGTCAGCTCGCTGCGGCTGGTCTTGCCGCCGGCGTAGATGACGTTCGTGCAGGTCGCCAGCTCCTCGCGCACGACCGCATCAATCGAGCGCGCGCCCGCGTCGCCGAAGAGCTTGGTCTTGCGCAGGATGTTCATGTCCAGGTGGGAAAGGTCCAGCTTGTCGCTGCAGCGCGCGTATTCGCCGTACTGCTCCAGCTTGACCGTCACCTCGGTCTCCGTCAGCATCACGCTCTCGCCCGGCTCGCCCTCGGTGAGCGCGGTCGTGTTCGCCTCCAGCGGGATGATCTTGCGCATGTTCATCACAAGACCGGAATTGAGCGGCATCCTGTGCTCGTCGCCGAACTGCAGGTGCACCAGCTCCGGCTCGAACGTGCGCAGCAGTTCCCTGTTGTAGTAGGTCTGCATGCCGGGCGTCAGGCCCGCGCTGCCCGTCATGTTGGTGTTCGTGCTCGTATACGCCATGTCGTATCCTCCTCTTTCTCGTTAAGTTCGTTTTGTCGTCACATCCGGACCTTCCGGCCCATCATCGCGGCTTCCCTCGCCTGCCTGGAAAAAGCGTCGAACTGCGCGTCGCTCATCTGCTCGATGCGGCTGCCCGTCTCCTCGCCGTATGCGCCGCCCGCGCGCGCCACGGGAATGCCGCCCCTGCGCGGTCTGCCGCGCATGAAGCTGCCCGCCGCCATCTGCCTGCGCAGGTACATGCATGCCGCGCGCACGACGTCGCGCCCCGCGGCAATGTCCGCGCGTACGCCCTCGTCCTGCGAAAGCGCCGCCAGCTCCTCCGCGGTCCAGCCGTCCTCGAACAGCTCCGCGATGCCCTCGCGGATGGAAGTCTCCAGCTCCGCATGTTCAGCCTGCGCGTTTTCCTGCGCCTCCTCCAGCAGCTCGCTGCTCAGCTCCTGCGCCGTGATCGGCATGCCGCCATGCTCCTCCCCGAAGCCTGCCTGCATCGCAGGATGCTTTTCCGCCTCCTGCTGCGCCATCGTCCTTCTTTCCATCATGTTCCTCGTCCCCTTTCTTGTTGTTTATTGCAAAACCCTCAAAGGTTTTGTGCCTGTCCGGCGGCCTGCGCCTGTCCCATGGCGGGGCTGTGCCCTTCGCCGATCGCCCTCAGTACGCTCTCCTTGATCCGCTGTCCCTCCATCAGCCGGATGATCGTCTCCGCCGGCAGCGGCGTTCCCGCCTGCGCGCAGATCTGCGCCGCCTGCAGAAGGAACTCGTTGTCCCTTGCAATCTGGTCCGGGTTGCTCCTTTGCACCTGAACGCGCACCGTGTATGCCGGCCGCGAGAATCCCTCGCCTTCCCGGATCATCTCAATCATCCGCTCTCCGGCGCCGTCCATGCCCGCAATCCACAGAACCCTTCCCGGCTCCATGTATTCATGCAGCACCCACATCACCTGCATCACCATCTCCCGGAACGCTTCCTTGAACCGCTCCGTGTGCCATCTGGCGATCTTGCTGCCCGCCTGCTGCAGGGCGTTGATCGCCGTGCCCGCCGTCACGTTCATGCCGCCTTCCCCGCGTGCAAACTGATTCTGTCCGCAGTCCTGCTTCATGGCGTCCGCCAGATACTGCATCATCTGATAGACCTGACCGTTGATCGGCTGGGTCTGTACGGTCTGCAGCACCTCCCGGATGTCGCTTCCGTCCCATTCGATGACCGTCCTGCGCATATCGGCCACGTCCTCCGCATTCACGCCGGAACCCCTGCGGATAAAATGCCGCTGTACGCTCGACTCCCGTGCATTGTCGTCGATGTACTTGCAGTAGCGGTCGATCGCCCGCTGCGAGGGTCTGTAGTCGTGGATCAGCCCGGAGCCAAACGGCCTGCGCCATACGTCCCTGTACCGAAACAGCACAAACGGATACTGTCCGTGCGCGTATACGCCGTCCGGGAACGGCCCGTCCTCAAGCCCCAATCCCGTCTCCGTCGAAAGCAGCAGCGCGCCGCCAGCCAGCTGGGCCATATGCACGGCCTCCGCACCCGTCTCCGCGTTGTAGCGCTTGTACCAGAATTCAAGCAGCGCCACCTTCGCGTCTCCGTCCGGCGCCATCGTCAGATAGCCGTCCGCCGGCGCGTCCTCGCGCATCGGCTCGTCGCCCATCACATAGCCCTGCGCATGCGGGTATCGTTCCTCCACCCAGCTGACGGTCGTGTGCGTCGCCTTGAAGCAGCCTCGCCCGTCCTGGATCTCCTCGTACATCGGATCCGGATAAAAGTCCTCGGGATGCCAGCTCAGGATGTTCACCAGCCCCTCGCCGTCCGATGCCTCCGCGTCCCAGAATACCTGGGCAATGCCCGTCCCCGTGACCACAGCGTCCTCCATGATCCGCTGATATTTCCCCGCGAAGCCCGCATGGTGGAGCACATAGCCGACCACGTCGGTCATCCCCTCCGCCCGCCGCATCGTCTCCTCCCTTTCCGGGATCATGACCGCCTCGGGCATGTTGTCGATCTGGTCCGCCACCACGTTGTCCACGCAGCTGCCCAGCGTGTTGGTCGTCGGGCTCAGTCCCGCCTCCGCAAACGCGCCCTCCTGCTTCATCTGCCGCATCCTGCGCGCCTCGCGCATCGCCTCGTGCTCTGCAGAAAGCTGCTCCCGGAAGTGGTCGTACAGCGCGTAGGCCCGCGCCGTCAGTTCCCTTTCCTGCACGCTGAGCGGCTGCACGCTGCCCTTCCTGTCCGCCATCTGCGTGTCGCCTGCCTGCTGTCTCCGTCTTTTCGCCATGCCGCATCTCCTCTCTGTCTTTTTTTGTCTTTCCCTCAGTCGCTCAGCGGATCAAACCGCCTCGCCTTTCTCTGCGTCCTTGCCCTCGGCGCAATCGGACGGCTCATCAGAAAATACCGCGTCTCGTCGTAAATGTGATCCTCGCCTGCCGTGTCGATGTCCTCCGGCCTTCTCCCGTCGTAAACGAGCGACGGCACCGTGCGGATAAAGTCCCGGCAGTTCGAAAACACGTAGAGCATCGGCTTCCCGTCCTCGCCGAATTTGAGCCGCTCATGCAGCTGCATCTTCCCCGGCAGCCGCGTGTTGTCTCCCTTGCGGAAGGTCACCCCGCCGAACGCCTCCCGGATCTGCTCCTCCACGCTCATTCCGCGGCTCCTGTCCCAGATCGCCGGATCCGCTACGCCTGCCGGCCGTATCCCGTCTTCAAATTCGCTCTCCAGCAGTCTGGCCAGCTCCCGCCCGATTTCCCCGGGCGAGAGCATCACCCCCCGGTTTGCTTCTCCCGGCACGCAGCCATAGAGCTCCTTGTAGCGGTAAACCCGTCCCTCCTCGTCCACAGCCCATACGCCGAATGAAAAAGGCCGCGTGTATCCGTGATCAAAGCTCACGCAGCGCGGCCAGTGGTATGGAATTTCAAACGGACGGATCACATGCGTGAATTGTCCGTCCTCGTAGTGCGCCGGATCGTCTGTGAATTCCGGGAATGCCTGCCCGTCAAACGCATCCCATCTGCCGTAAAGCAGCGCCTCCCTCAGCGCCTTCGGCTTCTGCTCCAGCTCAAAGATATAATCCTGCGTCAGATGCGGGTTGTCCGTCGCCCGCGCGGGGATGTATTCAATCCGCCGCATCGCTGTCGTCCCCAGCACCTCGCTTTTCACCGGCACCTCGCAGATGATCCTTCCGCAGTCCGTCGCGTCCACAAACCGCTGCTTCACCCATGCGTGCCCCGGTCCGCCTGGGTTGGAGGCGCATCGCACGCAGGGAACGATCCCCAGCCGCTTTTCCGCCCGCAGCCTCGTGCGCAGGTAGTCGTACATCGCCTTCGTGAAATGCGTCAGCTCGTCAAAATACAGCCAGTGGATCTCTGCTCCCTGGTATTTCAGCAGCCCCTCTCCCTCGTTGCTCAGGTGGCAGAAATGCGCCACACTTCCGTTCTTGAATCTCATCTCGTGCGTCCCCGCCGTGTATTTGCCCAGCTGCGCCGGCACAATCGACAGCATCGTCTTCACCAGCGTCATCTCCAGCTCGGGATATGTCCGCCGGAAGAGATACGCGTGCGTCCCCGGATACTTCATACACCGCATGAACGCATCCCAGCAGATCGCGTGGCTCTTGCCGCCGCCCGCCGCGCCGCCGTAGAGCGCCTCGTCCGCCTCGCTCGCGTGGAATACCCGCTGCCGCTGCGTCGGCACGTAGTCAAGCCTCAGCTCCATGCGTCCTCCCCGCTGCGCTGCGGCATGCCCAGCTTCGGCTCCCCTCCGGTGAATCGGATCACAATCTCTCCCTTCTCCTCTTTCTGCATGCGTACGCCCGCCCGGTCGAGGATGTCCTTGGCCGCCCGCTGCCGGATGGATTCCGTCTCCACCCCGAGCAGCGCCGCCTGCCTTCTGGCCGCCTCCTCCGCGCTCTCGTTCACGCAGATCTGCGCGCGCAGCTTCGCCGCCTCGCTCCTTTTCTGGTAGGGCGCAAGCCCCTTCGGGTCGCAGAGCACCCGCCCGATGGCCTTCTGCGTCACGCCCAGCCGCCTGGCGATTTCCTCCTCCTCCATGCCCTCGTCAAAATACAGCCGCAGCGCCTCCTCCCGCTTTCTTTCGCTCAGCCTGCCCAATCCACATTCCCCCTTTTCCGCCAAACAAAAAACCGCCTCATCCCTGAAGCGGTTCCCAACACCCTTGTTTATGCCTTTTTCTGCTCCGAAGCCCCGCGTGCGCGGCGTGTCTTCGCGCGCTTTCCTCCCGGCCTCTGCGTGAGTTTATCATAGCACAGCCCCCTCCTGCGCGCAATACGACATTTTGCGCCATTTTGCGCCATGTCCATCCGCCCGGTTCATGCCGTCTCCTGCCGCCCCTCGACCTCCATCTTGTACCGCTGGCATTGGCGCATGCTCCGTTCCAGCGCCTCCGCCGTGTCCTCCAGCCGCAGCCCGCCGATGTAGTAAACCGCGCAGAACGCGTACAGCTCCGGGCGCATCCTGTCCATCTGTTCCCGCGCTTCCCGCTCGTATTTCCGGCAGAGCGCCGTTTCCCGCTCGATAATCCGCTGCAGCGCATCCTGACGCATCACTTGCATGTCCAGCCCCCGCGCCGCGCCGCCGCTTCCCTTCGGCATGCCCGTCAGCCGCGGGCTCCTCGGTCCCGCCTTTTCCTCGCGTATCCGCTCGTTCAGTCTCCGCACCAGCTTCACCTGCGCGCGCGTTCTCGTCATGATCTCCCGCACGCTCGTCTCTCCTGCGTCCCGTTTTTCCCTCAGTTCCATCCGCTCATCTCCTTTTCGCATGTCCCGCATCCGTCGCATTCCTCCTTCAAAAACAGTACACAGGCAAACGCCATCCTTCCTTTTTCCTCCTTTTTCCGTTCGTATTTCGCCTTTTTCTCTCCTGTTCGCATTTTAAACGCGAACACTTGTTCCCATTATATCCATAACAAGCGATTTCGTCAACCCCTTTTCCCTTCGCTCTCACATCCGCCAAAAAAAGAAAAACCCGTCCTCAGACGGGTTCTGGTAAAACAGTTCGAAGACTGTATCCTTGTTATACACTCGCTGACCGTTCTCGGCTTCCCCCTCCGGAGGAACTGGCGCCTTAGGCACCTGAGAGGGCCTTCCTCTCATTCAAAGACGCTCTCATCTTCACCTGACCCGCCCAGCCATACGGGCAGATCAG
>JAFSCW010000119.1 GCA_017436605.1 Clostridia bacterium | reverse complement strand
GGGTTTCACCGGCGCGGTGCTGCTGGATACCTTCATGGTCGCGGTTTCTCTGGCCGTTACGGCGATTCCGGAGGGGCTTGCCGCGGTCGTGACGATCGTTTTGTCCATCTGCGTGACCAACATGTCCCGCAGGAACGCCATCATCCGCAAGCTGACGGCGGTTGAGACGCTGGGCTGCACCCAGATCATCTGCTCGGACAAGACCGGCACGCTGACCCAGAACAAGATGACTGTCGTCGAGCATGCGGCTGATGACGAGAAGCTCCATATGATCGCGATGGCGCTGTGCTCCGATGCGAAATACGACGAGGCGGCGGGCAGGGCCGTCGGCGAGCCGACCGAGTGCGCGCTGGTCAATGACGCGGCGAAGGCCGGCATGAAGGGCGAGAGCCTCTACGGCGCGTATCCGCGCGTGGGCGAGGCGCCGTTTGATTCCATGCGCAAGATGATGTCCACGATCCATCGGACGAAGGACGGTCTTGTGCAGTTCACCAAGGGCGCGCCGGACGTCGTGCTCGGCCGATGCAGCCATGCGCTGGTGGACGGCAGGACTGTAGAGATGACGGACGCCATACGCAGGGAGATCCTCGATACGAATAAGCGGATGGCGGACAAGGCCCTGCGCGTGCTCTGCGCCGCCAGGCGCGAATGGAGCGCCATGCCCGGCAGCCTTGAGCCGGAAGCGCTGGAGGAGAACCTGACCTATATCGGCCTGTCCGGCATGATCGATCCGGTTCGCCCGGAGGTTAAGGACGCGATAGCCCTGTGCCGCGGTGCGGGCATCCGCCCGATCATGATCACCGGCGACCACAGGGATACCGCCGTGGCCATCGGCATGGAGCTGGGGATTCTGGAAAATGCGTCGCAGGCCATCACCGGCGCGCAGCTGGACGGGATGGACGATGAAACGCTGGAAAAGAATATCGAGCAGTACGCCGTCTATGCCCGCGTGCAGCCGGAGCATAAGGTCCGTATTGTCGCCGCCTGGAAGGCGCGGGGCAGGATTACCGCGATGACCGGCGACGGCGTCAACGACGCGCCGTCCATCAAGAGCGCGGATATCGGCGTGGGCATGGGCATTACCGGAACGGATGTCACCAAAAACGTCGCGGACATGGTTCTGGCCGACGATAACTTTGCGACCATCGTGTCCGCCGTCGAAGAGGGCCGCCGCATCTATGCGAACATCCGCAAGGCGATCCAGTTCCTGCTGGCGTCCAACCTCTCCGAGGTGCTGGCCATCTTCTTTGCGACGCTCCTGGGCTTTACGATCCTCGAACCGGTGCATCTGCTGTGGATCAATCTGATTACCGACTGCTTCCCGGCGCTGGCGCTGGGCATGGAAAAGAGCGAGGAGGGCAGCATGAAGCGCCCGCCGCGCGACCCGGAGGAGGGCGTCTTTGCCGGCGGTATGGGCTTTGATGTGTTTCTTCAGGGCGCGATTGTGACCGTGCTGGTCATGGCGTCCTTCCTCATCGGCGAATTCATGGAGCGCGGAAGCTGGGCCTTCGCCGACAGCCATGCCGGCACGACGATGGCGTTCCTGACGCTGTCCATGGTGGAGGTCTTCCATTCGCTGAACATGCGAAGCCGCCGCGGCTCCATCTTTGCGATGAAGACACACAACCTGTTCCTCTATGGCGCGATGGCTGTTTCCCTCGTGCTGACCACCGCCGTCATCGAGGTGCCGTTCCTCGCCGCCGCATTCGGATTCACCCCTGTCGGCCCTGCGGAGTATGCGATTGCGCTGGGCCTTTCGCTGCTGATTATCCCGATCATGGAGGCGATCAAGGCCATTCAGCGCGCCATGGGCGGCAGGGATTGACGCATGGGTTTTCCCTTGCCCGGCAGAGCGATTCTGCCGGGCTTTTTGGCGCCGGAAGCTTCGGAAATCATGGCGGACAGGTGTTGACAAAATAGGAGCTTTGCAATATACTGTTATCTAGTATTAAAAACCAGATTGCGGAGGACACTATGAAAAGAACCAGGCTGAAGGACAGGAGCCTGCCGGTTTATACCAAGGGCGAAGAGCTGTTTAATATGATCACGCATATCGTCGGCGGCGCGATCGGCGTTGCGGCGCTGGTTTTGTGTATCGTCTTTTCTGCCGTCCGCGGGAACGGCTATGGTCTGGCCGGCTCGATCGTCTATGGCGTTTCGATGATCGTGCTTTATACGATGTCCAGCGTGTACCATGGCCTGCGCGAGGGGACGGCCAAGCGTGTCATGCAGGTGCTGGATCACTGCACGATCTATCTGCTGATCGCCGGCACCTATACGCCGATCCTGCTCAGCGCGATGCGGCCGATTGACCCGGTTTCAAGCTGGGTGCTGCTGGGCGTGGTCTGGGGGCTTTCTGCCATAGCGATCACGCTGACGGCGATCGACCTGAAAAAATACAGCGTCTTTTCCATGATCTGCTATATCGGCATGGGCTGGTGCATCGTCTTCAAGCTTCCGCTGCTGATCGAGGCGGTCGGCTGGGGCGGCTTCTGGCTGATTCTGCTGGGCGGCGTATGCTATACCGTCGGCGCCGTGCTCTATGGGCTGGGACGCACGAAGAAATACATGCACAGCATTTTCCATCTGTTCGTCGTCGCGGGCAGCGTGCTGCATCTGCTGGCCATCCTGATCTACGCGCTGTAAACGGCTGCGGCATATCCGGAGCGGTTCTTCTCCCGGAATGGGGAGGGGAACCGCTTTTGCTGTTTTTACAAGGGATACCCGTCGAGGCTTGCGGAATGAACAAATGGATGATAGAATAATACCGGATATCGAAATTCGACGACGAGGTGACCGCTGTGATCCGGATTAAAGAGCTCTATCGCCTGCAGAACCTGAAAAGGCTGCGCCTGATTGCGGGCCGGGACGGCCTGGAACGCACGGTGACAGCTGCGGTTTTGCTGGAGTATGACCCGTCCAGAATGCAGCTGCCGGATTTCTATCGCGGTGATCTGGTCGTGACGACGCTGGCCTATGCCCGGGGCGACAGCCAGCTGGTGTCCCATTCGCTGCTGGCGCTGATGAACCAGGGCATCGCGGGTCTTCTGGTGAAGACGGCCTATTTCAGCGAACTGCCCGGCTCGGTCGTGGCGCTGGCCAACAAGCTGGGCACGCCGCTGTTCCTCTTTGATGAGACGTACATCGAAGAGGTGATTCTCGAGGTGACGGAGCTCATCCGGGGAAGGCGCCATTTTGCGGGCTATGAGCAGGAGATCGACGCGCTTATGCGCGGCGGGCTGAGCCCGGAGCAGATCCGGGAGAAGGTCCGCAAGATCGATCCGGCTGCGCCGGGACGCCGCAGGTTCTTCGCCCTCTATCCGAAGGAGCACATGACCTCGCTGGAGGACAGGCTCTATGTCCTGCTGAGCGGAAGCCGGGAAATGGCCGGGCGCTATGTCTGCATGGAATGGAAGCAGATGCTCCTGCTGCTCAGCCGCACAGGGGAAGAGGAGGCTTCGCCGCAGGAGGAGATTGCGGGCCTGCTTGCACAGGCGGAGGTCGACCGCGGAACGCTGCATGTCGGCGTGAGCGGCCTTTGCGAGGACGGCGAGGGCTTCGGTTCGGCGCTGAGCGAGGCGGTCTATGCGGCGCGCGCGGCGCGGATAAACGGCGAGGAAATCATGCAGGCGGAGGAACTGGGGCTGTATGCGTATCTGTTCCCGATGAGCGAGAATGCGTTTGTCTGCGAGCAGTGCTGCAGGCAGCTGCGGGGGCTGCGGGAATACGACGCGCAGAACAGGACGAGCCTCGAACAGACGGCGCGCGTCTACGTCGCCGAGAAGATGGAAATCGCCGCGGCGGCGAAGGCGCTGTATCAGCATCCCAACACGGTGCGCTATCGCCTTTCGAAGATCCAGCGGCTGATGGGGCTGGAGGACGGCGCGTTCTTTGAGCCGATGCTCAGCCTGATGGTCAACCTGTCGAGGATCCTCGAGGACGAGGGAAGAGCCTGAAAAGCGGAGGAGGGCAATTGATGGAGATGAGAATGAAGCCGGGCGATATCGTCCGGCATTTTAAGGGAAACGAATACGAGATTCTGCACATCGCCAAAGACAGCGAAACGATGGAGGACGTGATCGTCTATCGCGCGCGCTATGGCGAGGGCGGCGTCTGGGTTCGCCCGCTTGGGATGTTTTTTTCGCCGGTGGACCGGGAGAAATACCCGGACGTGAAGCAGAAATACCGGTTTGAAAAAATCGAAAAGGGAGAAAAGGTGGAATAAGATGGGTGCATCCGAACGCCTCAAGGCGCTGCGGCTGACCGTGCCGGTGATGTGCGGCTATCTGTTTCTGGGGACGGCGTTCGGCGCGACGCTGGCGCAGGCGGGCTTTGGCCCTGCGTGGGCGCTGATGATGAGCGGCCTTGTCTATGCCGGCAGTCTGCAGTTTGTGATGGTGCCGCTGATGGCCTCCGGCGCGGGGCTTGTTTCTGTCGCGCTGACGGCGCTGATGGTCAACGCGCGGCATCTGTTTTACGGCGTCAGCTATATCGAGCGCTTTGCCCGCATGGGGATGCTCAGGCCGTATATGGTTTTCTCCCTGACGGACGAGACGTACTCCGTCTTCTGCGGCCTGCCGCAGGAGGAGAGCGACGGCGTGATGCTGCGCGTGGCGGCCTATGATCATCTGTACTGGGTTGCCGGTTCGGTCGCAGGCAGCCTGCTGGCGAGGCAGCTGCCCTTCGATCTGGCGGGCATTGATTTTTCAATGACGGCGCTGTTCATCGTCATCTGTGTCGAGCGGGCGATGAACCGGGCGGATCGCCTGCCGCTGATGATCGGCGCGGTCTGCGCGTCGGGCTGTCTGCTTCTGCTCGGCCCGGATAATTTCCTCGCGCCCGCGCTCGCCCTGACGGCGACGCTGCTGCTTTTCATCAGCGGGAAGGAGGCGGCGCGATGAACATGCATGCGCTTTTGATCGTGCTGATCTGCGCCGGCGTGACGCTGGCCCTGCGCGCGCTGCCCTTTGTGTTCTTCGGCGGGAAGGGCGGCGTGCCAGGGCTGGTCGAGCGCCTTGGCCATCTGCTCCCGCCGGCGATCATGGCGGCGCTGGTGGTGTATTGCCTCAAGAGCGTGCCCTATGGGACGTTTATGGACGGCGCCATGCAGCTGGCTGCCGGCGCTGTCGTCGTGGCGGTGCATCTGCTCCGGCGCAATACGCTTTTGAGCATCGCGGCGGGCACGGCGGTATATATGCTGCTGATCCGGCTGTAAGCGGCTGATAAGCAGCTGATTGGATAAGGAAAGAGAAAAGAGGACGGAAGATGAACATCATTGCCCGTGCGGCAGTTTATATTTACGACGGAAGCGCGGCCTCCCCGATCTTCCCGGAAAAGCCCGGGAAACCGGCGGACGAGACCGGCGCGTATCTTTCTGCGATTGCGGAAAAGCTGATGACCTCCGATACCAGCCGGACGACCTGCGTCGAGCCCGGCAGCGCACAGGAGGAGCTGCTGCGGCGCTTCGGCTACACGCCCTTCGGCGAGGCGGCGGATGCGCTGATGCGCGGCATGGACGAGAGCATGCAGGCGCTGGAGATCCCGAGATCGGGCTTCGACATGGCGATCTTCTCCTTCGATAAGGACAACGATCCGCATCTTTGCGTCGTGCAGCTGCCCTACAGGCGCGCGATGGTCCATCAGGTCGAAAACGGGGACGAGGGCCTCTCGACCGAGATCCTCGAGCATGGCTTCGTGCTTCCGCTTGCGGGCTCGAAGGCGTATTCCGGCTTTGTGGTCAATCTTTCCACGGGCGATATCCGCCTGCGGGATGCGCAGGTGCTGACCAATGTCGGCAACAGGATGCTCTTTTCGGAGGCGCTCTTTGCGATGGCGCAGACGCGCACGACGAAGGAATCCGTACAGGTCGTCACCGAGATGATCGCGCAGGCCGCGCCGCCGGAGATGACCGAGCAGGAGCTGCGCCCCGCCGTCAAGCGCGCGATGGCCAAGTCCATCGAGGAGAAGGGCGTCATTGACGTGCAGGACGTCGCGCAGGAGGTTTTCCGCAGCGATCCCGAGCGCGAGGCGATTGTCGAGGAGGTCTCCCGCCAGATGCAGGAGGAGGCCGTCGCGCCGGTGATTCCGGTGGAAAACAAGCGCGTGATGACCCAGCTGCAGAAGCTGAAAATCAAGACCGATAACGGCATTTCCATCACCCTGCCGCGCATGCTCGCCGACGATGAAAACAGCTTTGCGGTCGTCTCCAACGACGACGGCACGATCTCGATCATCATCAGCAGGGTGCAGGAGCTCAAGACCGAATAATCGATTGCAATCAGCAGGAGGTAAGCATCATGGATTTTGAAAAGTACGGAAAGTTTATCCTCGAAGAGACGGCGGCGCTGCTGGCCATCGACAGCCCCAGCGGCATGACGCAGAAGGCGGCGGATCATGTGATGGAGCGGTTCGCTGCGCTGGGCTGCGAGGTCACGCGCACGCGCAAGGACGGCGTGGTCGCCTTCCTCGGCGGAAAGGACAAGGACAACGCCATCCTGCTGGAGGCGCATATGGACACGCTGGGCGGCATGGTCTGCCAGATCAAGGCGAATGGACGGCTCAGGATCACGAACATCGGCGGCCTGGACGCCAACAACGTCGAGACGGAGAACTGCCGCGTGGTGACGAGATTCGGCAGCGTCTACGAGGGTACGGCGCAGCTGTGCAATGCGTCCATCCACGTCAACGGCGAATACAAGGAGACGAAGCGCACGTTTGATACGATCGAGGTCGTGCTGGACGAGGTCGTATCCAGCGCGGAGGACGTCAAAAAGCTGGGCGTCGGCGTGGGCGATTACGTCTGCTTCGATCCGCGTACGGTCATCACGAAGAGCGGCTATATCAAGAGCCGCTTCCTCGATGACAAGCTGAGCGTGGGCATCGTGCTCGCCTATGCGAAATACCTGCGCGACGAGGGAATCACGCCCGAGAGGGCCGTATACGCCCATATCACGTCGTTTGAAGAGGTCGGCCATGGCGGCAGCGCCAGCGTGCCGGCGGGCGTTACAGAGGCGATTGCGGTCGATATGGGCTGCGTCGGCGAGGGGCTCCAGTGCGACGAGCGCATGGTCTCTATCTGCGCCAAGGACAGGAGCGGCCCGTTCCATTATGAGGTGACGAAGGGCCTCGTCGCGGCGGCGGAGAAGATGGGCGCGAACTACGCGGTGGACGTCTATCCCTTCTACAGCAGCGACGTCGCTACGACCCTGCGCGCGGGAAACGACGTGCGCTTTGGCCTGATCGGCGCGGGCGTGTATGCGTCCCATGGCTATGAGCGCAGCCATGTCGACGGCGCGGTGTCGGCGCTGAAGGTGCTGGCGGGCTATATCGAATAAGGTAAAACCGAAAAACAAACAGGGCTGTCAGGATAAAACCGAACATTCTAAGAATTGATTTCACTAAGTATTTCTTGCTTCTTGTGGAATGGGGCTCTGCCCCAGACCCCGCCAAAGGGCTTTCCGGTCGCCCTTTGGAAACCTTCGGCCGAAAGATACTTAGTTATTCTTGAATGTCTGGCTTCTTATCCTGACAGCCCCTTTTTGGGATGCTGTGTGAAATCAGGCCTTGTCCGGCATGCTCCTGAGCTCCTTGAGCACGTTGCGGACGATCAGAATCGCGATGATAAAGGTCATCAAATCCGCGATGGGCTGGGCGCACTGAATGCCGATGAGGCCGAAGACGCGCGGCAGCACGAGCAGCAGCGGAATCAGGCAAAGGCCCTGGCGGGAAATGGCCAGCAGCGTCGCGCGGATACCGTAGCCGATGGACTGGGTCAGCATGTTGCTCATGGTGATCACGCCCCACAGCGGCAGCGTGCACAGCTGCAGGCGGAGCGCCAGCGTGCCGATGCGGATGACCTCGAGGTCGTCCCGGCGGAAGACGGTCACGATCTGACGGGAAAGGAGCATGGAGAAAAGGCCCAGCGTGAGCAGGATGAGCGTGGAGACCTTCACGCAGAAGAAATACGCCTCGCGCACGCGCGTGTACTTGCCCGCGCCGTAGGAGAAGCCGCATACGGGCTGGAAGCCCTGACCAAAGCCGATGATCGAGGAATTGATGAACATGATGAAGCGGCTGACGATGGACATCGCGGCGATGGCCGCGTCGCCGTATACGCCGGCGGCGGTGTTGAGCAGGATGGTCGAAACGCTGGCGATGCCCTGACGGCCCAGAGACGGGAAGCCGATATAGAGGATTCTGGCGTACATGGATGGCGTCGGGCGGAAATTCCTGGGGCTGATGTGGATGGCGTCGGGCTTGGTGTTGCTCATGATCAGCAGGATCGTGAAGCTGACGACCTGAGAAATCGCCGTGGCGATCGCCGCGCCCGCCGTGCCCAGATTCAGGCCGAAGATCAGCAGCGGGTCGAGGACCATGTTGAGGATGCCGCCGGTGGTGATGCCGATCATGCCGTAGGACGCGAGGCCCTCAAAGCGCAGGAGGTTGTTCATCACGAACGAGCACATCATAAACGGCGCGGCGTAGAAGATGTACGTCGCGTAGTCCTTGGCGTAGGGCGCGATGGTCTCCGTCGCGCCGAGGAAGCGGACGAGCCAGTCGATGTTGGATATGCAGACCGCAGCGATCACGCAGCCCAGGCCGAAGGCCGAGAAAAAGCCGACGGAGGCAAAGCGCCGGGCGCGTTCCTCATCGCCTGCGCCGAGCGCCTGACTGACGTTGGTGCCCGTGCCCATGCCGACCATGAAGGACACGGCCTGGATGATCGCCATCGCCGAGAAGATGACGCCGACCGCGCCGGAGGCCGAGGTGCCCAGCTGGCTGACGAAGAAGGTATCGGCCATGTTGTAGATGGCGGTGATGAGCATGGAGATGATCGTCGGGATCGCGAGACGGGGGATGACGCGGCTGACGGGGGCGTTCAGCATCATCTGGTTTCGCTGCTGCGGGGTCATGGTTTTCACGGGGAATCAACTCTTTTCTGATGTCGTTCGATGCGCGGGGAATCAGACGGGAAGGGTGTAGCCGATCAGCGAGAGCACGGCGCTCAGCGCGATCGCGGCGGCGACGTCGGCGGGGTAATGCTGCCCGGAGAGCACGCGGAGCGCTGCGATGAGCAGGCAGAGGAGGAGCATCGCGGCGGCGACAGCGGGCGCGGGATGGAGATAGAGGATCGAAAAAGCGATCGCGGCGGCGCTGGCCGTATGGCGGGAGGGCATGCTTTTGCCCTTGCCGGGGCGGAAGCGGCCCACAGGCTCCGCGCCGAAGCGGTCATAGGGGCGCTCCCGGTTGATGAGCGCGCGCAGCGCCGTGCAGACAAAAAAGCAGCAGGCCGGCACGAGCAGAGCGCGGATCAGCCGCATATCGCGGGCGAGCATCAGGGCAAAGAGCGCGGCGATATAGACGGCGGCGCATAGGAGCGTCGGCAGGCGAAGCGCCTTCGCGCCGCCGGGCAGGCGGGATGAGATGCGCCGTGTCGCGCCGGTCATGCGGATATAGGTATCCCGAGTCATGGTTCCTCCGTATGGCGCGCGGATCGGCGCTTGACCGGCCCGGCGCGGATGCATATAATAGATCCTGTGAGACGAGGCAAATCGTCGACAGAAATCACGAGAAAAGGAATGAGAACGATGCCGAAAAGCTTCAGGGCCGCCATCTTTGATATGGACGGCACACTGCTGGATTCCATGGGAGAATGGCGCAAGCTCAATCAGGCGTTCGTCTGCAGCCATGGCATCGAGCCCACGCCCGAGGAAACCAGCGCGATGTACAGCATGTCCGGCGCGCTGGTCGTGGCGTATGTGAAGGAGCACTTTGGCATCGAGGTCAGCTTCAGCGAACTGCTCGCCCGCTCGCAGGAGGAGATGGGCAAGGTCTATCGCGCCGGCGTGCCGCTCAAGCCCGGCGCACGGGCGTATCTGCGCCGCCTTCGCGCGCGTGGGGTGAAGTGTGTCATCGCGACGGCGACGCACGCGGAGCTGGCGCTGATGGCGCTCAATCAGTCGGGTCTTGTATCCGAGGTGGATTATATCTTCAGCACCGACATGGTCGGCGGAAGCAAGGGCGATCCGGCGTTTTACGATGCGCTCTGCGCCCTGATCGGCGAAAAGAAGGAAGATTGCGTCATGTACGAGGATGCGCTCTATGCCATGCAGGGCGCGCGCAGCGCGGGGCTCGGAGTGATCGCCGTTTCGGACGGCACCAACGAGGCCGACCGCGACAAGATCCTCGCCGTCTGCGACAGGATGATCGATTCCTTTGACGAGCTGGAGTAAGACAGAAATCAGATTAAGCGGGAATCGAATAAAGAGAAGGGACTGTCAGGATAAAAACCGGATATTCTAAGAAAAACTAAGTATTGCCAAGTGTTTTGCGGCCGAAGGTTTCCAAAGGGCGACCAGAAAGCCCTTTGGCAGGGTTTGGGGCAGAGCCCCATTCCGTGAAAGGCAATAATACTTAGAGAAATCAATTCTTAGAATGTATGTTTTTATTCTGACAGCCCCTTTATGTCGACACTCTTCTCTCCTGCTTGAGAGGGAAATCCTTTGGAATACGGGATACTCAGAGGATTTCCCGGAGCGTCAGCGCGCAGACGAGCTCCCGGGGGAACGCGCAGAGCGTATGCATCGCCAGCGAGGAGAAAGAGCCCTCCTGCCTGAGCAGATGATACAGGCAGGCGAGGACGAGCTTTCTGTCCGGCTGCGGGGGCGCAAAGAGCACGCCGATGCGCCCGCCCA
Organism: Clostridia bacterium; assembly: GCA_017436605.1. Classification (GTDB taxonomy): domain Bacteria; phylum Bacillota; class Clostridia; order Christensenellales; family Aristaeellaceae; genus Ventricola. Next base: position 14,125 of record JAFSCW010000119.1, on the reverse strand, counting down.
GCAGCGAGCCGAGCATCGCTTCCGCCTGCTCAAGCGGCAGGCTTTCGCGGATGGCGCCGAGCAGTTCGCTGAAGGTATAGATTCTTGCGGGGTCGATTTCAAGGGTTTTTGCGCACAGCTCCACGGCGCGCAGGAAATAATCGGTCTCGTCCGCGCCCGGGCGCAGCTCCTCTTCGAGCGGCGCAAAGAGCGGCGCGTCTATTTTCATGCCGGCTTCAAACCGGGTGAGCATGGCGACGAATTCCTGCGCGCGGCTGCGCAGGGTCTGCGCGTCGATCGGATCGAAGGCGTAGCAGACGCCGCGCAGATGCCCGAAGGCTCGCAGCGTATCGAGCCTTCCGATGATGCGGTTGCGCCGGGAGGTTTCCGGGTCGAAGGCGAGCAGGCCGCCCAGCGGCCAGGAGGCGCGGATATAGGTGATGTTTGGCCTGCGGTCGTAGCGCGTATGCGCGCGGCTGCGGCCGATATCCGCTGCGATGATGCGCTTTGCGCCGGCGCGGATGGCGGTTTCGACGGGCACATTGTCGCTGAAGCCGCCGTCCAGATACCGGTCGCCGCCGATCTGCATCATCGGCATGGCAGGGAAGCACGAACAGCTGGCCATCAGCCAGTCGCAGACGGAGCCGGGTGCCATATCCGCAAGATGCTTTTCGAGCATGGACAGCGACGGAAAGCGCGTGACGACGAGTCCGAAGCGCGTCGTGCTCCGGCGGAGCCGCTCTTCGTCGATCTGCGCGCGGATGACGTCCATCATCGGCGCCGTATCGATGCCCCTGTGCTGAGCGTTGCGCGAGAGAAAATCCAGCAGCTTTTCCGGGCGGGAAAAGACGGTCTCGGCTTCCTCGGCCAGCTCGATGCTCTGCGGCGTGACGACGTCGCTCAGGCGCAGACTGTCCCACAGGGCGCGCGCTTCGTCCATGCGGCCCTGCGCGTACATGGCGGCGTTGAGCGCGCCGATGGACGTTCCGTATGCGCTTGAAGCGCGGATGCCCAATTCTTCAAGCGCATCGATGACGCCGATTTCATACGCGCCCTTCGCGCCGCCGCCGCCGAGCACCAGCGCCGTCTCCGAGGGAACGAAGCGGCTGTGCATCAGGTCTCCTCGATCCGGGCGAGATCGGCGAGCATTTCAACGGTCTTGTCGATGCCCATCAGCGCGGAGTTGATGCATACGTCGTAGTTCTGCGCCTTGCCCCACTTCATGTCCGTATAGCGGAAGTAGTGGTTGCCGCGCTCCTTGTCGGAGGTCGTGACCTCCTTGATGGCGGCGGCCTCGTCCAGGCTGTGCAGCTCCATGATGCGCTTGACGCGCACCTCCATCGGCGCGTGGATGAACACGTTGATGGTGTTTTCGCGGCCGGCGAGGATGTAGTCCGCGCAGCGGCCGACGATCACGGCGCTTTCTTTGGCGGCGATATCGCGGATGACCTGCGCCTGGGAGATGAAGATGGACTCGGGCAGGGGCAGATACTGCGCGGAGAAGAAGCCCGTATGATAGCCGGCGGAGGCTGCGAAATTGTGCATCAGGCCGCTGCGCACGCGCTGTTCGTTGTTGGCGATGAATTCATCGGACAGGCCGCTCTTCTTGGCGGCAAGGCTGATGATCTGCTTGTCGTAAAAGGAGATGCCCAGGCGCTCGGCCAGGGCCTGGCCGATCTGCCGGCCGCCGCTGCCGTACTCGCGTCCGATGGTGATGATAAGCGGATTTTTCATATGGGTCGCCCTCCTTGAATCTGGAATCGGCAATCATGCCATGTAGCTGATTCTATTATAGCACAATTCAGCGGCTATGAGAGGTTTGTTTTTTTATCCGGGATATGTTACAATAACAAAAATCATCAGCAAAGATTGCTGGCTAAGCATATTCGCCATGACGGCGGAGCATGCGGCGCTGAAAGGATGGACTGCATATGACGATTCGCCTGTATAATCAGGATTCTGAGCTGCTTGCGTTTTCGGCCTGCGTAACGGGCTGCCGGGAGAAGGACGGGAAATACCTGATAACGCTCGACAGGACGGCCTTTTTCCCGGAGGGCGGCGGACAGGGCGCGGACCATGGCACGCTCGGCGGCGTGCAGGTGATCGACTGCCACGAGGTGAACGGCGAGGTTGTCCATACCACGGACGGCCCGCTCGAGCCGGGCAGCGAGGTGGAGGGACGCGTGGACGCGCAGCGCAGGCTGGACATGATGCAGCAGCACAGCGGCGAGCATATCTTTTCGGGCATCGTCTGCCGTCTGTTCGGCTATGACAACGTGGGCTTCCATATCGGCTCCGAGGCGGTGACCATGGATTTCAGCGGCCCGCTGACGCAGGAGGACATTGCCCGGGTGGAGCGGCTTGCCAACGCTGTCGTCTGGCAGAATGTCGAAATCACGACCCTGCTGCCGGACGCGCAGTCGCTTGCCGCGATGGAATACCGCAGCAAGAAAGCGCTGGAGGGCGAGGTGCGCATCGTGCAGATTCCCGGCGCGGATATCTGCGCCTGCTGCGGCACGCATGTCAAGCGGACGGGAAGCATCGGCCAGATCAAGGTCATCGGCTGGCAGAAGTATAAATCCGGCGTGCGCGTGTCCATCCTCTGCGGGCGCAGGGCGCTCGAGGAGGAGAACGTGCTCATGGAGCAGGCGCGCAGGAGCTCCGTGGCCATGTCCTGCAGGCAGCACGAGATCGCCGGCTCGGTAGAGCGCCTGCTTGCCGAGCGGGATCATCTGCGCGCGCAGACGGATGCGCTGGGGATGCGGATTTTCGATATGCTTTCCGCGCAGGAGCAGGCAAACGCTGTGCGCATGGTCGCCTGCGATGTGCTCTCTCCCGGCGCTGTGCGCAAGGCGGCGGGCCATCTGGCGGCGGGCGCGCGCCTGGCGCTGGTGCTCGTCCCGCGCGAGGACGGATGGAACTTTGCGATGTCCTCGGAGACGGAGGATGTGCGTCCTATGACGAAGGCGCTGTGCGCGGCGTTCGGCGGCAAGGGCGGCGGCCCGAAGGATATGACGCAGGGCGTGCTGGCGGGCGGCACGGAGCAGGAAATCCGCGAAAAGCTGGCCGAAATGTAACGGGCAATCCCGTTCTTGAGCAAGCCGATCATAAAGCGACAAGAAAAAGGAGCTGTCAGGATAAGAAACCAATTATTCTAAGATGTGCTAAGAATTTTGCGGCCGAAGGTATCCAAAGGGCGAACGGAAAGCCCTTTGGCGGGGCGATGGGGCAGAGCCCCATGCCTGAAAAAGCAAAATACTTAGCAAACTATCTTCTTAGAATACTGGGTTTTATCCTGACGGCTCCTTTGTGTTATGTGTTTTTCGGCGGTGCTGTCGTTTCGCGCAGCACCAGCTCGACAGGGAGCGTGAAATCCTTCGGATCGGGCGATTCGCCGGCGATCAGCGCGAAGACTGCCTCCGCCGCGCGCTCGCCCTTGCCGATGCCGTCCTGCCGGATGGTCGTCAGCGGGGGATTGCACATGCGGGCGATATCGACGTCGTCAAAGCCGATGATCGAAATATCCTGCGGGATGCGGACGCCGCATTCATGCAGGCCGGCCATGATCGCCACGGCGTACTGGTCGCCGCTGACGCAGATGGCCGTGAAGCCCCCGCGCGAGGCGAGGCTGCGGCCCATGGCGATGGCGCTGTCGGCGGCGAAGGGATGCAGGCTGTTGATGAGGTTTTCTTTTCTGGGCTCAATGCCGGCGGCGCAGAGCGCATCGCAGTGTCCGGCATAGCGCTGGTCGTTGTTCTGGAAGCCGCAGCCGACCGCGCCGACGAAGAGGATGTCGCGATGACCGAGGCTGAGCAGATGCTCTGTCGCCATGCGCCCGCCCTGATAATCCGACGCGCGGACCTGTATGAGCGTCGGGTCGTCGAAATAGGTATTGATCGTCACGCAGGGCTTGCCCTGGCTGCGGACGAAATCGACCAGCCCCTGCGGGACGCAGTCCTTGAAGATGACGCCGTCGGGGTTCCATGTGTTGAGCATCAGGCGCAGGGTTTCTTCGTCGCTGCCGCGGCGCATCATCAGGAAATAGCCGTGCTGGGTGACGATGTTCTCGATGCCGCACAGCAGCACGCCCACGAAGCCATTGCCGGCATAGGTCTCCTGCGGGCTGCGCGTATCGATATAGGCGATGATGCGGGAGGTATGGCTGACCAGCGCGCGGGCGGACATGTTCGGCACGTAATTCATGCGCTCGATGGCGTCGTGGATTTTCTGAACCGTCGCAGCGGAAACGCGATCATAGTTGCCGTGGATCACGTTGGATACGGTGGTCAGGCTGACGCCGACGGCCTGTGCGATATCCTTCATGGTGGCCATGAACTTCCCTCCTCGCGCTTTTGTGTCATTATATCATGGGACATGCGCCGGTGTAAACATCAAGAACATATGGAAGGAAGCGCACCGAAGGAACAAAAAACGCTCTCCCCTTTCGGGGAGAGCGGCAGGATCAGTACTTGAGCTTCTGGGTCTGGGTCCAGCCGTCGTTGATCGCTTCCTGATGGCTGGTGGCGTACGGTCCGATTTCCTTCGCCTTCTCCATGGAGATGGGGAAGTGAACACAGACGTGACCGTCGAAGTTGTTGTTGGCCAGATGGTAGGTGTCATGCGGTACGTTGTGCGTGGAGCCGATGTAGGTTCTGCCGTCGGAGAAGGTGACCCAGACGACCTTCGGGGTCCAGGTGGTCTTGCCGAAGGCCTTGTTCATGATCTCCGTATCCTCGGCGGTCGCCGGCTCGGCGTCCATGTGCGCGTCCTTGCTCATGATGCGCAGCGTCCAGGAATAGCCGGTCTTGTAGTCATAGACCGTGCAGTATTCGCCGTTGCTGTAGCGCCTGCGCCAGTTATAGAAGTTCTCGTAGCGGACGTTGCCGGCGACGTCGTCGTTGGTCGCGTTGCTGTAGTCCGGCGCGCTGTTCTTGGCGTTGATGGCGGCAATGGTCTTCTTGCCGGCGATGCCGTCGGCAGTCAGGCCGTGCGCCTTCTGGAAGGCCTTGACGGCCTCGGCGGTCTTCTCGCCGAAGTTGCCGGTCATGTTGCCGGTGTAGTAGCCCAGCTTTTCAAGGGCCTTCTGGAGCTTGAGGACTTCGTCGTTCTTGGAGCCCAGCTGCAGCGTCGCCGCGGTGCTGATGCTCGAAGAGCCGGAGGAAGAAGAGGAAGAAGAGGAAGAACCGGAAGAGCTCGAGGAGGAGCTGCTGCCGGAGAGCTTGCTCTCGATCTTCGCCAGGGTCTTGCTGCCGGCGATGCCGTCGGCGGAAAGGCCGTTGGCGCACTGGAATTCATAAACAGCCTGCTTGGTCAGGTTGCCGAAATTGCCGGTGATGGAACCGGAATAGAAGCCCAGATCCTTGAGGTCCTGCTGCATCTTGCGGACGGCTTCGGACTTGACGCCGTACTTGAGCAGAGAGGAGCTGGAGGAGGAGCTGGAAGAAGAGCTGCTGCTGCCGCCGCGGGCGGAGGCAATCTTCGAAAGGGTCTTGCTGCCGGCGATGCCGTCGGCGGAAAGACCGTTATTCTTCTGGAAATTGGTGACGGCGGCCTCGGTCAGCGTGCCGTAGTGGCCGCTGACGGTACCGGAATAATAGCCCAGATCCTTGAGATCCTGCTGCATCTGGCGGACAGCCTCGCTGCGGCTGCCATAGCGCAGCGCGCTGGAGTCGCCGGCATAGGCGTCGCTGCTGGCGGAGATGTCGGCGGCGTTATAAAGCGCCGTCAGCGTCTGCTCGCCGACGATACCGTCGTTATTGAGGTCGTATTTCTTCTGGAATTTCTTAACGGCTTCTTCGGTCTTGGAGCCGAAGTGGCCGGTTACTTCACCCGTGTACAGCTTCAGCTGCTTGAGCGCGGTCTGGATGGTCGCAATTTCGTCGGCCTCGTCGCCAAGGCGATAAATCGCAGCAGAAGCGTGGGCGCATACACACACCATGAGCATGACCAGTACGGTCACGATCCATTTCTTTCCTGACGCAATCTTCATGAGGGCATGCGTCTCCTTTCATCTCAACTATGTGAATAGTTTATTACGACTTGTAACATTTGTCAAGATGTATTTTAAAAAGTTCAGAGGGAAAAGAAATGAATTTGCGAATTGCCGGTAAAAAATGGATATGCTGGCGGATTAAGGGGAATTTTCGTGGGCGGCGAAGGCGGCGGCGCACAGCGGCGTATAGCGAAGGACGCCGTCTTCATCTCTGGCGCTGAGGAAGACGTGCGCCTGTCCGGCTGTGAAGGAAGGCGCGTTCCCCGCGGGGAGCGCGCCGATGCGCGCATGCCGGGCGAGGGTGATGTGCGGGCTGAAGGGGCCCGGATCCGCCGGCAGGCCCGCGGCGAGCAGCTCGCGGACGAGCCGTTCGTGCAGGCCGGAAAGCTCAGGCTCCGCCTGCACGCGGATGATCAGGATGGCGTTTTGCGCCCGGCCGAAATAGCCGGTATCCCCGAGCGTCATGCGCGGCGCGGGCAGGCTGCGGATGCAGCGGGCGAGCACCTCCTGCGCGTCGCGCAGGCGCTCCTGCGGAACGTCGCCCAGAAACGCCAGCGTAATGTGATAGTTTTCCGGCGGAACGTACCGGCCGGGCGTATGCTCGCAAAGCGCCAGCGCGCGCGCATGTGCGGCGCGGCGGACGTCCTCGGGCAGGGAAAGGCCGAAAAACAGGCGCATGGCAAAACCTCCTGACAGGGATGGGCTGCGGGCATTGTAACATGTTTGGCGCGGATGGACAAGTATGCTATAATACAGAGAGAAGAAAGGAAGAAACGCGGGAGGAAAGCGGAATGTTCACATTATCGAGTGCGCGCGGGGCGATTGCCAATCCTGCGCTGTTCGCGCGCGGGGGTGCGGATGTGCGCGAGGGACGCGTGAGCGGCGTGACGGTCGAGGAGAAAGACGGCGTGCTTTGCTACAGCGGCGTCGTCCGCGGGATGGCGGGCAGCGAGAGGCCGACCTTTCAATACGACGAGACGCTCGACGCGTTCGTTTCCTGCGGGTGCAGCTGCGCGGGCGTGAAGGACGCCGTGTGGGGCTGCCGGCATGTGGCGGCGCTGATGATCGCCGTATGCGGCGGCGCGGGGGAAGGACAGCTGCCGCGCGAGGGCGGCGGATTTCTGGATGAGCTGCTCAGGGAGGCGCGCGGTGGGCATGCGCTTTCCCGTGTTGACGCGCTGGAGCCGGAGCCCGTCCGCCTGTATCCCGTGCTGCGCCGGGAATCCCCACGGGAGATGCGCCTGGGGCTGAAGATCGGCAGGGCGCGGACGTACGTTGTGCGGAGCATGGCGGAATTCGCCGCGCGCATATCGCGCAGGGAGCGCGCCGTCTATGGCAGAGAGCTGACGTTTTCGCACAGGGAGGACGAGGTCGCGCCCGAGGATGTGCCGCTGCTGGGGCAGATTGCGATGCTGGCGCAGCAGCATGCCGCCGGGGCGGAGGCGCTGCTCAGCGGCGCCGCGCTCGATCAGACGATGCGCATGCTCATCGGCCGCGAGGTCGAAATCAAAATCAGCGCGCAGGAAAGCCGGACGGTCCGGGTTGTGCGCGGGGATATTCAGGTGCCGGTGGAGCTTGAGGAGGGCGAAAGCCGGGCGCTTTTGCGCGTGTTCTCGCAGGAGGTCGTCCTCGGCAGCGCGGGCGCATACCGGATCGGGGAGACGGAGCTCGTCTGTGCGTTCGGCATGGCGTATGATCGGATCGCGGGTCTGCTGGCGATCGGCGCTCAGTTCCCGCAGGGCATGCGCTTTGACGCCAGGCAGATCGAGGAGGTCTGCACGAATCTGATCGTCCCGGCGAAGGAGGCGGCCCTGATGCGAAAGGGGCAGGCGGTCGTCGCGCGCTATACGCCCACGCCCTGCACGCCCAAATTGTATATCTATCCGGAAGGCGCGGAGAGAATCGTGTGTCAGGTCCGCATGGATTACTGCGGCACGGAGCTCGCCCCCGGCGTGGAGCATCCGCATATCCGCTGCGACCGCGCGCTCGAGGAGGACGTCTGCGCCGCCGCGCAGAAGTTTTTTGCGGAGGCCGTCCGCGAGGGCGAATATGTGTTCCGCGGCGGGGAGGAGGAACGCTTCCGGCTGCTTTGCGAGCAGCTGCCGCTGCTGGAGCGCGTGGGCGAGGTCCATGTCGCCAGAAATCTGGAAATGGCGCATGTGACAGCCCGCCGCCCCATGAGCTTCGGCCTTACCCGCGAAGGGGAAAAGCTCGTGCTGAAGGCGGAGCTGGGCGGCTTTACGCAGGAGGATCTGACCAGCGCGCTGCTGGCGTACAGGCAAAAGCGCGATTATGTCCGCCTTGCGGACGGCACGTTCCTCTCCGGCGGGGCGATGGAGCAGGCGGCGGAGGCTGCGCAGGTGCTCGACACGCTCGACGTATCGGCGGAGGCTGCCAAGGCGGGCGCTCAGGTGCCCGACAGCCGGGCGCTGTATCTGGAGGAGGCGCTCAAAAACCGCGAGCAGATCCGGCTGACGGCGCCCGAGGCGGTGGAATCGTGGATCGCGCGGCTGCTGGAGGCGCAGAAGGTGCGCGCCGTGCAGCCGGCCGGGCTGAACGCCCAGCTGCGCGGCTATCAGCTCGAGGGGCTTTCGTGGATGAGCGCGCTGAGCGATGCGGGCTTTTGCGGCGTGCTTGCCGACGATATGGGCCTGGGCAAGACGATTCAGGCGCTGGCGCTTCTGCTGCGGGAGAAGGAAAAGGGCGAGCAGGTCCGCGCGCTGGTGGTCTGCCCCGCGTCCCTGCAGCTGAACTGGCTTTCCGAGGCGCAGCGCTTTGCGCCCGGGCTTTCCGCCCGCGCACTGACGGGCGGCGCGGATGAGCGGCTGGAGGCGATCGGCGCGGCGGAGACGGAGCTTCTGATCACCTCCTATGATCAGCTCCGGCGGGACGTGAAGGCCTATGAAAACATCGAATTGTCGCATGTGCTGCTGGACGAGGCGCAGAACATCAAGAACGCCTCGTCCCAGGCGGCCCGGGCGGTCAAGACCCTGCGCGCGCGCCATCGCTTTGCGATGACCGGCACGCCGATTGAAAACCGACTCAGCGAGCTGTGGTCGATTTTTGATTTCCTGATGCCCGGCTATCTGCTGACGTATAAGAAGTTCAAGGAGCGCTTCGAGGCGCCCGTTGTGCGCGAGGCGGACGAGCACGCCAGGGAGAATTTGCATCGGATGGTCGCGCCGTTCATCCTGCGCAGGATGAAAAAGGACGTGCTTTCCGACCTGCCGGAGAAGATCGAAACGGACATGTCCAGCGAGATGACGCCCGAGCAGCGCAGGCTCTATGCGGCCTATTGCGCGCAGCTGCTGCGCGAGAGCGAGGGCGGCCTGCTCGACGGCGGTGACAGGATCCGCATGCTGGCAGGGCTCACGCGCCTGCGCCAGCTCTGCTGCGATCCGCGGCTGTGCCTGGAGGGCTATAAGGGCGGCAGCGGCAAGCTCGAGCAGCTGCTGGAAATCGTGCGCGAGGCGCTCGGCGCGGGGCACAGGCTGCTGGTGTTTTCGCAGTTCACCTCGATGCTCGCGCTGATCGGCGAGGCGCTTGCCTCCGAGGGCGTGGCCTATCTGATGCTGACGGGCGAAACGGAAAAGGACGAACGCATGGAGCTGGTGAGCCAGTTCAACGCGGACAGCGCGGCAAGCGGCGCGGACGTCTTCCTGATTTCGCTCAAGGCGGGCGGAACCGGACTGAACCTGACCGGCGCGGACGTGGTGATCCATTACGATCCGTGGTGGAATGTCTCGGCGCAGAATCAGGCGACGGACCGCGCCTACCGCATCGGCCAGACGAAGAACGTGCAGGTCATCCGGCTGATTGCCGCCGGCACGGTGGAGGAGCGGATACTGCACATTCAGGAGAGCAAAAAGGCGCTTTCCGACGGGGTGCTTCTGGGCGAAGAAAACCTGTTCACCCTCGACGCCGAGCAGATGCGCGACCTGCTCAGGGGATAAAAAGAGGGGCAATTCCTTCCTGCGGACGGCAGGACGGGATTGCCCGTTTTTTGTTGGTTTCTGTTTTTCCGCTCATGAACAGGCTGCCGCGTGGATCAGCGCGGCGCAGGCGAGCGGCTGCGCGCGGACGGCGGGCGATGCGGCTTCCCAGATGGCGTCGATCGCGTCCGCATAGTGAAGATCGGGACGCATGCCGTCCGCGATGCGCAGGGCGCGGACAAGCAGCGCCGCAGGCGCGGGGAGCTCGCTGTCGTAAAGGGCCGGTACGCGCGGGAGGAATGCGCCGGGATCCTTCTGCGTATGCATGACGACGCCGTCCGGCCGGACAAAGGCATGCAGCGCGCCGCCCAGCAGGCGAAGGCCTGCATGCGCGTATTCCTCCATGCCCTCCGCCTGGCCAAGCGTCAGCAGGGCGAGGGAGAGCGCGGCGCTCGCGCCGCACGCTGGCTGCGCGCCGGGGGCTGCGATAACGGACGGCGGCAGCTGCATGGCGCCCGGATGCTGCCCCAGCAGGAAGGAGACGGCCCGCTGCGCGGACAGCACATAGCGCGCCTCGCCGAGCTTGAGACCGCATCCGGCGAGGATCGCGGCGGCGAGCGCGCAGTGCTCGGTCAGGATATGGACCGTGGGGCGCTGCGGCTCCCTCGCCGCGCGGGCGCGCAGCAGCGCGGGCATGATCCGGCGCAGGAAGGCGGCGTCCTCCGGCGTGAGCGATGGGGAAAGAACCGGGCAGCGCGGATGCGCTTCGCCGCGGGGTTTCCGCTGCCGGGCGAATCCTGTCGGCGGAACGGGAGAAAAACGGCTGGGCAGCACGTCCGGCTCCGGTGCGGTCTGCATGCGCAGCAGGCCGAGCAGGCGGCAGGCGCGCAGGCCGTTTTCGCTGCCTAGCGCGGCGCAGACCTGTTCGGGCGTGAAGGCATATGCGCTGCGCGGCGCGCTGAGCTGCGGGCTGAGCGCGCCTGCGCCGCAGGAAAAGGAGGAGATCAGGAAATCGAGCGTCCGGATGGCCTCGGTGCGCCTGCCGGCGCGCAGCAGGATGAGCGCCAGCAGGGCGTTCAGCGCGAGCGGCTTTTCGGGCACGAACACGCGCCAGTCCTGTGTCAGCGTCGAGCGGAAGAAGCCGCCGTCAAGGGGATCATACAGCGCGGAGGAGAGCATGGCGTCAAGCGTGCGCGTGAGGGCGGCGTGCGCTTTTTTGTCGCTTCCGGCGGCGCTTTGCAGAAGGCGCAGCGCGCAGACATGCGGAGATTTGACGCCGAGAAAACCGCCGTTCACGCTGTCCTGCGTATGCAGCAGGGCAAAGAGTGCGTCGTGTGCGGCGTCTTTCGGGGTATAGGCTTTTGAAAGAGGCGCCGAGCGGAAGGAATGGATGGTCTCGCCCGCCTGCGCGGCGCAGGCGGGGAGGTTCTGGGCATAGCGCCGGTCCGCCTGCGTGAGCCAGACGAGCAGGCGCGCGCCGTCCAGAGGAAACCCCGGAGGAGGGAGTGGCGCAGCGAGGAAGGGTCTTCCGTCGCTGAGGAGCAAAGCGCACAGGGGCAGCGCGCCCTCGCCGGAAAAAAGCGCGCTGCAGCGCTGACATAAAAGCTCCACATCCGGCCGTGCGCCGGGGATGAGTTGAACGGGCACGGTTCGCTCCCGCAGATGCGCGCAAACCGCGTCGTCGAGGGAAGGAATGTCGCCGATAACCAGAAAGACGGGAACGCCGCGTGCGCGCGCTTTCAAAAAGGCGTCCGCATGCAGCGGCTCAAACAGCGCTTCCTTCTGTCCTGGGGGCGCGGGAGGCGGAGGAATGGGATGCGGATAAGAAGAAACGCGCATGGTGCTCCATCCTTTCATGTCCGGATGGAATCAGCATGCGCGTTTTTGATGCTTTCTATGATGCTTTCGGTTTTTCGGGTTGCTTTTGATGAAGCCATCTCAGCTGCGGTCGCGGCGGAAGGGCCAGCTCGCTTCTTCCAGCGCAATATCCCTGTGGAAGACGCTGGCGCTCTGGCCAATCGCGCGAAGATGCGCGCCCAGCGCCTCGCTGATGGCGACGGAGCGATGCGCGCCGCCGGTGCAGCCGATGGCGATCATCAGGCGGCGCTTGCCTTCCTTGCGGTACAGTGGGATGAGATAATCGACCAGGGCATACAGACGGGCCAGGAACGTGCCGGTTTCCTCCTGGCCGAGCACATAATCGCGCACGGGCGCTTCCAGTCCGGTGTATGCGCGGATCTCTTTAATATAGAAAGGATTGGGCAGAAAGCGCACGTCGAAGACAAGGTCGCTCTCGCGCGGGATGCCGCGTTTATAGCCGAAGGACATGATCTCTGTGCGCAGGGTATGCTGACTTTCGCCGTGGGCGATCAGCTCGTCGATCATCGCGCACAGCTCTTTGGTGCGCATGCCGCCTGTGGGCAGGACATAATGCGCATGCTCGCGCAGCGGCTGGAGAAGCTCGCGTTCCCGGGCGATGGCCTGCTCGAGCGTCAGGCCGTTTTTCATCAGCGGATGATCGCGGCGCGTTTCCTTGTAGCGGGAGATAAGCGTCTCGGTATCCGCATCGAGGAAGAGAATGGAGATTTCGTGGCTGTCTGCGCTGGCGTTGATGGCTTCGAGGATGGCTTCGGCGTTGAAGAGCGCGCCGCTGCGGGAATCCACGCCCAGCGCGATGGGATGATCCAGCTCGACCTTTTCGCATAGCGTGAACGCCTGCGCCAGCAGCAGGGGCGGCAGGTTATCCATGCACTGGTATCCGGCGTCCTCCAGATGCTTGAGCGCGCTGGTCTTGCCTGCGCCGGAGAGTCCGGTAACAATCAGGAACCTCATGACGGCCTTTTCCTTTCGTATCGCTTTGGTGCGTTAATCCTGTCCGAGGATGCGGACTTCCGGTTCGAGCGTAACGCCCGTCACCTCAAAAACGCGGCGCTTGATTTCGTCCATCAGCGCGAGGACGTCGCTGGCGGTGGCGCTGCCGAGGTTGACGACAAAGCCCGCGTGCTTTTCGCTGACCTGGGCGTCGCCGATGCGCAGGCCGCGCAGGCCGCAGTCGTCGATCAGCTTCGCGGCGAACATGCCCTGCGGGCGCTTGAAGGTGCTGCCGGCGCTGGGATAATTGAGCGGCTGCTTGTCGCGCCGCGCATGGGCGAGCTCGTTCATGCGGGTGCGGATGGAATCGGGATCGCCGGGCGTCAATTGCATGGTGACGCTGGCGACGATCACGCCGGCGTCCATCATTGCGCTGTGGCGGTAACCAAAGCCGAGATCCGGTCCTTCGAAGACGACGGGCCGGCCGTCGGCGACGGCGACGGCGTCAACGCGTGTAACGACCTGGCTCAGCTCGCCGCCATACGCGCCGGCGTTCATGATGACGCCGCCGCCGATGGTGCCGGGAATACCGGCCATCTCTGCAAGGCCCGCAAGGCCCTCGTTCAGCGCGAACTGAGCGGCGGCGCTGAGGGAAGCGCCGGCCTGAATATGGAGAGTATTGCCATCGCGGGTGATACCCGCGCAGTCGCCTGCAATGCGCATGACCAAGCCGCGGATGCCGCCGTCGCGGACGAGGAGATTGGAGCCGTTGCCAATCAGCGTGACAGGCACGCCCGCATGCCGTGCGGCGCGCAGGGCGACGGAGATTTCCTCGGGATTTGCAATATTGACCAGCACATCGGCGGGACCGCCGACGCGGAAGGTCGTATACCGCGCCATGCTGGCGCGGGGGATGATGCGTTCCGGCGCAAAGTTGGCCTGAACCAGAGACGTAATCAGAGCGTCCATGATATCCTCCTTGCTTGAATAAGATCATTGTACCCGATTATGGGGGATTGCACAAGCGGAATTTCATCGGTCATGCAGCCGCGGGCGGAGCGGCAGGCGCAGACATATGTATCCATATAATAGGAAGAGATGAGACAAAGAACGCGGTTTGGCGCGGTCTTATAACAGTGTATGCCGGCTTGTATGGCAGTGTCAAAAAATTTCAAAAAAAGTTCAAAAAAGGTGTTGACAAAAGCGCGGTTCACTGGTATACTAATCGAGTCGTCACGCGAGAGCACTTGTGCGACGACAAGATCCTTGAAAACGATACAGAATCAAGAAGAACGCGAACCGTGATTTTCACGAGTCACGGTTTCAAAGAGACAGTCAATTCGTTAAATGAGTTTTGAACCTTGAAGGTAAAACTTCAAGGATTCGATACAGAATCAAACACGAGAGTTTG
>JAFSCW010000118.1 GCA_017436605.1 Clostridia bacterium | reverse complement strand
TTGCCCTTTTTTGGTTTTCAGACTTGTTTGAAATGAGATGATTTCATGACAAAAGGACTTCATGAAGAGTGCGGCGTATTCGGCGTCTATGCCGGGAAATCTGCTCCGGTTGTTGAAATGACCTATCTCGGCCTGTATGCCCTTCAGCATCGCGGTCAGGAGAGCTGCGGAATCGCTGTCTCCGACGACGGCCTTTTCCGCCAGCATCGTGGCGACGGTCTTGTCGCCGAAGTCTTTTCCGAGGAAGAAATGTCCCATCTTGGAGAGGGCAGCGTCGCTGTCGGCCATGTCCGCTATTCTACCACAGGTGGCAAAAACGCCAACAACATCCAGCCTGTCGTTGTCTGCCATGTCAAGGGAAACATGGCCCTTTGCCACAACGGAAATCTCGTAAACGCCAATGAACTGCGCCGCTCCCATGAGCTCAACGGCGCTATTTTTCATGGTACAACCGATACCGAATCGATCATCTATACCATCGTCGGGGAACGGCTGCATACCGCATCCACCGAAGAAGCCGTCGCCAGCGCTATGCCAAAGCTGCAGGGGGCTTATTCCTGTGTCCTCATGACCGCCACCAAACTCATCGCTTTCCGTGATCCCAACGGCTTCCGGCCTCTCTGCTACGGTCAGACCTCTTCCGGCGAGTACATCGTTGCCTCCGAATCCTGTGCTCTTGACGCGGTTGACGCCCATTTTATCCGCGACATTGAGCCCGGTGAGATCGTGGTTTTCAGAAAGGAGGGCGTACAGTCGGACTGCCGCCATTGCGGGAAGAAGCCTACCCTCTGCGTATTTGAATACATCTACTTTGCGCGCCCGGATTCTATCATCCAGGGCGCGTCTGTTCATTCTGCGCGCCTTTCGGCGGGAAGATTTCTGGCGCGGGAAAGTCCTGCCGATGCGGATGTGGTCATCGGCGTTCCTGATTCCGGCATTGACGCCGCCGTTGGATTCTCACAGGAAAGCGGCATACCCTACGGTATCGGCTTCCTGAAAAACAAGTATGTGGGGCGCAGCTTCATCGCTCCCAATCAGCAGCTGCGGGAAAAAGCCGTTCGCATCAAGCTGAATGTAATTCGCGAGACGGTTGAAGGAAAGCGCGTCGTACTGATCGACGATTCCATCGTCCGCGGCACCACCTGCGCAAGAATTGTGAAGCTGCTTCGGGATGCGGGCGCAAAGGAAGTTCACATGCGGGTCTCCGCGCCGCCTTTCAAACACCCCTGCTTCTTTGGTACGGATGTGGATTCCGAGGAAAACCTGATTGCCTGCAGGCTGCATTCTGTGGAAGAAATTGCGCAGGCCATCGGCGTTGATTCGCTGGCCTATCTGTCCATTGACGCCGCGCACGTTCTTGCAGGTGAAAATGGCTGCGACTACTGCGACGGCTGCTTTACAGGTCAATATCCCATTGATATTCCCGCCGGACAGGGCAAGAATAAGTTTGAACAACCGATTCATGGAAAGGATGAAAAGTAATGGAGAATCCAAGAGGAATTGTGATTCTAGATTTCGGCGGTCAATATACGCAGCTGATTGCACGCCGCGTGCGCGAGTGCGGCGTGTATTCCTCCGTGCTGCCGTACAATGCCGATCCTAAAGATATTCGTGCCGAGCAGCCGCTGGGCGTCATTCTGTCCGGCGGCCCCGCCAGCGTACTGGATGAAGGCGCGCCGACCATTGATCCCGCCATATTTGACCTGGGCGTGCCGGTGCTGGGAATCTGCTACGGCATGCAGCTGACGGCGCATCTGCTGGGCGGCGTGATCGAACGAGGCGTACAGCGCGAGTACGGGCGGACAGTCGTTCACATGGATAAGAATCAGGACGGACTGCTGAAGGGCATGAGGCCCGAAAGCGTCTGCTGGATGAGCCATACCTGGCAGGTGGTTCAGCCGCCCGAGGGATTCGAGATCATCGCCCACACCGCCAACTGCCCGACCGCAGCCATGGCGAATGCGGAAAGAAAGCTCTACGGCGTGCAGTTCCACCCGGAGGTCACCCATTCCGAGGAAGGCATGCCGATGCTGAAAAACTTCCTGTTCGGCATCTGCAAAATCGAGCCCAACTGGACGATGGAAGCCTATGCGGAGCGCACCATTGCTGAGATTCGCAGGCAGGTCGGCGATGGCACGGTATTGCTGGGACTGTCCGGCGGCGTAGACAGCGCGGTTGCCGCTGCGCTGCTGTATCGCGCGATTGGCAATCGCCTGACCTGCGTCTATGTGGATCACGGCTTCATGCGCGCCGGAGAGAGCGATCAGGTGGTGGACATTTTCACCAGGACCTTCCCGGTGGAGCTGAAGGCTGTCGATGCATCTGAACGCTTCTACGCTGCGCTCAAAGGCGTGACCGAGCCGGAACAGAAGCGAAAAATCATCGGCCGGGAATTTGTGGAGGTATTCAAGAACGCCTCCGCGCAGCTGGGTAAGCGCGATCATTTTGCCCAGGGCACGATCTATCCCGATGTGATCGAGAGCGGCAGCGTCAAGGGCAGCGCTGTCATCAAGAGCCATCACAACGTGGGCGGTCTGCCGGGAGAATTGGGCTTCACCAGTCTTGTCGAACCGCTGCGCATGCTGTTCAAGGATGAGGTGCGAAAGCTCGGACTCGCGCTCGGCCTTCCCGAGAGCCTCGTTTACCGCCAGCCCTTCCCGGGTCCGGGCCTTGCTATCCGCGTGATCGGCGAGCTGACGCCTGAAAAGGTGCGCATCGTGCGCGAGAGCGATAAAATTCTTCGCGAAGAGATCGAGAAGTCCGGCGAGCATGCTTCCCAGTATTTCACCGTGCTCACCGGCGCAAAGAGCGTGGGCGTGATGGGCGACGAACGCACCTACGCCTACGCCGTGGCCATCCGCGCTGTGACCACCGACGATTTCATGACTGCGGACGTTGCGCCTCTTCCTTATGATCTGCTTGGGCGCATCTCCACGCGCATTATTGGCGAGGTCGGTGGCTGCAATCGCGTGCTCTATGATATTACGAC
>JAFSCW010000117.1 GCA_017436605.1 Clostridia bacterium | reverse complement strand
CCAGCGCTGCATAGCCGCTGATGATCTGTACATCCGCGCTGCAGCCCATGCACGCCGCCACGCCGGAAGCTACCTCTTCGATCCTCTTTTTCATCATCGCGCGGATCTCGCTGTTGGCCGTGCGCAGCGTGCCGCGCAGGATCACTTTGTCGCAGATGATGTTCTGCGCCGCGCCGCCCTCGACCATACCGAATGTCAGCACCGCGCTGGCAAGCGGCGAAAGGTTGCGGGAAACGATCGTCTGCAGCGTGCTGATCACCTGCGCGGCGCAGACGATGGCGTCCGCACTGCGCTCGGGATAGGCGCCGTGGCCGGCGCGTCCATGAATCGTCATCAGGACGGTATCGGTCGATGCGTTGAGCGTGCCGGCGCGCGTTTCGATCGTGCCCAGCGGCAGATTGGGCATCACATGCAGCCCGTACACACGGTCGACATGCGGATTTTCCATCGCGCCGGCCTTGACCATCGGCTCCGCGCCGCCGTCGGTTTCCTCCGCAGGCTGGAACAGGAGCTTCACCGAGCC
Organism: Clostridia bacterium; assembly: GCA_017436605.1. Lineage (GTDB taxonomy): Bacteria > Bacillota > Clostridia > Christensenellales > Aristaeellaceae > Ventricola. The sequence goes on along the minus strand of JAFSCW010000117.1, from coordinate 16,374 downwards.
GCGCAGCTGATCGCGCATGCCCATAAGCACCTTCGCCGCGCCCAGCAGAATTGCCGCATGCGCGTCGTGTCCGCAGGCATGCATCATGCCCGGATGCTCCGAGCGGAAGGGACAGCCCTCCGGCTCCTCGATGGGCAGCGCGTCCATATCCGCGCGCAGGGCGATCACCTCGCCGGGCAGCGCGCCCTCGATCAGGCCGATCACCCATGTGCGCTCCGTCTGATAGGGCACGCCGATCTCATCCAGCGCATCCATGATGACCTTCTGTGTCTTGTATTCTGCAAACCCGCGCTCAGGAATCCTGTGCAGCGCGCGCCGCTTTTCAATGATCCAATCCTCCTGCGCCTCCACAAGCGCGCGGAGCTTCGAATCCTCCATGTTTCCGCCTCCTGTCAATCCATCGCCTCTGCGACGGACACAACCTTGCCGTTTTCGATATAGATGCGCGGCACGCGCCTTCCCGTGCGCGCCAGCGATTCATTCCTGTTCAGCCCGCCCAGCGATGCGTATTCGTCCACGCCGATGGAGCCGCCCAGCAGGATCACCTCGTCGCCCTCCTGCGCCTGCGGGATATCGGTCACGTCGACCATCATCTGATCCATGCACACAAGGCCCGCAACGGGCGCGCGCCTGCCGCGGATCTCGACCTCTCCGATGCTGTTCAGCCTCGGATAGCCGTCGATATAGCCTGCGGAGAGCGTCGCGATCACGCCGTCGCGCGCAAGCGGATGGCTCTCGTCATAGCCGAGGCATTCGCCCGCCTTCACCCTGTGCAGCTGGGCAATGCGGGTCTTGACCGTCATGGCCAGCCGGCTCTCCTCCGGATGCGCATAGCCGCGGGGATACACGCCGTACAGCCATGCGCCCGTACGCACTGCATCCAGATGATCCTGAGGATAACGCACCATGCCGATGCTGTCCAGCGCATGCGTCATGGGAATATGAATCCCGCGCGCGGCAAGCGCATCGCGGCAGGCCGTCAGCAGGTCGATCTGCCTCCTGTCGGACGCCGCATCGCGCAGGGCCAGATGCGTAAACAGGCCTTCCAGCCTCACAAAGCCGCTTTCCTGCATGGCGCAGACTTCATCAACCGCGATTTGAGGATCAAATCCGATACGGTTAAGCCCGGTTTCCAGCTTCACATGCACGCGCGCAGCCTTTCCCGCCTTCGCTGCCGCCGCTTCAACCCGCCGCGCATAAGCCGAAGAAAAGACCGTCAGCAGCATCCCTGCTGCAATCGCTTTTTCCAGCTGCGCATCGCCGCAAAGGCCGAGAATCAGCACCTCGCTTTCCGGCAGCACGCGCCTGATCTGCGCTGCTTCGTTATAGGAAGCGACGGCAAACATGCGCTGCCCTTCCTGCCAGAGCCTCGATGCGACCACCGGCGCGCCGAGCCCATAGGCGTCCGCCTTGAGCACGCAGATCAGCTGCGTTCCTGCGGACAGATGCGCAAGCGCATTGCGATAATTCGTCACCAGCCGGGAAAGATCGACCTCCGCCCAGCAGCGGGAAACCGCCTCTTCATAGGTGATATCCATAACGAATCCTCCGAATAAGAAAAGGGCTGCCGCTGTCGAAACGGCAGCCCCCTGACATTATGCCTTGAGCATTTCTCTGTATGCGCGAAGCTCCTTCTCGTTGCCCCAGACCATATGGCCCTCCTCGATCTCCACCCAGCTGGGCTTATCGACCGAGTAGTCATGCTGCGTGGGGTCGTAGACCTCGAGCGTCTTGTTCTTCTCCCTCGCCGGATCCGGCAGCGGAATGGCGGAAAGCAGCGCGCGAGTATACGGATGCAGCGGATGCGCAAAGAGCTTCTCCGTCTCCGCCAGCTCCACCAGCACGCCCTTGTGAATCACCGCGATGCGGTCGCAGATAAAGCGCATGACGGACAGGTCATGCGAGATGAACAGATAGGTCAGCCCGCGTTCCTTCTGCAGCTCCGCCAGCAGGTTGAGCACCTGCGCGCGGATCGAAACATCCAGCGCGGAAATCGGCTCGTCCGCGATGATGAAATCCGGCTGCATGATCAGCGCGCGGGCAATGCCGATGCGCTGGCGCTGGCCGCCGGAGAACTCATGCGGGAAGCGGCTGGAGAACTCGGGCAGCAGGCCCACCTCGGACAGCGCCTTCTCCACGCGCGCCTTGCGCTCCTCCTCCGGCAGCTTGCCGCCGCCGTACAGGCCTTCGGATACGATGTAATCGACCTTGGCGCGCTCGTTGAGCGAGGCCATCGGGTCCTGGAAGATCATCTGGATCTCGCGGGTAACCCTGCGGTCAAGCTCCTTCGAGATTTTGCCGTTGATTTTTTCGCCCTTGAAGATGACCTCGCCGGAGGTCGTCGGGTTGATGCGGATGATCGCGCGGCCGATGGTCGTCTTGCCCGAGCCGGACTCGCCGACCAGGCCGAACGTTTCGCCCTTGTAGATATCAAAGCTGACGTTATCGACCGCCTTGAACAGATACTTGCCCTTGCCAAAGCAGATGGACATGTCCTTAACGGAAAGAAGGACTTCCCGGTTATTGCTTTCAGGCATAGCCCTTCACTCCTTCCGTCGCCAGCTTTTTCACAGCCTCAGGCGGTTCGATTTTCGGCGCGCGCGGATCGAGCAGCCAGGTGCGCGCCTTATGCGTCGGCGAGACGCTGAAATACGGCGGACGCTTGACAAAGTCGATCTTCAGCGCCTGCGGATTGCGCGGGGCAAACGCGTCGCCCCTGACCTCGTTGAAGAGGTTCGGCGGCGTGCCGTGGATGGAATAGAGCGGCTCGCCCTTCACGCCAAGCTGCGGCAGGGACGAGAGCAGCGCCCAGGTATACGGATGCTTGGGCTGATAGAAGACCTCCTCGCACAGGCCGATCTCCACGATGTCGCCCGCATACATGACGGCAATGCGGTCTGCGACGTTGGCAACGACGCCAAGGTCATGCGTGATGTAGATGGTGGTGAGGTGGTATTTCTCCTTCAGGTTGCGGATCAGGCCGAGAATCTGTGCCTGAATCGTCACGTCCAGCGCTGTGGTCGGCTCGTCGCAGATCAGGATCTGCGGACGGCAGGCCACCGCAATGGCGATGACGACGCGCTGGCGCATGCCGCCGGAGAACTCATGCGGATACTGTTTGGCGCGGCGCTCCGGATCGTTGATGCCCACGTCGGTCAGGACGGAGAGCATTTCCTTGCGCGCCGCCTCGCCGCGCAGGTTCTGATGGAGCTCGATCGCTTCCATGATCTGCGCGCCGATGGTCTTGAGCGGATTCAGGCTGGTCATCGGGTCCTGCAGAACCATGGCAATCTGCTTGCCGCGAACGGTCAGCCACTGCTTTTCAGTCTTGTATTTCGTCAGATCTTCGCCGTTGTAGAGGATCTCGCCGCTGTCCACCCAGCCGTTGGCGTCCAGCAGGCCCATAAAGCTCTTGACGAAGACGGACTTGCCGGAGCCGGATTCGCCGACGATCGCCAGGCTCTCGCCCTTATACAGATCCAGCGAGACGTCGCGCAGCGCATGCAGCGTACGTCCGCGGAGGTTGAACTTGATGTTCAGATCGCGTACCGAAAGAATCGGATTTCCGTTTTCCATTCAGGTTCCCCCTCCTTTACACGTGATTCTTGGGATCAGCGGCATCCGCAAAGGCGTTGCCGATGATATAGAAGGAAATGGTCACGACGGACAGCACGATCGCCGGGAAGATCAGCTGATAGCGCAGCGTCTCCGAGGTAACGAGCTTGCGGCCCTCGTTGATCAGGTTGCCCAGGGACGGCAGATCGACCGGCAGACCCAGACCGATATACGTGATGAACACCTCGTTGCCGATCGCAGAGGGAATGGACAGCGCCAGACGCAGCATGATGACTGAGACCAGATACGGCAGCAGATTCTTGATGATGATGCGGGCCGTACCCGTGCCCAGGCAGCGGGAAGCGAGGTTGTAATCGCGGTCGCGGATGATGACGATCTGGTTGCGGATGAAGCGCGCCATACCCAGCCAGCAGGTCAGGCACATCGCAAACACCAGCGTGCCGAAGCCCGGGCGCAGGATATACGAGATCAGGATCAGGATGATCGTGTTGGGGATGTTGTCCAGCACGTTATAGATCTCGGTGAGGATGCGGTCGAGCTTGCGCACATAGCCCCAGAGCACACCCACAGTGATGCCGATGAGCGCCTCAAAGAAGGCGACGATAAAGCCGATGGCAAGGCTCGTGCGGGTGCCGCTCCAAACGCGGGACCACAGATCCTGGCCGATGTTGTTGGTGCCGAACCAGAAGGCATTTTCGGAGGGCAGCACGCGAAGCTGCGCTTCGTCGCTGGTCGTGGCGGTGCCGTCGCCGTTCAGCGTCAGGCAGTCCTCCTTCACATACAGCGCGGTTCCATCGTTGGTGTAGTCCTCCGGCTGCATGTACATATCGAGCTTGAAGTTCGACCGGCTTTCATACGGAACAGCCGTCGGATCCTCCGGCAGCTTGAGCTTCGTCTGGAAGTTATTCTTGACATAGCCCGTCTTGCCCTTGTATTCGATCCTGCACCACGCCTCGCCGTATTCGATGAGGTTGAACTTGGTACGGGCCTTCAGGCTCTCCACGACGTTATGCACGGCGTACCAGCCGTCGGCGTCCTTGAGCTCCTCCGCCATGAGCACGGTGCCCGCCGGCGCGGTGGCGATGACGGTCGTCAGGCTCGGCGATACGTTGGAGAGCTGCTTGCCGGTCTGCGGGTTGTTGTTGATGAGGTTCGCCGGATACTGGCCCGGCAGATAGGGCTGAATGAACGTGAACAGCAGCAGCGCCGCCAGCAGGCACAGAAGGAATACTGCAACCTTATTCTTGAGGAAGACCTGCAGCGTCGAGCGCCAGTAGGAGTAGTTGGAGTAGCCGGTCTTTTCGGCGGCCGCCTCGTCATAATCCGCGAGGACGAACAGCTCGTCCTCATTGACAAGCTCGCTTTCCAGATCTTTTTTGAGCTGATCGGCGAGCGCCGCTTCCAGCTTCTTGCTCTTGTTTTCCTTGATGCTCAGCATATCAGCGTGCTCCCTCCTTCTTGACAAAGCTGATGCGCGGGTCGATCACGCCCATGAGCAGATCGCCCAGGAGCAGGCCCACGATACCGATGCAGCTGTAAATCATGACGATCGCCTGAACCATCGGATTGTCCTGACGTCCGATGACGTCCACCAGCAATCCGCCCATGCCCGGGATGGAATACAGCGATTCGATGTAGATCGAGCCGCAGACCGTATACAGCAGGGATGTCGGGATGTACTGAATCATCGGGACGAAGGCGTTGCGCAGGACATGCTTCATCATGATATCCTGACCGGACACGCCCTTCGCGCGCGCAAGGCGCACATAGTCCTTGTTCATCTCGTCGACCATATAGCGGCGCAGCCACATGGCATAATACGCCGTATTGCCCAGCGCCATGGAGCAGACGGGCAGGATCCACGTGATGAGATTCTTCTCGTCAAAAAGCATCGGAATGCCCAGGAAGCTGGTGCCGTAGAGCTGGATAAAGATATGATACACCGCAGCAGGCACCGCGTTGATGAACACGATGTAGACCGTGCCGAACTTATCCCAGAATTTTCCCTTGCCTCTGGCCATCGCCGCGCCGAGCGGAATGCCCAGCAGCAAAGACAAGCCCATGCTCAGGACGCCGAGCTTGATGGAGATCGGCGCCTTCTTGGCAATCAAGCCGCTGATCGGTGCGCCCACGCTGTAGCGTGCGGATTCACCCAGATCGCCGTGCACAAGATCGACAAGGAAATTCCACAGCTGAACCGGGATCGGATCGTTCAGTCCCAGCTGCTCGAGCTTGGCGTTGATCATCGCCTGATCAACCTTTTCGAAATTGTCAAAATAACCCTCGATCGGCATCTGGCGCAGCAGAATAAAGACCACCGAAATGATGATCAGCAGCGTAACGATGGACGAAGAGAGTCTTTTCAGGGAATACTTCAGCATGCTATCTCCAACCTTATCCACGTATCTTGACCTATTCTCGCGACGTCGCGAAATGGATTTTTCTTCCGTTCATCCCATCGGCCGCATAGCCGGCGGCCTTCCATCGGGAGAAAAATCCATTCCGCCGCAGCAGTTTGCATCGGACCGCGCACACTGCGAAATGAAATATAACACGATGACCCGGGCGGCGCATACGCGCCGCCCGGGGCAATTGCATGTTGATGAAAAAACCGGATTATTCGCCGGCGAGCGCAGCGCGCTCCTCTTCCCACTTGTCGTAAGCCTCGAAGTACTCGTCGGTATTCATCGGCTTCTCCAGCAGGGTCTGGCCCTTATAGCGCTCGTTGGAAATGCCAAACGGCGCGAACTGGGACTCAAACGGATTCAGGCGGGAAGCGGTGTAGCCGCCGTTGCCATAGCCGAACGGAATGATCAGCGCGTTGTTGATCAGGAACGCCTCGGCCTCGGTGTACGCCTCGTAGCGGGCGGTCAGATCGTTGGTGATCTCGCGGGCAGCGTCGACCAGCTTGTAGTACTCGGAGACGCCGTTCTCATCGAGATACTCGGTCGCCTTCTCCGGCCAGTTGTAGGTGCCATCATAGAAGGGATCGGTGTAGGTGTTCGGGTCGGCGTAGTCCGGACCCCAGTTGCACTTGAGCAGGGCGTACTTGCCGCTGCGGCGGACTTCCTTGAGGAAGCCGGAAGACGGGCCGGCCTCGATGATGATATCGATGTAGTCGGCGCCGAACAGGGTTTCGAGCTGCTGCTCGACAACCACGCACTCCTCGGCCCAGCCGGTGGTGTTCGGGTTGTAGGACATCAGAACCTTGATCGGGAAGGTCGCGCCCGCGGCGGTCAGCTCCTCAACAGCCTTCTCCTTGAGAGCAAGGGCCTCGGCCTCGTTGAAAGTATCCACGCCCAGCTCGGTGATCGGAGCCAGCGCGCCCATCTGGGTGTAGTCCAGACCGTCGATGGAGACGAACTCCGGCGGGGTGACGGTGTTGAACATGATGGCCTCGGGGTTGTCCGGATCGGTGATCAGCATCGCCTTCACGCGGTCCAGACCGTAGTAGATGGACTTACGGAAGTTGGCGTTGTTCACGGCGATCTTCCAGTTCTCCGGCTCATAGGCGGCGTCGAACTGCGGATCGAAGTTGAACGCGTAGAAGTAGGTATAGAAGCCGCTCTGGCGAACCGGATGGATCAGGTCGGCAGTCGCCTCGTCGGAGAGCCACTCGGCAGCGATGGTGGAGTCGATGCTCGCATCGTCGATATCGCCGCGCTTATACAGTTCCGGAGAGATGGTGGCGGATTCCTTGTTGTAGGTCTGCTCGATGGTCTCGATCAGAACCTTGTCCGCATCCCAGTTGGTCGCGTTCTTGGTATAGACGCGCTTCTGCTGCGGCTCGAAGGTGGACAGGATGTAAGCGCCGTTGTAGAGGATGTTCTCGTTGCTGGTAGCTACGCCGAAGTCAGCGCCCTTCTCAGCAAGGAAATCCGCATTCACCGGCATGAAGCAGACGTAAGTGACCATGGAGAGGAAGTACGGAACCGGCTCCACCAGCGTGTACTGCAGGGTGTAGTCGTCCAGCGCCTTCACGCCGACGGTCTCAAAGTCCATCACCGGGTACGGCTCCTGGCCCTCTTCCGGAACGGAAGTGCCCAGGTAGTAATCCTCAGCGCCCGCGATAACGGAATAGAAGATGTTTGCGGTAGAGGACGCATTCGCAGCATCCAGAATGTACTTGGCAGCCGTGACAAAGTCATGTGCGGTCACGTCGGCATAGACGCTGCCGTCGGCCTTGACCCACTTCGCACCCTCACGGATCTTGAAGGTGTAGGTCAGGTTGGCCTCGTCATACTCCCAGCTCTCCGCAAGGGACGGCTGAACCTGGCCGTACTTGTCGTATTCAACCAGCGTATCAATGACGTTGGCCGCCATCGCAAACTCGTTGGTGGTCGCAGTGGTCAGATAATTGAGGGTGGTGAATTCGCCGGAATAGAGCGTGCGGTAAGCGTTATCCGCAGCGGCCGGCGCAGCGCACATCGCCAGGGTCAGTACCAGGCACAGCGCAAAAGCCACGATCTTCTTCATATCTGGTTCCTCCTCTTCATTACTTTTGCCTGCTAAATTGCAAGCATGTTGACACAATATCACATCTTGGGAATAAATGCAATTACCAAGTTGTCATATTTCAGTTTTTACAAAGCACTTTTTCCGTTCTTTCTGCCTGATCTCTATTTTTTGACGCCTGTCTGCACAAATTCTGTGCGTATCCTTCTTTTTGGTTTTTCATCCGGAAGACAGCGGAGCGATCACAGCTCCACAAAGCCGATCAACTCGGCGTCGCCGTCGAGCTGGCGCATGGTAAAGGGATAGGCCGCGCCGATGCGCTCAATTTCGCCGGTCTGGCTGTCAAACGGATCGACGCGCAGCGCCTGCTTTCTCGGCAGAAGCTCCGCCTGATACTGGCGGGTCGCCGCCATGCGCATGGGATCGAGGTTGCCGAAATAAAACTCATGGCGCTCGCGGCTGCCGGCGCGGTATGCGCTTCCGCCGTAGCTCGGATCGGCAAAGAGCCAGCCCCAGCCCTCCAGATAGAACTGAATCCAGTCATGTGCGCCGACATAGTCCTCGTCGATCGACATGCCGCTCTGCCAGCGCGCGGGGATGCCCGCAATGCGGCAAAGGATGATCAGCAGCAGCGCCTGCAGGCCGCAGTCACCCTTGAGGTTCACGGCGCAGAATTCGCCATGATCGTCAAACTGAAAATAATCGCGCATGAAGGCATAGGTCACCTTCGTGGTCACAAATTCATAGAGCCTCCATGCCTTTTCGACGTCGGTCTTCGCGTTCGCCGTGAGCTGCGCTGTCAGGCTGCGCAGATACGGCGTAAAGCGCAGATAGGCTCCGTGCTCGGCCAGATCGTCCGCGCAGGGCGGATCACAGGGATACAGCGGCGCCGCAGGCGCGGTGCTGTGCAGCGGATCGGCATAGCGGATATGGCTGACATAGCTGTAGCGGATGCGGAACTCATGCCAGCTGTCCAGCGTGCGCTTCCACCAGACGCAGCGCGCAGGCGCTTTGCTCTCCCCGATTCCATCCGGATCGCCGCAGAGCAGGCAGGTTTCGCTCTGCTGTGCATCGTCAACCGGGAAAGGCAGATGCGCCAGATACTCGCCGGGCACAAAGTCTTCCTTGTCCACGGACAAGCTGGTTTCCAGCGTGATGCGGCGGCGCACTTCACCCTTTTCCTTGATCGCCGCAATCATATCGTCCAGATACTTTCTCTCGGGAGAGTTCTTTTCCTCGATGAGATGATCGAGCGCGCCGCCCTTGAGCATACCGCGATGAAAGCGGACAAAATAGCGCTTTTCGCCGTTCAGATAGATGAAATCCACCCATCCGGCGATTTCCAGTTCCTCCAGCTGCTTATCCGTGACCGTCTTGCCAACCAGCTCGCTGAGCTTTTCCAGCGCCTTGGCGCGATCCCACGGATACTGCGTCGGCAGGCGACGGATGCGTTCCTTTTCGCAAATAAGGCGCGCACGGAGCATGTCCGGCAACTCGCGCTGAAGGCGCGCGTCAATCGCGCGGATCGCGCCGTCCAGATCACCCGCCCATTTCCGCTTGAGAATATCCTCCGGCAGCGGCATCGACAGAGAATTTACACACATTTCGATATCCATCGCTCGATCCCCCCGTATATCTGCTATACAAAAAAGCAGGAATAAATTGTATTATACCATATCTGCGCCAGGCACGGTAGTATTTTTCTTCAGATATTCAGTCTTTCGCCGACCCCGCATGCAAAGGCGCTTGCGGCGCGCAGCAGGACAGATTATAATATATCATCATATACAGCGGCAAGGGCGCCGCAGAAAGAGGAACACCATGGACAGCGTAAAAAGCTGCGCAGTGCGCCTGCGTCAGGAGACGCAGAAAATCATCGTGGGCAAGGAGCATCAGATCGATCTCATCCTGATGGCTATCTTTTCCGGCGGCCATGTGCTGCTCAGCGATCTGCCCGGCAGCGGCAAAACCACGCTCGTGCGCACGCTTTCCCGCGCGCTCGGCTGCGATTTCCGCCGCCTGCAGTTCACACCGGATCTTCTCCCCTCGGATATCGTCGGCATGACCATCTACAACCAGAAAAGCGGCGATTTCGAAATGAAGCGCGGCCCTGTTCATACCCACATCCTCCTGGCGGACGAAATCAACCGCGCCATCCCCCGCACGCAGGCCGCCCTTCTGGAAGCGATGGAAGAAGGGCAGACGACCATCGACGGCACAACCCTGCCCCTGCCGGATCCTTTCTTTGTCCTGGCGACGCAGAATCCCGTCGAGCACGAGAGCACCTTCATGCTCCCTGCGGCGCAGATGGACCGCTTCTTCCTGCGCCTGTCGATGGGCTATCCGACCGCGGACGAGGAGGCGCAGATCCTCGCGCATCTGGGCGACCGCACGCCCTATGAAGAGGTGCAGGCCGTCGCCTCGCCGCAAACGCTTCGCACCCTGCGCGGCGCCATCACCGCCGTTACCGTCTCCGAGAGCATCAGCCGCTATATCGTCGCCCTCGTTCAGGCGACGCGCAGCCATCCCCAGCTCAGGCTCGGCGCCAGTCCGCGCGCGTCGCGCTCCCTGTATCAGGGCGCAAAGACATGGGCCGCCATGCAGGGGCGCAGCTTCGTGACCCCGGAGGATATCCAGACCATCTTCCTGCCGGTCATGAACCACCGCATCACGCTCACCAGCGACGCCCGGCTCAAAAAACGCACGCCGGAGGATGTGCTTTCCGAGATCCTCGAGACGACCGAGGTGCCGCCGTATCAAAAGGAGCTGCTGCTTGGCCATGTATAACAGCAGCCTCTTTGCCTCGCCCTTCGGCCTTGTGCTCCTGCTCGCACTGGCCGTCGGCGCGCTCTATTTCGGCGCAGGCCAGATTGCGGCGTTTCTCCTGCTGGTTCTCCTGCTGAGCGCGAGCGCCCGCCTGTGGAGCCGGGGCGTGCTTCAAAAAACCGGAATCTCCATCGACGACGGACAGACCGCCTGCCATGCAGGGGAGAGCATGAACATCACCCTGCGCATCCGCAGCCGCAGCTTCTTTCCCCTGATCTGGCTGGACGTGGTCGTGCCCTTCGGGGAGAGGCTCCTGCTGCGCGCCGAGGGCGACGCGCCCGATACGCGCCACGCCATTCCCCCCGAGCAGCAGGTCACAGGGCTGCGCGAACGCTTTGCATGGCTCCTGTGGCAGCAGGAAATTGCCTGCAGCGAAACGCTTCATGCTGAGCGCCGCGGCGTTGTGGATATCACCCACGCCAGCCTGCAGGCCGGCGACGGCTTCGGTCTTTCCGCCTGCCATCGCTTCGCCGAGCTGGATCATCCCGTCCGCTTTGCCGTGTATCCCCGGCTGATGCAGGCCGACGTCCGCCCGCTCACCCGCCAGCTTTCCGACGCGGAGGCCGGCCGACGCGGCCAGACCGAGGACATGACCCTCCTCAAGAGCAGCAGACCCTATCAGCACGGCGATCCGATGAAGCGCATCAACTGGCGGTATCTGGCCATGTCGGGACGGATGGAGGTCAACCAGTACGAGCTGATCACGCCGGGCTGCATCACCTTTGTGCTCGATCTGTTTTCCTTCCGGTATGTGGAAACCTACACGACCGCGCAGGACACCAGAGAGACCCGCGTCGTCCTGCGCGATCAGCCTCTGGAAACGATGATTTCCGTGATCGCCTCGTGCATCCGCACGCTCAGCGAGCAGGGCATGCGCTTTGCGCTGATCATTCCCGGCTACGGCCAGCGGGAGCCCGTCCTGCTCCCGCCGGGCAGCGGGGATATTGCCGACGAGCAGGCCATGGAAGCGCTCGCTGCCATCGACTACCGCGGCGAACCTGCGCTTCTGCCGCATGATGAAATCCGCCGCCTGCGCCGCAGATTCGGCGTCACGCAGCTGTGCGCATGGTCGTCCGTGCCGTCGCTTGCCGCCGAGCTTGAAGCCCTCGGTCTCAGCCGCATGCGCGTCATCGCCTGCCAGCCGCGCGGCAGCGCGCAGACCACAGAGACGCTCGACGCCCTCCTCGCCGGGGATCTGATCGCCGGCCTTCCGATATGCGCCGATCAGGAAGGGGGCGCAGCATGAAAGAGCACATCGGCCGTGCGCTGCGCAGCTTTACCGCTGCGATGGCCTGCGCGGGCCTCTCTTCTCTGGCCATCGCGCTGATGCTCACGCTCTATGACATCGAGCGCAGCATGACGCTTGCCGCCCTCCCCTGGGCTGCGCTGACGCTGCTTCAGGCGTTTGTCTGCCAAGCGCTGCTCAGCCGCAGCACAACGCTCCTTGCCTATACCCTGCTGAACGGCGCGCTGACGGCCTTCGGTGTCCATCACGTCGTCACCGGCACGGTGTTCATCCCCGGCAGCGAAGGCTTTCCCATCCTCCTGGGCTTCTGCGCTGCGCTGAGCATGCTGATCTGCGCCTTCTGCGCGCAGCATCAGCCCGGTTCCGACGTCTTCATCCGCTGTACGGACGCCCTGATCATCGCGATCATCCTGCTGCTGGTCACCGCGTCCGGCCTCCAAAAGACGCCGATTCCCTCCGCGCTGCTTCTTTCGTCCGGCGCGCTGCTCCTGTGCGTGCTCATGACGGCCGCCCTGCGCGCCGGCGGCGAAAGCGACAGCGTCATCCGCGGCTCCGGCGCAGGCGGCTGTCTGGTGCTGTTTGCGCTGCTCACGCTGTGTCTTTTGAGCGCGCTCGCGCTGACCGCCGCTGCGGGCGGACGCATCGACGGGCTGGTGAGCATGCTGATGCTTGTCTGGAGCGCCGTCTCCCGCGTCCTGAAAGCGGGCCTGACGCTGCTCGCCCATTTCACCGCGCTGATCGCCCCCAAGCCGCGTTATCAGCAGAGGCAGGCCCTGTACACCGACGAAATCGCCATCCAGCAGGGCGACATGCTCCCCCGCGGCGCGGCGCCCGATTGGGTCGTGTACCTCTTCCTTGCCGTCGTCGGCGCCGTGATCCTTGTGCTGCTGGTTCTTCTGGCGCTCGCGCTGCACGGAAAAAAGCTGAACGCCCGGCATACCGCGCGCCGGCGCCGCAAAGTCACCCGGACGAGCCATTTTCTTTCCGCGCTGCTGGCGCTGTGCCGCCGGATTTCGGACAGCGTCTCTTTTGAAATCGCCTATCGCTTCGGCCGCCGGTCTCCTCAGCGGCTGCTTATCCTTGCCCAGAGAACGGGCCGTCTGCGTCTGCTTCCCCGGCGAAAATCCGAAAGCGGCGGCGCTTATATTCGCCGCCTGCACGGCGTCCTGCTTGAACGCGGCGTCCCCTCCGGGCTGGATATCCTCGCCGAGAAGCTCGACCGCGCGCTCTACAGCGACGAGGACGTGCGCATTTCCGCCGGCGAATTCGACGCCTTCGCCATGCAGATCCGCCAGCTTCCCATGCCGCATCCCGCCAAAGCAGCCGGCAGCAAAGCCTGAGCAGCGCCCACGGCAAAGAACCTATTTCAGAAGACGGGCGGACATGCCGCCGCGCCCTTTCTTATACGCCGGCCAGAATCCGATCGCGCCATGCCATCCAAGCAAAGGCCTGCCAAGCTCTGCCCGATGATGGTTTCCAGAAGAGCGCCTATGCGGGCAAGCCTTTCCGAAGACGGCATATCATGCAAAACCCGGCCCATGATCAGCATCGTAGGCCGGGTCATTTTTTACGGATATCCCAATAACTGCGGGCTTTCTTTCTCTATCGCTTTTTCTGCCGTTCTCCTCATTGCCGGCTGGCCGCCGCAAAAGCAGCGATCGCATCCGCCGTCCTTCTTGTCTGTTCCTTGCCCGAAATCTTCGCGATTCCGTCGCCCTTCTGCGCGCCGTAATCACCGAACTGCGCGTGGTTTCCGCCCTCGATCACCCTTTCCTCAAAGGCTTCCGGATAGTTTGCGCGGCTGCTTTCGTATTTTTCCCGGTTGAGGACGCCGTCCTCCGTGCCGTACAGGCTCAGCACCCGCAGGCCGCCCGCCGTAAGATCCGCCGCAGAATACGCGCCCAGCAGCACGAGCCCTTCGAATTCGCCCGCGCGATCCGCCGCATGCTCCGCCGCCATCGCCCCACCGAGGGAATGTCCGCCGATCAGCCAGCGCTGAATCTGCGGATACCGCTGCGCAAGTCCATCCGCTGCATGCACGTTCAGCACTGCAAGATCCATCGGCATGTTCACAAGCAGGCACAGGATTCCCCGCTCGCTGAGCGCCTGCATCAGCGGCGCATAGGCCGCATGATCGACCAGACCGCCGGGATAAAAGATCATGCCGGCGATCGGCTCGCCCGCCGGCGCGAAAACAACCGCTCCGTCTTGCCGCGCGCATCCTTCCATGACCGCCAGAGCCTCCTCGCCCGCGTCATAGCCTGCGGAAAGAAGCATTGCAGCGGCAAGCACCGCCAGCAAAAAAGCCGCGCCCGCCGCATATCTCCATGTTTTCATACCGGTTTTGCCCTCCGTCTCTGCCTGTTCCTTATTCAGAATTATAGCACATCACAGCCGATGCGGCACAGTCATTCGGCGTCCGAATGAAAATAATGAGAAAAATTCTCATTTTCTTTCGAAAGAAGGGTTGACAGATCCGCATCCGTTCTGTATAATAAAGCCATGGTTAGATAATTCTAACAGATAGAAGAAGCAGCGAAGTGACGCAGCGCTGCCACTCTCTTCTCCGATATTCCTAAACCGTATTCCTCCCATCAAATACAATCCCCCGCCGGCGAAGTGACGCACGCCTGCGGGGGATCGTTTTTTGAGCAACAGACATCAACAAAGCCGGAGCGTCACGCTCCGGCTGCGGCTGATCACAGGTTGGCCTTGATCTTTTCGATCATCTCGGCATACTGTTCATCGGTCAGATAGGTCTTTCCGGGGTTCATCGCGAACACGCCGCCCCACTCGAATTCATCCCTGTACTTGGGCACAAGGTGGAAATGCAGATGGCAGCCGGTATCGCCATATGCGCCGTAATTGACCTTCACCGGATGGAACGCGGCATGGATCGCCTTGGCGGCACGATTGACGTCGGCAAAGTAAGCGTTGCGCTCCTCGTCGCTGATGTTGACGATCTCGCTGACGTGATCCTTATAGGCCACGATGCAGCGGCCCGGATGGCTCTGCTCCTTGAAGAGAATCAGCTGGCTGACGCTCAGGTCGCAGATGTAGATGCCGAAGGCGTCGAGCAGCTCGCCGCGCATACAATAGCCGCAGTTGCAGTCTTTCATGGGAATGACCTCCCTATTCAAATTATGGTTATATTGATTATACACCATATGCGATTTCCGCGCAAGGATTGAACCGACTTCTGTTTTTCTTTACAGCGGAATACGCCATGCCATACAATGAGCGTATCCATGTTCAAGGAGGGATTGCTTTGAATATCCTCGTCACACTCGACCGCCGGTATCTTCTTCCGCTTCGCGTCATGCTGACCTCGCTGCTGATGAATCAGCCCGGCGAAACCGTCCATCTTTACCTTGCCGCCGATGACCTGACAGAAGAAGACGTCCTTTCCCTTGAGCGTCTGTGCGCGCCCCATGGTGCCTGTATTCATCCGCTTGCCATTCAGGACGACTGGTTTGAGCACGCGCCGACCGTGCGCTATTATTCCCGGGCCATGTATTACCGGCTGCTCGCCGCGCAGATGCTGCCCGAAACGCTCGACCGCGTGCTCTATCTTGATCCGGACATGCTCATCCTCCAGCCGCTGCATGATCTGTACAATACCGAAATGGGCGATCACCTCTACGCCGCCTGCATCCACAAAGGGCTGGTCGATCTTTCCACACCGGTCAACAAAATCCGTCTGTCCACCTATGAAAACGAAGGCTACTTCAATTCCGGGATGCTGCTGATGAACCTGCCGGAAATCCGCAGGCATGTCAGACCTGAGGATATTTTCGACTACGTCGAGCGCAACCGGCAGCTTCTCCTCCTCCCGGATCAGGATGTGCTTAACGGGCTGTACGGCGAGCGGATCCTTCCGCTTGACGAAACGCTCTATAATTACGACGCCCGCCATTTCCGGGAATACCTGATCGCCAGTCAGGGCGTCTGTGACCTCGACTGGGTCATGCGCCATACCGCCATTCTGCATTTCTGCGGCAAGCGCAAACCCTGGCTGCGCGCCTACAGCGGCCGCTTTGCACCGCTGTACAAGCATTATATGAGCATCGCCGAGCGCACGCCCTGAACAGGACAGCGCGGCGACTCACAGCAAACAAAAGCGGAGAGCATTCCCCGCCTCCTAATAAGAAAACATGAGATAGTCCAGTAAAATCAATGTTTTCAGAGGCAAGGAACACGATGTGAAGTCAAAAAATCAAATACTGGCAGGATAAAGGGTGCTGATGTGAAATATCAGCACCCTTTTCCTG
>JAFSCW010000116.1 GCA_017436605.1 Clostridia bacterium | reverse complement strand
CGGAGCCTGCGGGGCAGCCGGAGCCTGCGGGGCGACCGGGGCCTTGGGCGCAACCGGAGCCTGCGGGGCAGCCGGAGCCTGCGGGGCGACCGGGGCCTGCGGGGCGACCGGAGCCTGCGGCGCAACCGGGGCCTGCGGCGCGGTCGGCCTTGCATACGGGCTCACACGCGGCTGCGTATCCTGCAGCGCCTGGTTCTTCATGTAGGAGGGCACCTGACCCGCTGGATTCTGCGGCGCACGCGGTGCAGCGCTGTTCATCGCGGATTCGGCGCGGCGCTGGCGCTGGATGTTGAACTGCTCCTGACGCAGCTCATCCTCGTCGTCCTCGTCCTCCTCCTCTTCTTCCTCTTCCTCGCTCCTGCGGCGATAGACATACAGACCGTAAGCCGCAGCAGCGATGACCAGCAGCAGTCCGCCGATCGCGAACGGCAGGATGCCCAGACCGCTCTCCTCCTCGACGGGCTGAGCCGTCGGCAGGGGAGCTGCGGTCGGTTCCGGCGTCGCGCCGGTGTCATAGGTCACGCCATAGCGGGCGAAGGAACCGTCAGCGGTCGCGAATTCGACGATGTATTCGCCCGGCTGCGGGAGCCTGACGTCCATCTCGAAGCGGCCGTCCTTGTCGGCGACGGTCTGTCCGACGGTACGCCTCAGCGTGCTTTCCGCAATCGCGGTAGAGATCAGATTGAGGCCGATCGTCTGCGGCGCGCTCGTGGGCAGGGGCTGCGCCGGCATATCGACCGTCGCGGTGATGGAGGCATACGGGCTGGTCTTGCCGTAGACGGAGAAGCTGCCGCTTTCCGTCAGCGCCGGAACGTTCATGACCGTCATCGTGCCGCCGGAGCCGATGAGCGCCGCCGGATGCTCCGGCGGGGTCGGGGTCGGCGTGGCGTTGGGATCCGGGGTCGCCGTCGCGTAGCTCGGCATGCCGGAAATCACGTTGTTCGTCCAGCTGTCGTCAACCGGAATCAGGTCCTTGAGCTCGGTGCCGTTGATGGTGATGCTCGTGTTGTTGTTCTTGTTCGGGGTCACCGTCGCGCCCGCGCTCTGGTTGTTCTTGGAGGATTCAGCCTGCTTCTCCAGGTAATCCTGCAGCTCGGAGATGGTCAGCATCTGCGCCATGTCGCTGCGGATATAGCCGTCCTTGCCGTTGTAGTTCACCTGATACCAGGTATAGGTGCCGTCGTATTCCTCGCCCGTGACCAGCAGCAGGGTGTTCACCGAGATGCGGCCCAGGGACGTACCGGAGGAGGACGGCGTGCGGCGCAGGTTGACCGCATCCTTGATCAGCTTGGCATACGCGCTGGTGGAATCCGGGCCGACCGGTTCCGGCGTCGCCTGCGGCATCGGGGTCGGGGTTGCGAGCGCAGCCTCGAGCATCGCGAGGTATTCCGCGGTCTCCTGCTCGCCCATCGGGCGGACAAGGTCGGCGCGGACATAGCCCCACTGGCCGCTGAACTGCACCAGATACCAGGTCATGCCATCCTCGGCGATCTGGCTATGGAAGATGTAGACGACGTCTTCCTCGGAGAGGATCGTCTGCAGATAGGCGTTGGCGTCCGGATTGCCGCGCAGCGGCGTGCCGTCGTTGACGACGCGCGCATAGATCTCCAGCCTCTGCGGCTCGGGCGTCTTCGTCGGCTTCGGCGTAACGGTCGGCTCGATCGTCGGTTCAGCCGTCGGGGTCGCCGTCGGCTCAGCCGTCGGAGTCGCCGTCGGCTCCTCGGTCGGCTCAAGCGTCGGGGTCGCCGTCGGCTGCTCGGTCGGCTCCGGCGTGATCAGCTCCGGATAATTCGGATCGGTCGGCTCGCTCTCCGGTTCCTTCTCCGGGGCAACCTCCGGATCGGCGAGCGTCGCGCGGTAGTCGGTTTCCTCATTCACGCCCATCAGGTCGACGAACTCGGCCTTCACGTAGCCCTCGCCGTCGTCCGTGCGGACGTAGCACCACTCGCCCTCAAGGTTCATGACCCACAGAATCGTGCCCTTGGCCATGCGGTTATGCAGGCCGGCGCTCTGCCTGGGCTCCTTGCGCAGGGCGACCTGCGCGGCATTGGTGCGTCCGTAGTGGTAGATATCGCCCTCGGTCAGCTCCTGCGGGGTATCCGGAATCTCCGGCTCCTCGGGCTCTTCCTCGGTCTTTTCTTCGTCCTTGTCTTCTTCGTCCTCGTCGTCCGACGGGTTGATCGGCTCGATCTCCGGCAGCGGCTCGTAGATGTTCTCCTCCGCCACGGCGCGGTCGACCAGCTCGGTCTTATACGCCGGGATAAAGCCGCGAGTACCGGTGGACATATTGACCGCCTCGTACCACTTCTCGCCGTATTCGTCGGTCACGCTGGAAACAAGCTCGAGCGGGGACGGCTCGCGGATACGCTCGACGCTGCCCTGGGACGGCGGATCGGCATTGGGCGCCTCCAGCAGGACGATCACCGCGCCGTTATTCTGCGGCAGGGTCATCGCGTAGAGCGGGAACGTCTCGGTTTCGATTTCCGGCTCCAGCTCGGGCACATCGCCGGTTTCGTCCTCGGGCTCGGTTTCCGGCTCGGTTTCGGTATCATTCTCGCCCGGGACGATCAGCTCCGGATAATTCGGATCGACGATCTCCGGTACTTCCTCGCTCTGCTCGGGCTCGGTCTCGGGTTCTTCTTCGGTTTCTTCCTCAGCCTTGTCCGCGAGGATCTCCGCCATGCGCTCCTCGGCGTCGCTGCGCGCGATTTCAGTCAGCAGGTAATCGCGCATGTAGCCCTGCACGCCGTCGCGCACGACCGTCACCGGATACCACTTGCCGTCCTGCTCCGGCTCGCCGATGATGACCAGCTCGCCGTTGGGGTATTCGCCCAGCACCTTCGCCTTGGACTTCGCCTCGGCGCGCAGGTTGTTGACGGGGCCGTTGCCGTTGTTGGTAACCGCATAGCGGACCTGCGGCTCATCCGGCACTTCCTCGACCTCGGGTTCCTTCTCGGTTTCCGTTTCGGTCTCTGTTTCAGTCTCGCCCGGAACGATCAGTTCCGGATATTCCTCCGGCTGCTCTTCAGTCTCGTCCTCGGTCTCGCCCGGGACGATCAGTTCCGGATATTCCTCCGGCTGCTCTTCGGTCTCGTCCTCGGTCTCGCCCGGGACGATCAGCTCCGGATATTCCTCCGGCTGCTCCTGCGGCTGTTCCTGTGCGTCGATCGCGTCGGCCATCGCATAGGCGGTATCCTGATCGATTTCCGTCACCACGTCCGCCATGATGAAGCCCACCATGCCGGTGCGGTAATCCTCGGCCATCCACCAGACGCGGTTCTCCGCGTCGAGCACATACTCATGCACGCCCAGCACATCGGCAACGCCGACCTGAGCCATCACGGTATTGTCCGCGACGATCGGCTCGCTGCGCAGGTTGGTCATGTCCTGATTCGGGGTCACGAATTCGGGTCTGATGATCTCGGCCGGCTCGATGATCTCCGGCTCGATGATCTCCGGCTCGACGATCTCAGGCTCGACGATCTCCGGCTCGATGATCTCCGGCTCGATGATCTCCGGCTCAATGATCTCCGGCTCAATGATCTCCGGCTCGACGATCTCAGGCTCGACGATCTCAGGCTCGATGATCTCCGGCTCGATGATCTCCGGCTCAATGATCTCCGGTTCGGTCTCCTGCTCGCTCTCGGCCTCGGCCCTGTCGATCGCCTCGGTCATCGCAAACATGGTTTCCTCGTCGATTTCCGTCACCACGTCGGCCATGATGTAGCCGACCATGCCGGTGCGGTAATCCTCGGCCATCCACCAGATGCGGCCCTCGCCGTCCTGCTCATAGCCGTGTACGCCCAGCACATCCGCAGTACCCAGCTGCGCCATCACGGTATCCTCCGCGACGACCGGCTCGCTGCGCAGGTTGGTCATCTCCTGATTGGGCACGACGTATTCGGGACGGATGATTTCCACCGTCTCGTCCACGCGCTCGCCGGTATAATGATCGCCCTGTTCCTCGGCGTATTCAATCACCGGCTCTTCGATGTATTCTTCGATCACCGGTTCCTCGACATACTCCTCGATCACTGGTTCTTCGGTATACGCTTCTGCATATTCCTCGATGATCGGCTCGACGTCGTAGATTCCTGCGATCGGTTCTTCGATATACTCCTCGATCACCGGCTCTTCGATATACTCCTCGATCACCGGCTCTTCGATATACTCTTCGACATACTCTTCGACGACCGGTTCTTCGATATACTCTTCGACGACCGGTTCTTCGATATACTCTTCGACGTACTCTTCGACGACCGGCTCTTCGATATACTCTTCGACATACTCTTCGACGACCGGTTCTTCGATATACTCCTCGGCGTATTCCTCGACGTACTCCTCAGCCATGTCAAAATAGCCGTACTCCGCGAGCATGCCCTCGGCGTCCTGCGGGAATTCCGGCATCGGCATCGGCGCAAGCATCAGCGTATAGCTGTACTGCTCGTCCATCGGATCGGGCAGCTCCACCAGGCCGTCGCTTTCCACGGCGGCGTCGCCCAGCGGGAGCTGCGCATAAACCTCTCCCGCCTCGTCTGCCAGCAGAAGCTGCGCGCTCTCGAGCGCGGCGAGCTGATCGTCGTCCAGCGCGCTCATATCCAGCCAGTAAACCGTCTCGCCCAGCGAGGTCGTCAGCTGCTGCACATCAATGACCTGCTGGGAACCGTCGCCCAGCGTGATCACCATCTGCGCGGCGCCGTCCGCCAGCGCGCAGGGCGCCATCAGGCCCAGCAGCGCGATGAGCATCACGGCCGACAGCAGGCGGATGATTTTCTTCATATTGTTTATCCTCCTTTTTCGGGTAAACCAAGGGCACGCCGGGATCATCGCGAGGCCTTCCCACCCCGTGCCCTGCAATACCTTGCCATGGCTCCATTGTAAAACGACCGGCTTCGTCTGTCAACTCTGCCGGCGGTTTTGCCGGGGATTTGTCCCCGTTCCCGTTTCACATCTATATGACGAGCGAAAAGCAGGGATTCTTCCCGGCGGGAACGAATAAAACAGAGACGTTTTCCGCCTGTATCCCGTCAATTCTTTCTAATTTATACATCTTATGCATCAAGGAGCGATCACCGCCATGAACGATCAGGAGCTCAGAGAGATTCCCTACGCGAAGGAAAGCATCTTCAGCGGCGCGATTTTCAACGTCGAGCGCTGGCAGGTCACCTGCCCCAACGGACACAGCGCGCCGCGCGAGATCGTCCTGCACAGGGGCGCCGCCGCCGTCATTCCCGTCTACGAGGACGGCACCACGCTGCTGGTGCGCCAGCATCGCGTCAGCGTCGATCGCGTGACGCTGGAAATCCCTGCCGGCAAGCTCGACAGCTGGGACGAGGATCCCTACGACTGCGCCGTGCGCGAGCTCGAGGAGGAGACCGGCCTCACGGCCGAGCGCTATACGCTGCTTTCCTCCGTGCTGACCACGCCGGGCTTCTGCACCGAGAAGATCGCGATCTACCTCGCCGAAGGACTCACCCAGGGGGAGACCCATCCCGACGAGGACGAATTCCTCGGCCTTGTCCGCATGCCGCTTGAGGAGGCTGTCGGCATGATCATGCGCGGCGAAATCCGCGACGGCAAGACCATCAGCGGTCTGCTGATGGCCAAAATGCTGCTGGACAGCCGGAAGGAGCAGGAAAAGTGACGCGTCCGCTCCTGAACGCCTGGACGCTCCGCGCCGCCTCGCTGCCCGAGCGCATGGCGTCCTCGCCCGATCCTGCGGGCTTCTCCCTCCCCGGCGCGGATGCGCTCGCGGATTTTGCCGCCCTTCTCGGAGAAGACGCCGCCGCGGGCGAACCCGCGCAGGCCGCGCCGGACTGCGCCGAAGCGCCCTTCCCCCTCCCCGCGATGATCCCGGAGGACGTCGGCGGCGAGGTCTTGCTCCTTTGCGAAATCGACTTCGGCGCGCTCAGCGGCGATCGCTGTCTCCTCGTCTTCGATCAGCTGATCGGCCGGGGCGAGATTCTCATCGGCGACATCCCCGCCGCCGTCTTCGGCCGCGGAAGCTGCAGCGGCGTTCATCCGTTTTCCTCCGTGTCCATTCCCTGCGCGCTGGCCGTCGATCTGACCGCCTCGCTGCGCCGGGGCGGAAGGGCGACGGTCTCCGTCCGCTTTGACGGCACACGTCCTGCCGGTATCCCCGGCCCGGTGCTCCTGCATACGAGCCGGTATGCGCATATGACCCACCTCACCGTCAAGCCGGGCAGGCAGGTTCTCACCCTGCGCGCTCAGATTCACGCAGAAATGGCGGGTCGATACGCCCTGCGCGTCCAGCATGCGCCGCACGGCAGCACGCAGACCGCCGGGCCCGCGCGGGAGATCACGCTCTCCCTGTCCGCGGGCGAAACGCGCGGCGCAGAGATCGGCATGAACCTCCCCGGCGAGCGCTTTTCTCAGGACTTCGCGCCGGACACGCTCGCCGCCGAGCTGCTCTATCTGCCCGACGGCCGGGAAGCGCATCCCGTTCTGTGCGAACGCACATCGCTTTTATGCGGTTATCCGGGCAGACAGCCCGGCGCACATCTCCCGCTTGCGCCCGACGCGCTGGACGTTCCCGCGCCGGATCTGCTCCGCCGGATTCAGGCCGTGCATGCAAGGGCCGTCTCGCTCTATGCCCCCGCGCCGGACTGGCTCTGCCGCATGCTGACCCGCGAAGGAATCGCCTGCGTGCAGCATATCTCTGAATTCGATCCCGACAGGCCGCGCCTTCTGCGCATGCCCTGCGTCTCGCTCCATCCCGCCGCGCCCGTGCCCGAGCCGCCCGATCCCTGTCTGTCCGCGTGGCAGATGTGCGGCATGGTCGGCTATGACCGCGAGGCGGATTCCTCGCTGGAGCCCGAAGACCTGCTCGCCGAGGCCGCAGGCAGACCGCTTCACGCGGAGCAGCCGGACGTGCAGGCGACGCTCTCCTGGCTGCGCGCTGTCTTCATCCGCCAGCGCGCCGAGGCCGCGCGGCAAAGCCGCTTCAGCGGCGCGCTCTGCGCCTGCGGCGAGGATCTTCTGCCCGATATCGCCGGCGCGCTTGCTGCGGCGCTTTCGCCGCTGCATCTGTCCGCGCTGCCGCTTTCCGGCGCCTGGTGGACGGGCACGCGCTTTTCCGCTTCCATCGAGGCCTTTATCCCGGAGGGCGCCTATGCGGACGGCGAAGAAATCACCGCCTGCGCCGTGCTCGAATGCGAGGACGGGCGCGAAATCGCCCGGCTGGAAAAGCCCTGCGGCAAGGCGGGCGGGTATATCGGCGTGCTCGAAGCCGCCCTGCCCGAAAGCCCCTGCGTGCTCATGCTGACGACGCGCCTTGTCGCAGGCGGCGGCAGGCGCATCCTCGAGGAAAGCGCCATGCCGGTGTATGTCGGCAGCCGCGGCCCGCTTGAGGCGGCCTTCCTGTAACGCCTTTATCAGAAACACCAAAAAGCGCCGGATGCCCGGCGCTTTTTCATTTCTGTTCTTTGTATCCCTTATTCCGCAAAATCGTTCGACGTCGCAGGCCGCATGGTCAGTTCATGCGTCTCAAACCGCTTCTTCTCCCAGCACTCATATGCGCGCAGTGTGTAGGTTTTGTGCAGTTCGTTCTTGCCCAGCGTTCCGCGTTGACGGAAAGTCGTCGGATTTTCCGCCTCGCGGTCCACAGCGCCGGCAAAGCCGCCGCCGGAAAGACCTTCTGTAAGCTGCTGCTCCCAGGGCTCCCCTGCCTTCGCCGGATCGATGAATTCAAACCAGAGCCCGCCCTCCAGCGCATCGAACTTTTCGCGATCAGTCACCGTGTAATCCACCGTCGCATAGATCTCCTGCGGCTTGACCTCCAGCATGATCCTGTCCACATGTACGCCCGCCTCCGGGTAATCCGCTCCATCTTCGCTCACATAGATATTCGCGATTTCTCCCGCCTGCAGAGGCGTATCTGTCGGGTTCACAGCCGCCGCCAGCCTCATCGGCTTCTCCAGCACGGCAGCCTTCTCATAATCCGCGCAGCTCTCGATATCAAACGGCTGCTCGAACGGCATGACAACAGCGCTGATGACCACCTCTCTCTCGGGCAGATCCGTCAGGTATTCCTCCTGAGAATAGAGCGTCAGCGTGCCATCCTCGCCAAGCATGCAATCCCCGCTGCCCATCCCCAGATCCTCCTGCGCACCCTTCATAAACACGCTGACTGCGTAAACGCGCTCATAGCCCTCGTCCTCAATCACCTGATAGATAGGGCGCATGTCGTTGTCGCCGTCCTGAACATAGTTATTGGTCAGGTTGACAAACGGGTCCTCCATGCATATATCCTCGCTGACAATCAGTGTATTCTCTTTTCTGGGCGTCACATCCACAGTCATGCGCGAAACGCGTCCATCGTAATACAGTTCCCGCACGCTTACCGTCACCCATTCATTTTCCATCACGGCAATGTCGGAAAGCACATAGTCCTGCGCGTCCTTCGGAATATCATGCTTCGCTGCATACCTGCCGACAAAATCGAGCATGCCCCAGCGATTTGCGGCCGCAATCGCCGCCGCGCAGATCATGATGGCGACCAGCGCAAGGGCGGCCGCCAGCGAAATCTTTTTCTTCATACGGGGTTGATCCTTTCCCTGCACAGCCAAAAGTGTGCGCTGCGAAAGCGCAGACGATACGCGGACGCCTGCCGTATCCCTCTTCAGCTGATCTTTAAACCGCTCGTGCGTCATGCGTCCACCTCCTCGCCCAGCATGTCTTTGAGCAGCGCCCTTGCCCGGCGCAGTCTCGTTGATGTGGAATTAGCCGACAGATGCAGAAGCTCTGCAATCTCCCGGATTTTCATTCCCTGATCGTAATACAGGATGATCACCTCGCGGTATTTTCCCGGCAGGGCAAGCACCGCGCGGCGCACCGGCGCATCGTCCGGCTGTTCCGGCGCGGCCAGATCAAACAGCTGCTCGATCGGCCGACTTCTTTTTATCATCCGGAACCAGCCGCTGCGCAGCATATCCCGGCATGTATTCACCGCAATGCGGGACAGCCAGGTCTTCTCGCTGCATTCGCCCCGGAACTGTGCCCTGCGCATCCATGCCTTGACAAACGTATCCTGAAACGCGTCCTCTGCGAGGTACCTATCCCCCAGATACAACAGGCATAAGCGAAAAATATCGTCGCCATACCGAGCGATCATCTCTTCCATCATCGATCAGACAGCCTCCTGTGATTTCTCCCTGCGCGCATATCTTTTGTATTCATCCCTATAGACGAACCCCATACGCATTTTCGTTCAGCAGTCGATAAATATTTTTTAAAGTCATTGACACACACAGGATTCGGTGCTATACTTTATTACACTAAAGCACTAACTTATTAAAGTATTTCCGAGGAGGAATTGATGATGAAAAAGATGCTCGCTTATCTCCTCGCCGCGCTGATGCTGATTTCCTGCTCCGCCGCCCTGGCCGAGGACGCCGGCCTTGCCAATATCATGGCCAAGGGCAAGCTGGTCATGGGCTTTGACGAAGCGTATCCGCCGATGGGCTTTGTCGATGAAAACGGCGAGCACGTGGGCTTCGATATCGACCTGGCGAAGGAAGTCGCCGCGCGCATGGGCGTTGAGCTCGTCCTCCAGCCGATCTCCTGGGACGCCAAGGAACTCGAGCTGAGCGGCGGCAACATCGACTGCATCTGGTCCGGCCTGACCATCACGCCGGAGCGCCGCGAGCAGATGCTCTTCACCATGCCGTACCTGGCCAATGAGCAGATCATGGTCGTCATGGCCGATTCCGGCATCGCCTCCGTTGCCGATACCGCCGGCAAGGTGCTGGGCACGCAGGCCGGCTCCGCCTCCGTGGACGTCCTCGAGGCCAACCCGGACGTGAAGGACGCCCTCGCCGAGATCGCGCTCTCCGACGACTTCGTCGCCGCGCTGATGGATCTTCGTCTGGGCGGCATCGACGTGCTGCTGATCGACTCCGTCGTGGGCAACTACTACATCGCCCAGCAGGCGGATCCCGCCGCGTTCGCCGTCCTGCCCGAGGTGCTTCAGGCCGAGGAGTACGGCATCGCCGTGCGCAAGGGCGAGCAGACGCTGGCCGACGCGATCAACGCGCAGCTGATCGCCATCGCCGAGGACGGCACGCTCGATACCATCCGCGCCGGCTGGTTCGCCAACGACGTGACCACCGTCGCCAAATACGCTGACGAGTACAAGAAGTAATTCCCTTCCAAACGAGAATGAGGCTGTAGTAGGTTACAGCCTCATTCTTGCACAGGGCATATGCAATTGGAAACGCGCCGGACAGGCGTGCTGAGAGGTTCGCAAAGGGGTCTACCATGAGGTATTTCAACAATCCGCAGGCATTCATGAAGCTGTGCCTCGCCATGCAGGACGGCATGGCCGCGACGCTGCTCATCTTTTTCTCCACGCTGCTTTTCTCCATCCCGCTGGGCATGGTCGTCGCGCTGCTGCGCATGCACAAAAGCCGCGTGATCAGCTGGCCCGTCTCGCTGTATATCCTCGTCATGCGCGGCACGCCGCTGATGCTGCAGATCTTTGCGATCTACTTTGCCATCCCCATGCTCACGGGACTGAACCTCGACCGCATGGCGGCGACGATCCTCGCCTTCTCCCTTAACTACGCCGCGTACTTCGCCGAGATCTTCCGCGGCGGCATGATGTCCATCCCCGTCGGCCAGCACGAGGCCTGCGAGGTGCTGGGCCTGACGAAGCTGCAGGCGTTTTTCCATATCATCCTGCCGCAGGTCGCCAAGCGCGTGCTCCTTCCGGTATCCAACGAGGTCATCACGCTGGTCAAGGATACGTCCCTGGCCAACATCATCGCCGTGGGCGAATTGTTCCGCGCAGCGAAAAACGAAGCCAGCCGCACGGCTTCGGTCGAGCCGCTGTTCGTCGCCGGCCTTTTCTATCTGCTGATGAACGGCATGGTCACGCTCTTTTTCTCGCAGCTCACCCGCCGCATGGCATACTACAAGGACTGAGGAGGGATTCCCATGCTGCAAGTCATCGACGTCAAGAAGCGCTTCGGGGATGCCGAGGTTCTCAAGGGCGTGTCCATGCGCGTCGCGCGCGGCGAGGTCGTCGCGATCATCGGGCGCAGCGGCTCCGGCAAATCGACCCTGCTGCGCTGCATGAACCATCTGGAAACCATCGACAGCGGCGAAATCCGCATCGGCGGGAAGGCCATGGCCGCAGCCGGCCCGGACGGCAGGGCGCAGTATCTGCGCGAAAATGAGCTTCGCGCCCTGTGCCTGAAGATGGGCATGGTCTTTCAGGATTACAATCTCTTCCCGCATTATTCCGTCATGAAGAATCTCGTCATGCCCCAGCGGCTCGTGCTCGGGCGCAGCGCCGCCGAGGCGGAAAAGAAGGCGCTCGATCTGCTCGCCAAGGTCGGCCTCTCCGATAAGGCGCACGAATACCCCTGCAATCTCTCCGGCGGCCAATGCCAGCGCGTGGCCATCGCCCGGGCGCTGTGCATGGATCCGGAGATCCTCTGCTTCGACGAACCCACCTCCGCGCTTGATCCGCAGCTCACGCAGGAGGTGCTCACCGTCATCCGCCAGCTCGCCGCCGAAAAGCGAACGATGATCGTCGTCACGCACGAAATGAACTTCGCACGCGACGTCGCCGACCGCGTCATCTACATGGAGGACGGCTATGTCGTCGAGGACGGCCCGGCGATGGAGGTGCTCGGCGCGAACCGCAGCGAGGCGATCCGCGCATTCGCAGGCGATTCTTCCTACTGATTGCCCGATCTGCAAAGCGCTTTTCTGATATGTTAAACACCCCGGTCTGAACACACAGACCGGGGCGTCTTATTTTTGATTCCATCTGATCGGGAATTCTGATCAGGGATTCTGTACGAAGTAGGTCACGCCGTGCATGCCGGGAACGGTCACGGTGAACGCGCCCGCGCGGGCCGTGCGTACCTCGTCGCGGTCGGAGATGATCTCCGTCGCGCCCATCAGCTCCTCGCACGTCAGATAGACCTCCTGCACGCGCGCGCTGCGGTTGATCAGCGTCACGGCGCAGGCGTCCTTCGCCTCCCTGCCCAGCGCATCCTTGCCGCCCGAGATCGTGCGGATCACGCCGAGGACGCTGTCGCACGGGGCGATGTAGCGGCATTCACCGGTGCGCAGCACCGCGTTGCTGTTGCGCATGGCGATCATCCCGCGATAATAGACCAGCAGCTGCTTATCCTCCGCGCCCCAGGGATAGGTCCTGCGGCAGAACGGATCGGCGCAGCCCTCCATACCCGCCTCATCGGCGTAGTAAATGCAGGGCATGCCCGGCACGCTCATCATCATGCGCAGCATCATCCGCTGGCGCAGGGTGCCGATCATGCGCTCCTCCTGGGAGAGCTGGTGTTCGGCGCGCTTGTCGCGCGGGATATCGTTGCCGTCGTTGCCCGCCAGCACATTGAGGATGCGCGGGCGGTCGTGGCTGCCCATCAGGTTCATGAGCGAATAGAGGAACGGCTTGGGGTAGTTCTGCTGCAGCGCGGAAAGATCCGCGACGACAGAACCCGCGCTCCTGCGGCCCATGAGATAGGCGATCAGCGCTTCGCGCAGCGGATAGTTCATCGCGCTGTCGAGCGTATCGCCCAGGACATAGGAACGCATTACGCCATAGGAAACCTTATGGCTCGCGTCCTCCCAGACCTCGCCCAGCACAGCCGCCTCGTCGTCGACGGACTTAACCTCCCGGCGCAGCTCGCGCAGGAATTCCATCGGCAGCTCGTCGGCCACGTCCAGACGCCAGCCGCTGGTACCCGTACGGATCCAGTGTTTCACAACCGCATCCTCACCGTTGAGGATATAGCGGCGGAAATCGTCATCCATTTCATTGACGTTGGGCAGCGTGCGGAAGCCCCACCAGCAGTCGTAATCGTCCGGCCAGTTCTTGAAGGTGAACCACTTTTTATACGGGGAATCCGGATCACGGTACGCGCCGATCTTTTCGCCGTGCGTGCCGCGGCGGTTGAAATACACACTGTCGCTGCCCACATGGGAGAATACGCCGTCGAGCATGATGCGGATGCCCATCTCGCCGGCCTCCTTGCAAAGCTGGCTCAGCTTCGCCTCGTCGCCGAACATCGGATCGACCTGCATGTAGTTGCTGGTGTCGTATTTGTGGTTCGTCCGCGCAGTAAAGATCGGGTTGAAATAAATAACGGAAACGCCCAGTTCCTTGAGGTAGGGCAGCTTCTGGCGGACGCCCTCGAGGTTGCCGCCAAAGAAGTCATGCGCGAAGTTATCGCCGTTTTCGGAAACATTCAGCCACGGCATGTCGTGCCAATTGTCGTGCAGCTCAATTTTCTTGTCGTATTCGTCCTTGGCGTGGAGCAGCGCGTCGGTGCCCTCGCCATGGAAGAAGCGGTCCACCATGATCTGATACATGACGCCGTCAGGCATCCATGCGGGCGTATGATACTGCGGATCGTATACTGTGATCTGGAAATCCGTCGTTCCGTTCATCACGCCCACGCCGCAGCCGGAATCATTCGGGGCTCCGAGCACATCGCGGACGCCGTTTTTGGTCGCCTCAAACCGATACCAGAACAGGCATGGCTTTTCGCTGACCGTCAGCTGAACCTCATAATAGATTTTTCCATCTCTCGCGCCGAGGGATTTCATCGGAAAGTGATGCTCTTTTCCGTCCCAAGCGCGGATCTCCACGCTGTCCGGCTCGCCCGGGCCCTGAACAGCCACGCGAAGACAGACCTGAGAACCTGCGGGCAATGCCCCCTGAGGAGTACGATAGAACGCGTCAGTGGTGTTATGCTGAAGAACCATGGGAACACTCCATCCGTTATTTTCTTGCGCAGGGGGCTCAGATTCCGTCAGAAACCGTTTTCGGAAACCGGCACAAACCTGCCGTCAGCTCGCATACGCTGCGTGTCTTTCCCTCTCCGGGGACAGCGTTTTTATTTTATCCTACTTTGCATGTCCTGACAATCCCCATTTTCGCCGTCTTTCATGAAAATAGTTCACATTTTCGCCGCATACACGCTGACCTGCGTTTACATATTTCCGTTATAATCTCTGTATACGAAGGGAAAAGGAGGCGGCATGCATGCACACAAATAGAATAGCCTTTACGGCAGCGATTCTTTTCGCCGCAGCGCTTTTGGTTTTCTGCGCATGCTTTCCGTTTATGCCGAAGCATGAAAGCAAAAACGCCGCCCAGCCCATACAGCCAAGCGACGCATCGATCATCCTGCCGACGGCAGGCAGCGAAACGCTCTTCCCGGATCTCGGCGCCGTCACCTCCGTGATCGTGAGTGCCGATTCCAGCAGATTTGATTTTCTCGTCGACAACCGCGGCGCGGTAAGCGTCAACGGCAAGCGTGCGGACAGCGAAATCTTCAATACGCTGATCGCCCAGATCGCGGAACTCCCGGTTCACCCGCAGGCTGCGTTTTCCCCGAAGGAGCCGCCGGTCATGACCCTGACCGTCCGCAGCGGCGAAAGGGAGCATGTCGCCCGCTTTTATGAGGACGACGCGGCCGGCGAGGAAGCGTTTATCCTCACCGGAAGCAGCGACGCCCCGCGCTACCGCCGCACGGACGGCTGGCGCGTCGGCACGATGCTGATGACCTGCGAGGGAACGCGCATCCAGGACGAGCGCGGCAACGAACCGCTGCCCGACTGAGCCTGCGCGGCATTACAGAATTTTCAGCGCGCGGCCGGCCTTCACGCCGGTCGCTTTTCCATGCGCAGCGGCGATTTCGCCGCCGACGATCACATACGCAAGACCCTCCGGCGCGGCGTTGGGCATGCCCAGACCCGGATAATCCGCCCTGTCGCCGATCCGATCGGGATCAAAAATCACCAGGTCCGCATCGCAGCCCGGCTGCATGCGGCCTTTTTTGCTGAAACCGAGAATCTCCGCCGGAAGCAGCGTCGTATGATAGACCGCCTCGCAGAGCGAAAGCTCCGCGCGCTCGCGGACCATCTCGCGGAAATAACGCGGAAAGCTGCCGCCGATCTGCGGATGGCCCTCGCCGGGCCTGTATGCGCCCGTGTCGGTCGAGACCATCGTGCGGTCATAGCGATGAATCGTATAGACCGCGCTCTGCAGGCCCGTATTGACGACGACCGCATCGCCGGGATGCGCCGCGCGCAGATGCTCATACAGTGCCTGATCCGGCACCGTGCCGATATGCTCGCCGGTGATCACCCGCAGATGCCCCAGCTCGATGCCGTTGGCGCGCATGATGCCCGGCTCAAACAGCGCCGCGCCGATCGAGGAGCACCAGTCCTTGTACATGCCGCTGTCCAGCTCGATCTGAACGCCCATATTGCGCGCACGGCGGACCATATGGAGCGCCTCTTCCTCTACGCCTACGCCGTACTGATACACAAAATGCGAGACGATCATCCGGCATCCGCTCTGCGCCGCCAGGTCGATGGCCTCCTGCAGGGAATCCAGATCGGTCATCGAGTTCATGCGGGTATCGATGGACACAGGCCGGTCGTACGCCTTCGCCGCGCGGCAGAGGGCGAGCATCTCCAGGATCGACGAGCCGGGCGTATACGCCGGACCGAGAGACACGCCGCAGGCGCCCGCCCTCAGCGCCTCCTCGCAAAGGCTCACCATCCTGTCGATCTGCTCCTCTCCCGCCGGGACAAACTCATCCGTCACGCCCGCCGCCATGCGCAGCGCGCACATGCCGATCATCTCCGCCTGATGGATGGGAAACGCGCTCTGCCTGTCGAAGAAGGCCTTCAGATCCAGCGGCGAAAAGCCGCAATTGCCGCCGACGGTCGTGGTGATTCCCTGCAGAAGCGAGAGCTCCGCCGTGTATTCGTCGCCGTCGATATGGCCGTGCGGGTCGATAAAGCCCGGGCATACGCACAGCCCGGAGGCGTCAAGACGCAGCGCGCCCTCCGGCGCGCAAAGGCTGCCCGGCGCGGCGATCTGCGCGATCGCGCCGCCGCGAACAAGAATATCCGCCCGGAAAAGATCCATCCGCTGCGGATCGATCACCGTGCCGCCGAAAATGAAAAGCTCAGACATGCAATCACTTCCTTGGTATATCTTAAGCAGAAATGCATACGCTTGTTCTTCAAATAAAATCTGCAATCTTTCGCAGACTTTATTTGAAGAGCGCCGCATGAAAGCGGCGCTCGTATGCCTTGGGCATTTCTTTTACAGGGAGAGCTTGAAGGTGGTCCAGATGTCCTGGAACTTCTGCTCGTTTTCCGGGGAGAGGTTCAGAACGAACTCGGCGTCGTCCATGCGCTCGAACAGGCCCATGAACTCCGGACGCGCCTTGTACCATTCGCCGATGACCTCCAGCGCAGCGGCGTTCGGGCTGCAGTAGTACTGCCACTCGGCGCAGACCGCGGCGATCTCCGGACGGAGCAGGAACTCGAGGAACATGTTCGCATTCTTGGCATGCGGCGCGTTGGACGGGATGAAGCAGCCGTCGATGCCAAAGCCCAGGCCTTCCTCCGGCCAGACGACCTTCAGATCCGGGTTGGCGTCCAGCGCCATCGCGACGAACGGGGTGAAGGTATACGCCACGCCGATATCGCCGGAGACGAGGTAGTTGTGCAGGTTCTCATACTCCAGCACGTGGATGTTCGCCTTGAGGCTCTCGAGCTTTGCGGCGGCCTCGGCGAGGATCGCCTCGTCGGTGGTGTTCATGGACTGGCCCATGGACAGGAGCACCATGCCGATGGTCACGCGGGCGTCGTCGATGAGGCCGATGGTATCGGCCAGAGCCGGATCCCACAGATCGTTAAAGCCCTTGATCTCCTTCTCGACCACAGCCGGATCATAGACGATCAGCGGGATGCCGCTGACATAGGGCACCACGTACTCGTTGGCCGGATCGAAGAACTTGCCGGTGAAGTCCGGGTTGATGTTGGAGAAGTTGGTCACGATGGACGGATCGAACTTCTGCATCAGGCCCGCCTCGCGGGTGGTGTTGAGGATGTAGTCGCTGGCGAGGATGATGTCGTAGTCGCCGCCGTTCACAGCGGAGAGCTTCTCGTACATTTCCTCGTTGCTGGCGAAGGTCGCGTAGTTGACCTTGATGCCGGTCTCCTCCTCGAAGGGCTGGATGACCGTGGAATAGTCGATGTAGCCTTCCCAGGAGAAGATGTTGAGCACCGGCTCATCCACCTGGTTGACCGTTTCCGCAGCAGCGCAGGCGCCCATCATCAGCAGCGCCAGCACGAGAGCAAGAATCTTTTTCATGTTACGTCCTCCTTTTTGGGGGAAATTTATGCTTCAACCGTATGAGCACGCTCACTTGGATGAATACAGCTTTTTGTCGCTCCTGGCGCGCATGAGCTGGGAAAGGCCCACGAGCACGAAGATCAGAGCGAGCATGAGGGTGGACAGCGCGTTGATCTCCGGCGTGCCGCCCGAGCGCAGGCCGGTGTAGATCTTCAGCGGAAGCGTCGTCGTTTCCGCGCTGGTGACGAAGAACGAGATGACCACGTCGTCCAAAGACATCGCCACGGCGAGCATCATGCCGGAGATGACCGCGGGCATGATCAGCGGGATCGTGATATCGCGCAGTACGCGCATCGGGCTCGCGCCCAGATCGCGCGCGGCCTCCTCGATCGCCGGATCCATGCCGACCAGACGGGACTTGACGTTGATGAACACATACGGCACGCAGAACGCCGTATGCGTGAGCACCAGCGCCGTCATGCCCAGCTTCACGCCAACGGCGGTGAAGACCGCCAGATACGCCATGCCCAGCACCAGCTCGGGGATCATCATCGGCAGGGTCGCCAGCGATTCGATCGCGTTCCCGCCGCGGATATGACCATGCGCCAGGCCGATCGCGCCGAGCGTGCCGATGACGCCGGCCAGACCCGCGGAGAGCCCCGCGAGGATCAGCGAGTTTTTGAGCGCGTCGCCCATCAGCGCGTTGTTGAACAGGCGCGTATACCAGTTCGTCGAGAAGCCCTGCCAGGCGCCGATCGAGCGTCCGGCATTGAACGAGTAGATGATGACCATCAGGATCGGCAGATACAGGACGATCAGCACCAGCGTCATGTAAATCGGGGAGAAGATCTTTCTTTTCTTTTTTCTCCTTGCCATCAGAACACCCCCAGATCGTCTCCGCCGCTTCTGCGGTAGAGGAGATAGACGCCCGCCGACATGATGATCAGCACCATCGACATCGCCGAGCCGGTGTTCCAGTCGCGGACCTTGAGCAGCTGATCGCGGATCAGATTGCCGACCAGCACCAACCCGCCGCCCATGATATCCGCCAGATAGAAGATGCCCACGCTCGGCACGAACACCAGCACGCAGCCGGCGAGAATGCCCGGCATGGTCAGCGGCAGCGTCACATCGACAAACGCGCGCGCGGGGTTCGAGCCCAGATCGCGCGCCGCCTCCACGAGCGTAAAGTCCATCTTATCGACCGCGCTGTGGCACGGCAGGATCATGAACGAGATCATGCAGTAGACCATCGCCAGCAGGACGGAGCCATAGGAGCCCAGGAACTTGATGTTCTTGTCGATCAGCCCGAGGCCACGCAGCACGGCGTTGATCGGGCCGTTCGCCTGCAGGAGGATCTTCCAGCCGTATATACGCACCAGCGCGCTCGTCCAGAACGGAATGATGACCAGCATCATCAGCAGCGCCTTCCATCGCCTGCCCGCCCGGGCCATGAAATAGCCGAACGGATAGCCGATGATCAGAGAAACGAGCGTCGTATACAGCGCAAGCTGGATGCTGTTGAGGAAGACCTTGAGGTAATCCGCACGCAGCAGCTTTTTATAGTTGTCCAACGTGAACGCCGCGCCGAAGGTGAAGTCCTGTCCGCTTTCCACAAGCGACGTGCCCAGCACATACACAAGCGGGAGGGCGACCAGCACGACCGCAAACAGCGCCATCGGCAGCACGAACAGCGCGTTGCGCCTTTCGTCGCTGCGGCGCAGGGCGGTGTTACGCGCCATAGGACGCACCCCCAATGACCGCAGCCTGCGCCGGGTTCCAATGCATATAGACCGTGTCGCCCGCCTTCGGCGCATCCGCCATGCGGAAGCCGCATTCGGCGGCGACCTCCGTGCCGTCCGCAAGATTCACATAGACCATCACGCTGCCGCCGGCATAGCGCGCCTCGCGCACGGTCGCCGGGAGGCTGAAGCCCTCCACCGGCGTGCGGCTGACGCGCATGCGCTCCGTGCGCACGCAGATGTCGCACATTTCGCCCACGGTCATCTTCGCGTAGTCCGCGTCGACCGTGAAGCTGCCGTTTTCGTTTTCGACGACGGCAAGGCTGCCGTCCGCCAGCACGACGCGGCCGGTGAGGATCGTCGAGCGGCCAATGAACTGGGCGACGTAGCGCGTCTTCGGCCGGTCGTAGATTTCCTCCGGCGTGCCCAGCTGCTCGAATTTTCCGCCGCGCATGACCGCGATCCGGTCGGACATGTTGATGGCTTCTTCCTGATCGTGGGTGATGTAGACGAAGGTGATGCCCAGCTTCTTCTGCAGGCGCTTGAGCTCGATCTGCATCTGCCGCCTCAGCTGCAGATCCAGCGCGCCCAGCGGCTCATCCAGCAGCAGCAGCTGCGGCTGCGGCGCGAGCGCGCGGGCGATGGCGATGCGCTGACGCTGTCCGCCGGAAAGCTGCGACGGCATGCGCTTTGCGTATTCGCTCATCTGCACCAGCTCCAGCATCTGCGCGACGCGGTCGGCCGCGGCCTTTTTGTCCATGCCGCGGACCTTCAGACCGTAGGCGACGTTCTTTTCGACGTTCATATGCGGGAAGAGCGCATAGCTCTGGAAGACCGTATTGACCGGCCGCTTCTCCGGCGGCAGGTCCGTCATGTCCTGTCCGTTCAGAATGACTTCGCCGCTGTCCGGCGTTTCCAGGCCGGAAATGATGCGCAGCGTCGTCGTCTTGCCGCAGCCGGAGGAACCCAGCAGCGTCACGAATTCGCCCTTATGCACATCGAGCGAAACGCCCGAAAGGACGTCCCCCTCGCCAAAGTTTTTCGAGATATTTTTCAGGGAAAGAAGTACTTCCTGCATGGTCCATCCCATCCATTCCTATCAAATCAGTATGATTATATGTCATGTGCCCGCCGCTGTCAATATAAAGTTTGATGATCGGAAAGCGCGAGTTTACTTACACTAAACTTTCTGCGGAATACGCGCAAAAAAGCCGCCCTGAAGGGCGGCGGAAAGCGGCTGTCCGCTACAGCAGCGGCGCGATGATCCGCAGCATCGGCCCCATGATGCGCCTTGTCAGCGGCTCGTTTTTCATCTGCTCCTCGTCCACGCGGATGCAGCTGCTCAGCGTGGACATAAAATCCTTCCGGATATCGGCGATGCAGGGGGTCTTATACAGATAGACCGCACATTCAAAATGATGACACAGGCTTCTGTAGTCGAGGTTGATCGTACCGACGACGGCGGTATCGTCGTCGCTGACGAAGATCTTCGCATGCACAAAGCCCGGCGTATATTCGTAGATGCGCACGCCCGCCCTCATCAGCGCCGGATAATACGTCTTCGCCAGCGCATACGGCGCGGCCTTGTCCGGCACGCCCGGCAGGATCAGCCGCACGTCCACGCCGCGCTCGGCGGCATAGATCAGCGCGTTTTCCAGCTCGCTGTCCAGAATCAGATACGGCGTCATGATGTAGACGTATTTCTGCGCGCGGCTGAGGATGTCAATGTACACGCGCTCGCCGAGCTTATCCTCGTCCAGCGGACAATCCCCATAGGGGATGACGAAGCCCGGCGCGCAGACCGTCTTTTCCGGCGGATCGAGATAGGGATCATACACCGGCCTGCGCTCCTCGATGTTCCACATCTGCAGAAACATCAGCGTGAAGCTGCGCACAGCGTCGCCGTGCAGCATCACCGCGGTATCCTTCCAATGGCCGAACTTGCGGATTCTGTTGATGTACTCATCCGCCAGATTCACGCCGCCGCAGAAGGCCGTATGGCCGTCGATCACCAGGATTTTGCGGTGGTCGCGGTAGTTATAGTGGGTCGAGAGGAAGGGCGTCAGCGGCGCGAACGCCTTGCAGCGGATGCCGAGCGCCCGCAGCCGAGCGGGATAATCGCGCGGGAGGCGGGAAAACTCGCAGGTGCCGTCGTACATGACGCGGATTTCCACGCCCTCTTTGGCCTTTCTGGCGAGGATTTCGAGCATCCGCCCCCACATCACGCCTTCCTCGATGATGAAATATTCGAGGAAGATGAACTTCTTCGCCTTTTCCAGCTCGCTGAGCAGGCGCGCCCATTTGTCCTCGCCCTGCGGGAAGTATTCCACCTGCGTGTTGGTGAAGACGGGATGGCAGCCGCTCCTTTTCATATACCGCGCCAGCGCCGCCGTGCCGGGGTTGTTCATCTGCAGCGCGCGCTGCACCGCCGGATCCTGCTGGATTCTCTCCATGTTCTGTTCCGCCAGCTGCGCCGTGCGCTTTTTGAGCGCCCTGTGGCCGAAGTTGCTCTGCGTATAGGCATACAGAAGCGAACCGAACACCGGCATCACCAGCACGACCATCAGCCAGGTGATCTTCGCCGTCGGATCGAGCCGGCTCATCAGCAGCACCGGAATCATCACGATGTCGATCAGCATCGCCGTGCCCATCAGATGCGGCGAGATCTGCGCGAACCAGCGGAAGATGACAAAGAGCGCAAGAATCTGCACGAGAAACAGGAGCATCACGATGCCCATGCGGCTGAACACCAGCGACCACGCGCCCTTTTTGCCCCTGTTCCACAGGCGAAGGCCGATGCTCTCCGTCTGCTCTGTGTTCTCCTTCATCTGTCCGTTCCCCCAATAGCCTTTGTTCATGCTATGCCACATTGTAGCGCGGATTGCATCCCCTTGTCCACGAAGACGGATTGACCCAACGCGCAAAAAGCCTTCCCCAGAGAGGACGGTTTCATCACCGCCGGAAGGCATGGGATAAGCACAAAAACGGGAGGAGCAGAGCCCCTCCCCTACAACGGTTTTCTCATCTATCATATGTGCACTCCGGGGTCCGGGGCCGCCCCCCCGGTCGTTTCAAGGGGTAAGGGGATTCCAAAGGGGCGAAGGGGACCGGAGACGAGCGCGCCCAGTGGGCGAAGAAGCGAGGCGGAGCGTCGGAATTGCAAAGGAGCCGACAGGCGACTATTGCGGTTCCCGGATGGAT
>JAFSCW010000014.1 GCA_017436605.1 Clostridia bacterium | reverse complement strand
TGGCGCAGCGCGGCGAGGCCGGCAAGGCTCTCGGCGTCGCGCTGCTCGCCTCCGCGATCGGCGGTCTCGTTTCCGCGCTGGCGATGTTCCTGCTGTCCGGCCCGCTGACCCAGGCTGCGCTGCAGTTCGGCCCGGCCGACCTGTTCGCCATCACCTTCATGGGTCTGTCCATCCTGACCTGCCTGGACGGCGACCACATCCTCACCACCATCATCTCCGGCCTCATCGGCCTGCTGCTCGCCTGCGTGGGCCAGGATAAGATGTACGCCGTGCAGCGCCTGACCTTCGGCTCCCAGCAGCTGCTGGCCGGCATCGAGATGATCCCGGTGCTGATCGGTCTGTTCGCTGTGACCGAGGTGCTCAAGCAGACCAACTCCAAGAAGAAGCGCATGACCGCTGAAGACGGCATCACCGGCGGCAAGGTCGACACCAAGATGCCGAGCCTGAAGGAACTGTGGTCCATCAAGTGGACGATGCTCCGCTGCTCCGTCGTGGGTACCGTCGTCGGCATCCTGCCGGGCGCTGGCGCGACCATCGCTTCCTTCCTGTGCTACACCATGGAGAACAAGATGTCCAAGTACCCGGAAAAGTGGGGCACCGGCATCATCGATGGTATTGCTGCTTCTGAGGCTTCCAACAACGCTGCGACCGGCGGCGCGATGGTTCCGCTGCTGTCCCTGGGCATCCCGGGCGGCAACGCTGCTGCGGTTATGATGTCCGCGCTGACGCTCAAGGGCGTCCAGCTTGGACCGCTGCTGCTGACCAACCAGCCGGAGTACCTCTCTGCGACCTTCGCTTCCATGATCGTCACCAACATCCTGATGGTTATCGTTGCGATCGGCATCGCCAAGGTCTTCGCGCAGATCCTCGCGATCCCGTACTCCTACCTCGGACCGATCATCGTTATGCTGGCCATCATCGGCTCCTATGCGAACCAGATGTCCATCGCTGACGTGCAGATCATGGTT
Organism: Clostridia bacterium; assembly: GCA_017436605.1. GTDB lineage: Bacteria > Bacillota > Clostridia > Christensenellales > Aristaeellaceae > Ventricola. The sequence continues at coordinate 4,533 of JAFSCW010000014.1, read as the reverse complement.
CTGGCGGGCGTTCTGGGCATCGTCGTCAAGGCCTGCCACTTCAACAGCGCCGCGATCGTTCTGGGCCTGGTTCTGGGCTCCATGTGCGAGAGCAACTTCTCCCGTGCGTATCTGATGAGCAAGGGCAGCGTCATGAACATGTTCAGCCCGGTTCAGAACCCGATCGCGTTCGTCGTCATCATCTTCTGCATCGTCATGCTGGTGACCCCGATCGTCATGCCGCTGATCAAGAAGGCCAAGGCGAAGAAGTAATCGGCAGAATCGTACCCTTATATTGGAATCGGCGAGACGATTCGCTTCTTCTATCATGCCGATGCGCCTGCCAATATCTGGCAGGCGCATCGGTGCCATAAGGACGTTTCGTTTTCGTTAAGAAGAAGGTGGTAGCATGCCGCAGTGGATACAGCTGCTGCTGACCATTCTGTGCGCGCTGGCCGTGGGCCGCGTGCTGGATCGTCTGCGCGTTCCCGGCGGAATGATGATCGGCGCAGTCATCGGCGCATGCCTGCTGGGCGTGACGACGGGACAGTCGCATATGCCTGCTCCTGCGAAGACGCTGGCACAGATTATCGCCGGCGCATTCATCGGTTCGGGCATCACCCGGGACGACGTGCGCGAGATGAAGACGGTCGTGAAGCCTGCGCTGATTCTGATTCCGTGTCTGCTGGTGATCAACATCATCAGCGGGCTGCTGATTCATCATGTCAGCGGTCTGGATCTGATGACGGCCCTGATGTGCTGCGTGCCCGGCGGGATCAGCGATATCCCGATGATCGCGGCCGACATGGGCGCAGACCCGTCCGTCGTGGTGACGTTCCAGTTTATCCGCCTGGTGCTGGGGATCGGATGCTTCCCGCTGATGATCCGCGTGGTGACCGGCGGCGACGACGCGGGCAGAACTGAGGTCGTCAAAACCAAGAAGAAAAAGGATTTTCAGGCGGTGAACGTCCTTGCGACGTTTGCTGTTGCAGCGGTATGCGGCCTGATTGGCAAGGTATCGCCGATGCCCTCGGGAACGATGGGCTTTGCGACGCTGGGCTCGATCGTGTACGCCTGCGCCTTTCCCGGAAAGGCACAGATGCCGCGGATTCTGCGCAAATGCGCGCAGCTGCTCTCCGGCGCCTACGTCGGGGCGAGCATCGGCGCGGAGCAGCTGAGGCTGCTCACCACGCTCGGACTGCCGGCGGTGATCCTGATTGCAGGATACACGCTCGGCTGCTTCGTCATCGGCTATCTGCTCTATCGCGCGGGCTGCTTCAGCCGGCGCGAGGGGATGCTGGCGGCGACGCCGGCGGGCGCGAGCGACATGGCGCTGATCAGCGCCGACCTTGGCGTATCGAGCGCCAAGCTGGTTGTATTGCAGGTGCTGCGGCTGATCGTCGTGGTGCTGGTATTCCCATCCATTCTGAGCTTCGTGGTGCATCTGCTGGGATAACCGGGAGAGGAAAGCGGAGCAACAACCGTAAGAAAAGGCAGGGAAACAGAGTATGCAGATTGAAAAGAACGCAGTGGCCGGAACGCTCGAATCGAGCGACGCGATGGTGACCGTCGAGCCGGCCGAAAATGGAATTGAGCTGGACATTTCGTCCAGCGTCATGAATCAGTATGGCCGTCAGATCCGCGCGACCGTCCTGGAGACGCTGGAGCGCCTTGACGTCACGAGCGGCAAGGTAACCGTAGTGGATAAGGGCGCGCTGGACTGCACGCTGAAGGCGCGCGTGGAGTGCGCCGTGTTCCGCAGCTGCGACAAGAGCGCTGCGGGTATTCCGTGGGGAGGTGTGATCAGGTGATCAATCGACCGACGCCGGAAAGGTTCCGTCTTCGCCGTACGATGATGTTCATGAACGCGCAGAAGCCGGGCCTGATCAAGGATGCTTATATCTATGGATGCGACTCCATCATGCTGGACCTGGAGGATGCTGTCGCGGAGAATCAGAAGGATGCGGCGCGCTTCTCGCTGTATCACGCGCTGAAGACGATCGACTACGGCAAGACCGAGGTCATCGTGCGCATCAACGGCCTGGACACCCCGCACTGGCAGGAAGACATCCGCGTGTGCGTGGCGGGCGGCGCCGATGGCATCCGCATCGCGAAGTGCGAAAGCGCGCAGGATGTGAAGACCGTCGAAGCGGCTGTGACCGAGGCTGAGAAGGAATTTGGCGTGGAAGTGGGCCGTACGCTGCTGATGGCGGCGCTGGAAAGCCCGAAGGGCGTGCTCAATGCGTACGAGATCTGCTGCGCGAGCGAGCGTATGTTTGGCGTGGCGATTTCGGGCGGCGATTTCCGCAAGTGCATGCAGACGAAGTTCGATCCGTCCGGCATTGATATGCTGGTGGCTCGCGGCCAGATGCTGATGGCGGCGCGCGCGGCGGGCATCCAGTGCTTTGACACGGTGTTCACCGATCTGGACGACAACGCGGGCTTTGAGGCCGAGGTGCGCCAGAACAAGGCGATGGGCTTCGACGGAAAGAGCCTGATCAACCCGAAGCAGATCCGCCTGGTGCACGAGATTTTTGCGCCGACGGAGAAAGAAGTGCTGCAGGCGGAAGCGATGGTCAGCGCGTTCCGCGAGGCGGCTGCCGCCGGAATCGGCGTATTCACGGTGAACGGCAAGATGGTCGACGTGGCTTTCATCCCGGGCGCGGAGCGCACGCTGAAGCTGGCGAAGGCCTGCGGCATGTATGAGGGGGATCTGGTATGAAAAACGCAGTAGGACGCGAAATCCCGGATTTCCTGCTTGAGAATGGCAAGGAAGTCTATCAGGGCAAGAACTATATGGACGGCAAGTACGTGCAGAAGGCCTCCCCGAAGACCCGCCGCTACGAAAAGCCGCAGGAAAGCAAGATCGTTGAGACGATCAAGGACGCGCTCATCCAGTGCGGCGCGCGTGATGGCATGACGTTCTCGTTCCATCATCATCTGCGCGAGGGCGATTTTGTCGTGAACATGGTCATGAAGGCGGCGATCGAAGAGCTGGGCCTGAAGGATCTGACGATTGCGGCGTCCTCTCTGGGCGCGGCGCACGACCTGATCGCCGACTACATCGAAGAGGGCAAGGTCATCGGCATCCAGACCTCCGGCATCCGCGGCCGTATGGGCCAGGTCGTCTCCGAGGGCAAGCTGAAGACCACCGCGATTATCCGCAGCCACGGCGGCCGTCCGCGCGCGATTGAGGCGGGCGAGGTGCATATCGACATCGCGTTTGTCGGCGCGCCGACCTCCGACTGCGTGGGCAACAGCCGCGGCATCGGCGGCAAGAGCAACTGCGGCAGCCTGGGCTATGCGATGACGGACGCGAAGTTCGCGGATCACGTGGTCGTGATCACCGACTGCCTCGTCGACTTCCCGAACATGCCGGCCTCTGTCGAGGCGATCGACGTGGACGCTGTGGTCGTCGTCGATTCCATCGGCAACCCGAAGAAGATCGCTTCTGCGGCTGCGCGTATTTCCCAGAATCCGCGCGATCTGATGATGGCGGAGAACGTAGCGAAGGTCATTGCCAGCACGCCGTACTTCAAGGACGGCTTCTCCTTCCAGACCGGCGTCGGCGGCCCGAGCCTTGCTGCGAACCTGTTCCTGGAGAAGTACATGGACGAGCAGGGCATCAAGATGGGCTGGGCGATCGGCGGCATCTGCAAGCCGATGGTCGAGCTGCTGAAGAAGGGCAAGATCGGCAAGGTCATCGACGTGCAGGACTTCGACCTGGACGCGGTCAATTCCATCAACCAGACGCCGAACCACTTTGAGATGAGCGCTTCCCAGTACGCCAATCCGGCGAACAAGGGCGCGTTTGTCAACAAGCTGGACTTCGTCGTGCTCGCGGCGCTGGAGATCGACACAGGCTTTAACGTCAACGTTCTGACCGGTTCGGACGGCGTGCTCCGCGGCGCGCCGGGCGGACATCCGGACACCGCTGCGGGCTCGAAGGTGTGCATCATCGTGACCCCGCTGGTGCGCGGCCGCATGGCGACGGTGTGCGAGAACGTCGTGACCGTCACCACCCCGGGCGACTGCGTCGATGTCCTGGTCACGGATTACGGCATCGCGGTGAACCCGCTGCGTCAGGATCTGATCGAGTGCCTGGACAAGGCGGGCATTGAGCATGTGACGATCGAGAGCCTGAAGGAAAAGGCGTATTCGATGGTCGGCCGTCCGGATCCGGTGCAGTTCGAAGACAAAGTCGTCGCCGTCCTGGAGGCGCGCGACGGCACGATCCTCGACGTGATCCGTCAGATCAAGCCGTTCACCTTCGAAGACTAAATCCACCCCTCCTGATTCCATACGGGAATCTCCTGATAACGGAAAGCGCGTCCGGAATGGCCCGGGCGCGCTTTTCGCATGCCAGGATCAACCTGATCAACGGACAAAAAGCCCCGCAGAGCAGCGCTCTGCGGGGCTGATTCATATCCTCAGGTTGAAGATTACTTGCCGATGGTCAGTTCGACGTCAACCTTGTTCGCGGCGCTCTTGACGATCGCAGCGATGATGTTGCCGTGGCTGTCATTGAGGGACATGGTGGCGGCGGAGGTCACG
>JAFSCW010000115.1 GCA_017436605.1 Clostridia bacterium | reverse complement strand
CCTTGGCAAAGGCCTCCTGGAAGGCGGCGTCAACCGCCAGCGGAAGCAGCTTCTCCAGCTCCATGGTGTCCTTGCGCCAGCCCTGGCCGATGGATTCATCCAGCAGGGCGGAGAGCGCCGGGTTGGCCAGCATCAGCCAGCGGCGCGGCGTGATGCCGTTGGTGATGGCCATGAACTTCTCCGGCATGATCTTGTAGTAGTCGGAGAAGGTGGAGCGCTTGAGGATGTCGCCGTGCAGCTGGGAAACGCCGTTGACGGCCTTGGAGTAGGCGATGCACATGTTGGCCATGTGCGCCTGATCATAAGCCAGGATGGCCATGTGGCCGATGCGGTCCCACTCGCCCGGGAAGCGGTCAAACAGCTTCTGGCACAGGCGGCGGTTGAGCTCCTGCATGATCGCGTAGATGCGCGGCAGGGTCTCACGCATCATGCTCTCCGGCCACTTTTCAAGCGCTTCGGCCATGATGGTGTGGTTGGTGTAGGCGACGGTGTTCTGGGTGATGCGCTCGGCAACCTCCCACGGCAGGTGCTCTTCGTCCACCAGGATGCGCATCAGCTCCGGAATGACCATGGCCGGATGCGTATCGTTGATGTGGAAGGCGACCTTCTCCGGCAGCTCATCCATGTTGGTGCCGTAGACGCGCTTGAAGTCCTTGATCGCGTACTGCAGCGTGGAGGAGACGAGGAAGTACTCCTGCATCAGGCGCAGCTTCTTGCCGTTGTAGGTGTTGTCTTCCGGATAGAGGACCTTGGAGATCTGAGCGGCGATGGAGTCGCTCTCCTCGGTGGAGCCGTTGTAATCGCCGGCGGAGAACTTCTGCAGGTTGAAGTTCTTGGGCAGCACGGCGCTCCACATGCGCAGACGGTCGACGACCTCGTTGTTGTAGCCGAGGATCGGAAGATCATACGGCACGGCGATGACGTCTTCGGTGTTCTGCAGGGAGACGTAGTGCTTGTCGCCCATCCAGTTTTCGACGATCTGGCCGCCGAAACGGACGGTCACAGCGTCGCGCTGAGTCGGGATTTCCCAGGCATTGCCGTAGGTCAGCCACTCGTCCGGAACCTCGACCTGCTGGCCGTCGACGATGCGCTGACGGAACAGGCCGTACTCATAGCGGATGGTGCAGCCCATGGCCGGCAGATCCAGCGTGGCCAGGGAGTCCAGGAAGCAGGCGGCCAGACGGCCGAGACCGCCGTTGCCCAGAGCCGGTTCCGGCTCCTCGTGCAGCACGCCGCGCAGCGTCAGGCCCAGCTCGTTGAACGCTTCTTCGTATTCCTTGGTCGAGCAGAGGTTGAGCAGGTTGTTGTGCAGCCAGCGGCCGGTGAGGAACTCGATGGAGAGGTAGTACAGGCGCTTGGCCTTCTCCTCGCGGCGAGCTTCCTTCTCAAAGCGCCACTTGAGCATGATCTGGTCGCGGACCGTGGAGGCCACGGCGTTGTAGATCTGCTTCGGGGTCGCTTCCTCAATCGTCGTGCCGTAGTAGCGCAGCAGCTTGTTGAGGATGGACGCTTTGATCGTGTCCTTGTTGTATTCGTTCATCAGAGGCATAGGTAAAACCCTCCTAAAGGTTGAGCGCGGCGTCTGCCGTCGCTTTTTAATAGATTTTTATCTATTTATAAACGCCCGTTTTAGGGGCAACCAGCGTCCATTATAGCATAGAAGGATTTGGCTAGCAAGAAAAAAACATGGCAAATCAAGGCTTTTGGAGCCATTGGCGCAGAAAACGGCACAAATATCAAAAAAAGGCGGAGAAAACCGCCTTAAAAATGTTGAAATCATCTGAGAAAAACTGCGGAAAATCAATACCTGACACGGGAAATCTTCGCGCCGAGGCTGGAAAGCTTGTCTTCAAGGTGCTCATAGCCGCGGTCGATGAAATGCGTATTGCTGATTTCGGTCGTGCCCTGCGCCATCAGACCCGCAACGACGAGCGCCGCGCCCGCGCGAAGGTCGCTCGCCTCGACCGCAGCGCCGTGCAGCTGCGGAACGCCCTCGATGATGGCCGTCTGCTCGAACAGGCGCACGCGCGCACCCATGCGCTCCATCTCCATCAGATGGCGGAAGCGGGATTCGAAGATGTTCTCCACGACCGTGGAGGTGCCCGACGCCGTGCACAGCAGCGCGCTCATGGGCTGCTGCAGGTCGGTCGGGAAGCCGGGATAGACCTGGGTTTTGAAGGTGACCGCGCGATGCGCGCCCATGGAGCGGACGCGGATGGCGTCGTCGCGTTCGTCCACGCGCGCGCCCATTTCCAGCAGCTTGGCGGTCAGCGCCTCCATGTGCGTGGGGATGCAGCCGGTGATGGTCACATCGCCGTGCGTTGCGGCGGCGGCGATCATCAGCGTGCCGGTCTCGATCTGATCCGGAATGACCGCGTACGGGCGGCGGGCGCGCAGGCTCTCGACGCCGCGGATGCGGATAACGTCCGTGCCGGCGCCCTTGACCTTGCAGCCCATGGAGTTCAGGAAGTTCGCGGTATCGACGATATGCGGCTCCTTGGCGGCGTTATAGATGGTGGTCGTGCCCCGCGCGCGGGAGGCGGCGAGCATGACGTTGATCGTGCCGCCGACGGTGACCATGTCCATGAACACGTCGCCGCCGACGAGGCCTTCCTGCGCGGTCGCGCTGACCAGGCCGCCGGTCGTGTCGACCCGGGCGCCCAGCACGCGCATGCCCTTGATGTGCTGATCAATGGGGCGGCGGCCGATGTTGCAGCCGCCGGGCAGCGGCACCTTCGCCTCGCCAAAGCGCGCCAGCAGCGCGCCGATATAATAAGAAGAGGCGCGCATCCTACGGCACAGATCCAGCGGAACCTCGGTGCAGTGAATGGTGCTCGCATCGACCACCATGACACCTTCCTTCGGGTCCCAGTCGACCTTTGCGCCAAGATGCCGGAGCGTCTCGACGGAGACGTGAACGTCCTCGATGCTCGGCAGGTTCTCAATCACGCAGGGCGTTTCGCTCAGGATGGCTGCCGGAATGATGGCGACGGCGGTGTTCTTGCCTCCGCTGACGCGGACGGTGCCCTCCAGCCGCTGCCCACCGGTAATGAGCATTCTTTCTTCTGCCATGCGTTTCCTCCTGTACACATATGCCTATGGCGATAATCTAACTCATACATTATACACGTCTGCACGCGATTTGGCAAGCGGCGTACAGGAATTGCCAGCGTCTGGCGGCGCCGATGGGCGCTGCGGGCGAAATAAAGTGCATTTTTCGGGATGAAAATGGCGGGACGCGCCGTTTCTATGATATAATCTGTGGGAACGAATATTCCCGCACGGCGCCTTTGCCTGCGGTGATGAGGGGAGGTGCGCCGCGTTGACGCAGGCGTGGTTTCAGGTTCTGTCGCTGTGCTTCGGCTATATCAGCGCGGCGCTCATCGCGCTGATCGTGCTGCTGGCGGCGCGCAAATACGCCTCCGACCGCGCGGTCTATGCCCGCGTGATGCGGCATACGCCGCAGGTCGGCGCGGCCGGCGTGCTGCGCGTGCTCTCCGGCGGGCGCAGGCTCGCCGCGGGCGAGGAGCTGAGCGTGCCTTACGAGGGCACGATGGGCTCCGGGCATAGCTGCGATATCTGCATCCCCGTGCGCAGGGTACACATGCGCTCGGCGTTTTTCTGGATGGAGGAGGGCAGGCTGCACATGGCCGCCCTGCACAGGGACGGTTTCCTCGTGGACGACGTGCCCGTGGAGCCGGGCGACGAGGCCGTGCTCGAGGACGGCGCGGTCGTGCGCGTGGGCGATGCGAAGCTGGTGCTCAGGCTCTATGGCGCAAGGCGCGGACGCGGCGCAAAGGACGATCCGTATGTCACCAGCGAGCGCAGGCGCAACGCCAGGCAGGGACGCGGCGAGGGCATCGGCGCGCCGGGCAAGGGCGAAATCCGCCGGGAGAAGAAGCTGATGAAACAGCGCGCGCTCGATCGGGCGGGCGCAGACGGCGCAAAGGCACGGAAAGAAAACCGGGACGGCAAGGGCAGCCGGACGAAGAGGGGCGGCGCCGGGACGATCGAAGCGATGGAAACGATCGGCATGATGGAAGAAAAGCAAAGCCGGCGGACGCGGAGGTGAGACAGTGGCGCGGGAAATCTTCACCGCAAAGCGCAGAAAAACGGGCGACGGCGCGGTGAACGCAAGATATAAAAAAACCGAAGAGGAAAAGCCCGCGCAGGCGCGCAGGCAGACCGGCGGCGCGGCAAGGAAGGCCGCAGCCGGCGCTGCGGAAAAGCCGGCCGCGAAGGCGCGGGGAAAGGCCGCGGCGAAGCCGGAGGCCAGGGGCGCGGAAAAGACCAGAGCCGCGCAGAGGAAAAAAACGGCTGCCCCGGGCAGGGGCGGCGGGAAAAAGGACGGCCTCATCGACGCGCGCATGAAGGCCGGGCCGCGCAGCGCCGCGCGCCGCGAGAGCGGCCGGGACAGGCGCGCGCGGGAAAAGACGGAAAAGGCCATGCGCGACAGGCGGCGCGCCGTCAGCCGGGGCGTCGATATGCCGGTCGTGATGATCACGCTGATGACGGTGCTGTTCGAGGCGATGGGCTTCATGCTTCTTGCCGTGCGGACGGAGGGCGCGGTCGATCTGCGCGCGTTTTCGCTGCTGGCGGTGATGGCGCCGCTGGCCGCCGCGACGGCGCTCCTGCTGCCGAGGTTCCTGCCGCTGGATCCGCTGATCATGGCGCTGACGAATTTCCTTTGCGGCGTGGGCATGGTCGTGCTCTATACCGTCACCCCCGAGCGCGCCGTGCGGCAGGCGTCGTATTATGCGCTTGGCCTCGCCGCGATGCTCGTGGTCAGCCTCGCCGTCTCGCGGATGCGCCGGTTCAGGGGCCTGACGATGCTTTCGATGGTGCTGGGTATCGGCGCGCTTTTGCTGCCGCTGGCATTCGGCAGCTGGCAGAATGGCGCGAAGAACTGGGTCGAGCTGCCGTTTCTGGGCTCGTTCCAGCCCAGCGAGCTGGTCAAGCTCTCGCTGGTGCTCTCGCTCGCCTATTATTTCAGCGCGCACAGAACGGTGCTGCAGATGATGCCGGCCATTCTTTTCGCCGGCGCTTGTCTGCTGCTCCTGATGCTCCAGCGCGATCTGGGCACGGCGCTGATCTATTATGCGGCGACGCTGGTGCTGTTTTATGCGGCCTGCGGCAATGTCCCGCTGACGGTCATGGGCCTTGGCGGCGGCGCGGCGGCGGCGGTTCTGGGCTACAGAATGTTCGCGCATGTCAAGGTGCGCGTGGCGATGTGGCGCAATCCCTGGTCTGATCCGCTGGACAAGGGCTATCAGATCATTCAGGCGCTGCTGGCGATCGGCTCGGGCGGACTGTTCGGCGTGGGCCTCGGCCAGGGAACGCCGGAAAAGATTCCTGCCTATTACAACGACTTTATCTTCGCCGTCATCTGTGAGCAGCTGGGCGTGGTCTTCGGGCTTTTGCTGCTGGCGGTGTATCTTGTGCTGATCCTGCGCGGCGTATCGCTGATTACGCATACGCGCCGGTCGTTTGATATGCTGCTGGGCTGCGGCGTGCTGGCGATTTTTGCCATCCAGACGTTCATGATCGTCGCCGGCGTGATCAAGATGATCCCGCTGACGGGCGTGACGATGCCCTTCCTCAGCTACGGCGGCTCTTCGCTGCTTTCCTGCCTGATGATGACCGGCATCCTGCATGGCATCGCGGCCAGAACCAAGGCGGACATGGAGGACGACATCCTGTCGATCAAAGGATGATCGGGCAGGCAGGCCATACACAGGGCCATATATAAGGAAGTGATCGTATCAAAGTCATCAAGCGCCGTATCCATATGCTGGTGCTGCTCATGCTTGCGGTCTTCGCGCTGATGATCGCCTATTTCTGCTACTCGGTTTATTTCTATGGCGGGCGCTGGGTGGCCAATCCGCATAACCCGCGCATTTCCAGCCAGAAGCAGAGCGTGATCATGGGCGCCGTCCGCGACAGGGACGGCACCGTGCTCGCCTACACGGACGAGCGCGGCGAGCGCCGCTATCACGGCAGCCGTGATACGCGCAGGGCGGTTTCGCAGGTCGTCGGCGACAGCGGCGGCAAGGTATCCACCGGCGTGGATACGTTCCACGCGCAGTACATGCTCGGCTTCCGCTCGAGCGTCTTTGAGCGCGTGATGGACGCGGTCACGGGAACGCCACAGCGCGGCGACGATATCCGGCTGACGATCTCCGAGCGGCTCTCGCGCTACATCAGCGAGGAATTCCCCGAGGGGAAGCGAGGCGCGGTCGTCGTGCTCAATTACAAGACCCATGAAATCCTGTCGATGGTTTCCATGCCGCAGTTTGATCCGACGGACGTCGGCGCGGCGCTTTCGGACGAGGCGGCGGGCGCGCTGATCAACCGCGCGACGCAGGGTCTGTATCCGCCGGGCTCGACATTCAAGATCGTGACGCTGGCCTCCGCGCTGGAAAACCTGCCGGATATGGACGACTTCGCCTTCAACTGCACGGGCTATTACCCGGTGGGCAATTATTCCGTGACGGAATCCGCCGGGCACGGCATCCAGTCGCTGTCCGACGCCTTTGCCAACTCCTGCAACACGACGTTCGCCGCGCTCTCGCAGGATCTGGGCTATGAGATGCTGGGCGAGACGGCGGAGCGCCTGGGCTTCAACGAGAATTTCATGTTCGGCGATCTGATCGTCTACAATTCCAGCTACCCCATCGACGACCTGAGCGCGGAGGATCTGGCGTGGTCCTCGATCGGTCAGGGCCGCGTGCTCGCCACGCCCATGCACATGGCGCTCATCGCCTCGGCAATCGCCAACGGCGGCGTGATGAACGAGCCGCATCTGCTCGCGGAGATCACCACCGCGCAGGGCGGGACGAGACAGCTCCCGGGCAGCTTTGACGGCGTGCGGGTGATGGAATCGCATGTGGCGCAGCGCCTCGAAAAGGAAATGATCCGCGTGGTTAAATCCGGCACAGGCAGGCGCGCCGCGCTTTCCAACGGCTACGTCGTGGCGGGCAAAACGGGCTCCGCCGAGGCGAGCAACGACAAGACCATCGAGACCCATGCGTGGTTCGTGGGCTATATCACCAATGACAACGCCCCGTACGCGATCTGCGTGCTGGTGGAAAACGGCGGTTCGGGCGGCGGCGTCGCGGCGCCGCTGGCGAGGAAGACGCTGCAGAAGGCGATCAACCTTGGACTGTAAACAGGCGAAAAGCAGGGAGGTATGCCGATGCGTAAACGGATGATGCTGCTGATGTTCTGTGTGCTCATGCTGTGCGCCGCGGGCGCGCAGGCGGCGGGCGTGACGCTCAAGACGTTTACGCCCTTTGCGGATATGGACTTTGCCGCGCAGGGCTACATGGATCTGATCACACAGTGGGAAGAGGAAACCGGCAACATGGTCGAGGACTATTCCGGCGTGCAGGATGACATGTTCTTTCAGACCCTCGGCGAGATGCTGGAGGCCGGCGAGGCGGACGTCGTCGTGCTGCCGCTGGGCAGCGGGCTGACGGAAAATGAGTTGGTCACGGCGGGCGAGCTGCTCTCGGGCGGCGCACTCCCGGGCGCAAAGGTCTTTTCATCGATGACCGAGGGCAGGCAGGCGCTGCTTGCGCCGGTCCGGCTGAACTGGGAAGCGCTCTATGTCAATACCGATGTGCTGGAAGCGCATGGCCTCGCCGTTCCGCAGACGTTTGAGCAGCTGCTCTCCGCCTGCATGGTGCTCGGGCAAAACGGCGTGCTGCCCATCGCCAATGCGCTTTGCGAATGGCCGGAGATCATGCTGGACTGCGCGGCGCTCAGCGGCGCGCCGCAGGCGCAGTATGGACAGGGCGCTTCGCTGGACGGCGCGAAGAGCGTGCTGACGATGCTCGCGCAGGTCGGGGCGTTCGGCAGCGATCCGTGGAACATGACGGACATGGACGCGGAGCAGGCGTTCCTCAGCGGCAGGGCGGCGATGCGCATCGACGCGGACGGCCTTGCCCAGATGATCGACGCTGCCCGCCATGACAGCGTGCAGGTCGTTTCCCTGCCTGCGGTCGATGGGCAGGCGCGTACGGCCGTCGTGGGTACGCCGGGCTTCGGCGTGGCGATTACGCGCAGCTGCTGGCAGGACGACGCGCGCACGGAGGCGGCGCTTTCCTTCGTCGGGAAGCTGCTGTCGTCGCAGGCGGTCGTATCCCCCGCCGGCGGAAAGCTGGGCGAAAGCATCGCGCAGCTTACGGCAAACGCGCAGGACATGACCGGCCTGCTTTACGACATGAACCCGGACGGCTTTGACGCATGGGCCGAGGGCGTGGTCGCGTCGCTGATGGCGCTGTAAACAGAGAGAGCAAAAGAGACAAAAAAAGCGATGCCGTTCTCCGGAAGGGAAACGGTATCGCTTTTCTATTGCATGACAGGGAATCGGAATACGCTGCGGGCGCGGAATGGCGTCATATCGTGAAGCCGGATGCAAAGCCGTCAGCTGCACAGGACGAAGCCGACCGCCGTCAGCGTAAAGAGCAGAAGACCGCAGCAGAAGAAACACAGAAACGCTGCCTGCGAGATATCGCCGGACATCGGCGCATGCGTGTCGGTGCTGTCGCCGGCGATGCCCAGCGTGCTCATCATGCGCGAGACGGCGTCCTCGCCCTGCGCGCGCAGCGGGCTGCGGCCGACGACGCCGGCGCAAAGGCGCATCAGCGCCCGCATAACCCGATCGGCCATCCGCTCGCAGAGCGAGAGTATCCGGCCGCGCAGGGGATGCGCCGCATCGACGGCGCGAAGCGCGCAGAACGCCCAGCCGGGCGCGCAGCCCATATGCAGCGGGATGCCGGCGGCGCACAGTAGAAGCGGCAGGGCGGCGCCCAGGACAAAGGCCGGGGCGACCTGCAGGCAGGTTGCGCGCACAAGGGATTCGTAGGCGGGGATGTCGCGCGCATATCTGCCGGAATCGAGCTCGGCTTTCACGGCGGCGCAGTGCGGGAAGACCGCGCCATAGGAGAAGAGCGGAAGCATCAGCAGACAGCAGACGACGGGATGCACGGCGCACAGCAGCGCGGTCAGCGCGAAGACGGCGAGGACGAACGCCGGGAGGGCGCGCTCCTCGCCTTGCAGGCGGGCGGAAACGCGCGCATACAGCCGGCGGAGCAGGGAGAAAAGCGCCTCCTGCGCGCGCGGGAGGGGCAGATACAGGCAGAGGGAAAGCATAAACGCGGCGGGCAGCGCAAGCATACGCATGGCGGATTCCTCCTGAGGATCAGAGTATGACGGGCGAGGTGGTATAGTCGCGCCCGCAGGCGCGGCAGGCAGGCGACGCGGCGCCGAGGGACCAAAGATCCTGCGCGCGGACGTCGAGCATAAAGAGCGGATCGTCAAACCCCGCGGTCTTGGTGACAAGCGGGATGGAGGCGTTTTCCTTGATCGTGCGCAGCAGGGGCGCGGCTTCCTTTTTGAAGCCGAGTACGCGCGCGTAGGTCGGCGCGCGATGCGCCTTTGTGAAATCGCGGGTGACGCCCAGCAGAATATGGGCGCAGAGGCGGGAAAGGCGCGCATGCGTGTAGCGCCTGCTCTTGATCAGGGAAAGCAGCTCGCCGCGCGTGGCCGCCGTCTTTGCGGCGGAAATGAAGCGGTATTCGAGCCCCTCGTCCATGCCGGCGATTTCGCGCAGCGCGGCGGCGTCCATCGTGCGCAGCTGATACAGCAGCGCCTGCGTGAGCGCCTCCTCCTCATGAATGTCCCCGGACGTCTCGCTCCTGACAAGAAGCTTCGGGCTGGGCACGGCGGCGAGCGCCGCATCCCTGTCCCCGCCGGCGAGCGCGGCGCGGACAGCCGTTGCGCTGGCGAGCGCGCCGAGCGTTTTCTCGTGATAGCCGCTTCCCTCCCGGATAACCGGAACGGGCGTGACGCCCTGCGGCAGCGCGCGCAGGTATTCCAGGGCGAGCGCGGCGTTGGGCCGGGCGGCGGCCGCGGCCAGCCCCGGAAGGCCGCTGGCCGCCTCTGCGGCGGCGGCGCGGGCCTGCGGGAAGGAGAGGCCGCGATCGAGCCCCTCGCGCAGGGCGGCCCGGAACGCGGGCGTTTCGTCGGAAAGGATACGCGCTGCGGCGGATAAGAAAGGAAGGGATTCCCTTTCGCAGCCGAAGGAGAGATGGGTCAGGCAGCCGAGGGCGGTCAGCAGCGAAACGCCGCCGAGCGCAAACTCCGGCGCGGGCGCCGCGCTGAAGCGCGCGGGCAGCTCGAGCACGAGATCCGCGCCGCCTTCAAGCGCCATGCGCGCGCGGGTCCATTTGTCATGCCGGGCGAAGACGCCGCGCTGGGTGAGCGCGCCGCTCATCGCGCAGACGATATAATCCGCGCCGGAAAGCGCGCGGGCCCGCTGAAGATGCAGCGCATGGCCGTGATGGAAGGGATTATATTCGCATATGACGCCCGTGACCTGCATAAGCTGCTCCTTATTTCATCCATCATATGGATAGTTTGACAGAAAAATTCACATGTAACCTTTTCAAAACGGCAAAAATGCGGTATAATCAATTCGTGTCATTATGTGAGACGGCTTTTTTGTCGTTGCGTCTATTATAGCACGAAGAGGCGGATTTACAAACGATAAATCGCCGCGGAGAAACGAGGGAATAACATGCCGATCCGGGCAGCGGCTGTCCGGCGGCATGGTTAAATATTCTGCCATAACCCAAATAAGATGGAGGTCGATTCCAATGAAGATTCTGGTTATCAATGCTGGCTCTTCTTCCCTGAAGTTCCAGCTGATCGACATGGACGATGAGTCCGTGAAGGCGAAGGGCCTGGTCGAGCGTATCGGCATCGAAGGCACCCACTTCAAGCAGACCGTGACCGAGGGCAACAAGGTCATCGAGTTCACCCGCAACATGGCGGACCACACCGAGGCCATTGCCGCCGTTCTCGAGGCGCTCACCGATAAGGAAAACGGCGCGATCGAGTCCCTGGATGAAATCGGCGCCTGCGGCCATCGCGTGCTCCACGGCGGCGAAACCTTCAAGGCTTCCGCCCTGGTGACCGAAGAGAGCATGAAGGCCATCGAAGACCTCGTCCCCCTCGGACCGCTCCATCAGCCGCCGAACATCGCCGGCATCAAGGCCTGCCAGGCGGTTATGCCGGGCAAGCCGAACGTCGCTGTCTTCGACACCGCGTTCCATCAGACCATGCCGCCCAAGGCCTTCCTGTACGCTGTCCCGTATGAGTACTATAAGACCCTGAAGGTCCGCCGCTACGGCTTCCACGGCACCTCCCACCGCTTCATCGCGGGCGAGACCCCGAAGTACCTGGGCAAGGATCCCAAGGACTGCAAGTTCATCATCTGCCATCTGGGCAACGGCTCTTCCCTGAGCGCGATCGTCGGCGGCAAGGTCGTCGATACCTCCATGGGCCTCACCCCGCTGGAGGGCATCGTGATGGGCACCCGCTCCGGCGACGTCGATCCGGCCGTCCTCGAGTACATCATGGACAACACCGGCATGGACATCCACCAGATGCTCAACACCCTGAACAAGAAGTCCGGCTTCGCCGGCCTCTCCGTTTCCTCCGATATGCGCGACGTCAAGGCCGCTGCCGCCCAGGGCGACGAGCAGGCGCAGAACGCCGTGGATATCTGGGTCTACCGCCTGCAGAAGTACATCGGCTCCTACATGGCCGCTGTGCAGGGCGCTGACGCCATCGTCTTCACCGCCGGCATCGGCGAGAACGATACCCAGGCCTGCGCCGACGTCATCGCCGGCTTCGAGTGGATGGGCGTCAAGATCGACCCGGCTAAGAACGTCCGCGGCGCCTGCGGCGTGATCAGCACCGACGACTCCACCGTGAAGGTCCTGCGCATCCCGACCAACGAGGAGCTGCCGATCGCCCGCGATACGCTGGAAATTGTTTCTAAGCTGTAATATTTAGCTTGACAATCCCACGCGATCTGCGTATAATAGGGAACGGTCAACTTTGAGGTGAAATGATGAAGCTGGATATCACCAAGGGCATTCAGAGAAAGGG